>DATJLP010000001.1:0-9355 GCA_035509375.1 Candidatus Acidiferrum sp.
ACAGGAAAGCCTGTGGAGCTCTGGGGCAGCGAGGGGAGGATGGACTCCACAGCCAGAGGCGGAATGTATGTTATGAGGGAGGCGGCGAAGAGGCTCAAGATAAACCCGAAGAAGGCAACCGTTGTTGTGCAGGGATTCGGCAATGCTGGAAGGTTTGCATACACGCTTTCTAAGGAGGTAATGGGCGCAAAGGTGGTGGCGATCAGCGATTCAGAGGGCGGGATCTACGACCCGGCTGGGCTGAGCCTGGAGAAGCTGGACGAGGCAAAGAAGAGGACAGGCAGCGTTCAAAACTACAGCAGCAGGGGTGCCCAGAAAGTAACAAACGAGAAGCTGCTTGAGCTCAAGGCCGACATACTCATACCAGCTGCGATAGAGAACCAGATAAGGGCGGATAACGCCGACAAAATTAAGGCCAAGCTCGTTCTCGAACTTGCGAACGGGCCTGTCACCCCAGAAGCGACAGCGATACTCTTCGAGAAGGGCATAATGGACCTACCGGACTTCCTTGTTAATTCTGGAGGGGTCATAGGCTCGTACTATGAATGGGTGCAGAACGTAACAGGCGATTACTGGGATACTGATGTCTTCTATGCGAAGCTCGACAAGAAGATAACAAAGTCGTTCAATGACACTATGGCGATGCAGAAGGAGTACGCCGCAAAGGGGCAGAAGATCAACCCGCGCATGGCTGCATACATAATAGCAGTAGACAGGGTCGCGAAGGCGATGAAGGCACGCGGCTGGTATTAGGTTGTTATATGACAACGTGGGCAACGCTCGTTGAGATAATGCACGATGGCAAACTGCTTCTCAAAAGGTCAACGAGAGGGGTGAGCAAGAGCAAGTGGAACGGCGTTGGAGGGAAGATTGATGAGGGCGAGACGCCAGAGGAGAACGCGATACGAGAGACATTGGAGGAGAGCGGCCTTACTGTCACAAACCTTTTCTACCATGGAGTAATGAACTTCCACAACTACGGAAAGGAGGAGGTTGACTTTGCTGTTCATCTCTTTTCCACAAAGGACTTCTCTGGAAAGCTGCTGAAGGAGAGCGACGACAACGGAGAGCTGAAGTGGTTCCCATTGGACAACCTTCCGATGAACGACATGTGGAAGGACGACGAGCACTGGCTGCCGCACATGCTTGCAAAGGAGAAGTTCGATGCGGATTTCTACATGGATGAAGGCAACAAGAACATAATAAAGCATGAAATACGGGTAAAGAGCTAATTCTTCCTAAGAAGGATGTATTCGCAGATCAGCGCTGCTATTATCGCTCCGCTGACAGGCCCTATCCAGTACACATACCAGTTTGTGAAGTTTCCTGTCGCTATTGCGGGTCCCAGCGCAACAGAGGGGTTCGCCGCCGCTCCTGTAAATGGCCCGGCGAAGAGCACCAAAATCGTAAGAGTGAGGCCAACCCCTAGTCCGCCTATCTTTGCAGACTTGGGATTGACAGCCGTCATGAAGACCGAGAAGGCGAGGAAGAATGTTATCACAGCCTCGATGCCTATTCCTTGCGCCACTGTTATTGAGGAAGCCAATGAAGGCGTCCCCCATTGCACAGCAGATCCGTATCCTGATGGAATTATTGCCATGAGCAGCAGGACAGCTATCACCGCACCAAGAACCTGCGCGAATATGTAAAGGGCTGCATCCCTTACGCCTATCCTTCTTGCAACAAGCATGCTTATCGTGATTGCAGGGTTGATGTGCCCGCCAGATATCGCCATCGCCGCGGTTACAGCTATCCCAAGCGCAAGCCCGTGGGCAAGCGCAACAACAAGAAGCTGCGATGCGCCGCTTCCCGCAGCACCCATCGAGCTGGTTGCTATTATCGACCCTACCCCTATGAATACAAGAAAGAATACTCCGATGCTTTCAACAAGCATCTTCTTTGCGATTAGATCCTTCACGAAACCAGATAGGTATTCTGTTAAAGAAATAAAAATGCTTGTTCTGGGTTTCTTGAATAATATTTAGTAGTCCCAGTGCCTGCGTTGTCCCTCTGAGCCGTTTCCTTCAGAGCGTATTCTCACCATCGAATCTCCGGCACTTATTGATCCTACTCTCAGGACCCTTGCCTCAAAGCCGCCCTTCCCCCATTCTAGGCTACCTTCTAATCCTGTGCGAAGGCCAGCGCCGTATAGTATGTCGGTCCATGCAGGTCCAAAAACTTCGGTTACTGCGCCGTGTGCGCGCCTGGCGCTGCTTATTTTGAATACAACTCCATTTCTCTCGCTGCCGACCTGAAATACATCGCCCAGTTTTACTTCCATTACTGGCAGTCCAACCGTTGTAATGTTCTCGCCTAGGTCTCCAGGCCTTGGCTTGTCGCCCTCCCTTGCTTTGAAATTCAGATTTGGCTGGAGGCGCCTGTCTATCACCCGCACTTTATCGCTGCGCGCCAGTTCCATGTAAGACTCCAATGGGAGAAGGGAGAGCACCGCGTCTTCACTGATGGGGCTTCCCTGATTGTCTCCTATCGCTCCGCGCGGGGTAACGTACATCTGGCGCACTGCGGTTTTCGGAATGCCTTCCTTGCTAATGTTGAGCTGGTGCACCTTTCCGCGTAGGGCATCTACCATGAATTCACAGGAAGTGTTCAATTCGAGTAGATATTTATTATTAACTAAACGCCGGGTGCGAGATTCGAACTCGCGAAAGCCATTACTGACTAAACAGCTTAGCAGGCTGCCGCCCTACCACTAGGCGAACCCGGCATGAAAATGATTAAGAGTCAATATTATTTATTGGTATGTCAATGCCGCCTATGCTCTCAAGCCTTATACCGATCGCGCTGGCTTTCCTATATACCGAAATTATCCTTCCAAACCTTTTATCAACCTTGCTGAGTCTTAGCAGCTTGTTGCCTTCAACGAACAAGGGGTCTACATATCTGAATTTGGATAGCAAGACAACTTTTGGTTTTTTGCTTGCGATTTTGTATGCGATACGTTTCTTGGCACTTAGTATAGCAAGAATGCTGACTATCTTGGGGTCTCTGGCCAGGGTAATTTTTCTTAAGATGTATGGATCTGTCTTTAAAAAATCATTCCTATCGACAATCCCTTCTTTTATTGCGATTCTCAAAGCCTCTCCAAAAAGATACCAGCGTATTCTAAGATCAAACCTTATCCCCCCATATCCGCCAAAGGGGTTCTGCCAGTTGAGATGTTTCATGGCAAAATTTCGTGCTGATGTCATGTTTTTGAACACCATGGTTCCATCTTTTGCCTCTATAGAGGCTAGGGACTGTTTTGCAAAGGCGCTATATCCCGCTGTGGCAAATGACCTTACGGTAGAGTCGAACCTGTCTGCACAAACATCGGGTTGTTCCATCTCCAAAAGACTGTAGAGCTCTGGCTTTGATATTCTTTTTGGATCAAAATCGTGCCGTTTCAAAATCCTTGCCAGTTCGGTTTTGTCGCTGAAAAAGAGGTGGTGTATTGTGTCTTGATAGTTTTCCTTATTGCCACCGCCAAATATATAATCAACAAGATGGGAAAAGGCCGTGTGCGATACATCGTGCAGAAGGCCGGCAACCTGCTCCTCAAGGTCTGCGCCGAGTTTTCTGAGCACGAGCATGACCCCTATACAGTGATCATATCTGGAGAAATCAGACTCGGAGGCCATTACATAGTTTTGCGGCACGCCTATCTGTGTGATGTGCTTGAGGCGCTGGAAGGCCTTTGATTTAATGAGATCTACCAATACCTTTTCTCTAATCTCTATCTTGCCATGAACAACGTCATCTATTATCATGTAAACACGTGGCAGAAGCCAGCGACGCATTATAAACACGCATCAAGTGATCTCCACTTCCACTCAGCTCTGTATCCTGGAAGCATGACCGCCATGTGATTAAGGTTGCTCCTTCCGGCCTGGCCTGGTTCACGCATGGAGCCACCACCCAGGGCAAAACGTCGACGCTTCCGTGGGGGCCTGCTGCATGTATGTAATACTAGCTGGCATTGGGCCGCCTAAAGGGATTTGCGGATGGGAAACCCTTAGCTTCCCCCCTATCTGCCAATACTTATTATGAAAAGCACTATAAATAAGTTCGGTTAAATCGAAATATGATTAAAATAAGAAGGCTTAGAAAAAGCGATTGGAAAGGTTTTCTGAGCAACGAGCTCTCTTATTACGAGGAACTTAGGAAGAACCCTAGATTCGGGACTGGCAGCTATAACCAAAAAGTAACAAATGATTCTTTGAGAGAGCGCTTCTTGGAAATGACAAAAGAAATAGCGAAAGGGAAAGAGATTGTCCTTATTGCCGAGGATGATGGCCAAATGATCGGGATGTGCTCGGCTAAGGGCCCGTCTATATTTGAGGGGCCGCACACTGCCGACATAGGATTTTCCATAATAAAAAGTAGGCGCGGTGAGGGAGTGGGAAGCATGCTGGTGAAAGAGATGCTCAAGCTCTGTAGAAAAAAGTATGAGATTGTTACTGCTGGGTACTTCTCAAACAACCTTGCATCCAAAGCGCTTCTAAAAAAATTTGGATTTAAGAGATGGGCGCACGGTCCTGGATTCGCGAAACGTGGTAGGGTTTATATGGATATTGACCAGGTTTATCTAAGGTTACATGATTGATAATAAATTTCTTACCGGCCATGAAACTGTCTGCGATTCTCCTGATCTCTTAGGAAACGCTGCTGTGCTTCAACTATTTCCCTTGCTCTTTCTGGACTAGGAATCGTAATTCCAAACTTTCCTGTGGCAAAGAATTTTTCTGCCATGTCAAAATTGTAGTTTGAATTTTCTAGATGACCTTCTTGCCTTTCTATGCAGCCGCTTAAAACATGACTTATGTACATACGGGTTTCATAGTTCGGTGCCGTTTTTACAATGCTTTTTTCCCACATTGCAAAAACCCTTGCTCTTTTAAGGCCGTGTTTTCCTGCCTCAGGCTCTTTTGCTTCATCTAAAAGTACGGCAAAGGAAGCTATAAGTTCTGGGTGAATGGTGTATGCACCGTTCATTTCTTTACGCGCGTTTTCATAATCACCAGTGCAGTATGCTGCACATGTGGCGTTTATGTGACGCTTAAGCATCTCAATGCGCTGTGTTGAAGATCCGCTCTCATTATGAAGCGGCTCTGCATGTCCGTCTGAGAGTTTGAATGCGCCATCCTTTTCCAGTTGGTCGACCTTTCTAAATTGCGTCAGCGCTTTTGAACGGTCACCCCTTGCTCTGTAGACAAACCCGAGGAATACTTCGCCAATATACTTGCTTGTGCTTGCTTCTGGTATTTCCCTCATATTTAGAAGGGTGTATGCAAACCGTTCTGCTCTTTCCAACCCTGGCTTGAACATAGGAAGTTCACCACCATCAAATATTCCTGATAGAAATCTGATTGGAATGCTGGTAGGGTCGATTTGCAGTGTAGAATCAAACATAGCCTTAGCTCTGCCGTAATCTGCGCTGCAGTAGGCTTCGCACCCTCCCATTATCTGTTTTCTAGCCGTCTCTACAAGACTAGATTCGTGTGGTACAGTTGGCATAAAAGCCTTCTTCGCTTATAGAGATATTTAAATATTGTGACTGACAGATATATCTCTATAAAGTCGATGGTTAATGATGATTATGAGCGACGAAGAATACATGAAACTTCTTGACAGGGCCTTCTCAAAGGCACCCAACCTGGCGAGCGAGAGCTCAGATTTTGTGATACCTAAGGTCGACTCCCTTGTGCAGGGTAACAAGACGATACTTAGGAATCTTGGCGTAATATCCGACAAGGCCAGAAGAGATCCAAAAGAGATTGCAAGATATATCAGCAAGGAGCTTGGAGTTCCTGTCAGCATAGAGGAGCAGCGCCTTGCGATAAGCGGAAAGTTCCAGGGATCCGACCTTGACAAGAGAATACAGAGGTATTTTGAGGTTTACGTGATATGCAAGGAATGCCACAAGCCGGACACGAAGCTCGAGGGCGCAGGCAGGGGAATGTTCTACCTCGTCTGCGAGGCTTGCGGTTCAAGATACGGAGTGAAGAACTACTGATGATCATATGAGAGGACCTGCAACAGACAAAAGGCGCGGCGCACCGATAGAGTACAAGCTTAAGATGCCGGCTGAGGGAGAGATGATCGGCACAGTGACAAGGATAGCAGGCGCCACAAAGTTCGTCGTGGAGTGCCAGGACGGCAAGCAGCGCCTCTGCTCGATACCCGGAAGGTTCCGAAGGAGGTTCTGGGTGAAGGAGAACGATGTCGTCATTGTAAAGCCGTGGGTGGTCCAGAGCGACGAGCGCGGCGACATAGTCTGGAGGTACAGCACTCTTGACATTGTGAAGCTGCGCGACAGGAAGCTTATCTGACTTGTTATCTGCGATACGGCCCCTTAGTAGGAAGTATTTTTAAACTAAAAGTACCATTCCAATCAATTCTGTGGTGGCTGGATGCAAACTCTTAACGATTTACTTGGTGAATCGAAAATCTTTATGAACAGGGAGGTCCTTTCGCCGCACTACACCCCGAAGAAGCTTGTTTTCCGAGAAAAAGAAATAAACAACATAGAGCGCGCCATCACTCCGTCGCTCAAGGGAGAACGGGGAAGAAACCTTTTCATCTACGGAAAAACAGGCACTGGGAAGACATCGTGCGTAAACTACGTGATAGAGGAGATAAAGAACATTCCGAATACAAAAGCGAAGATATCTTACATAAACTGCAGGATATACAACTCGAGGTTCAAGGTCCTTGCGAAGATAACAGGCGATCACCTTCCCACATACGCGAAACGGGGATACGGCGCCGTTGACCTTTACGAGCGGCTGAGGAACTGGATAGAGGAGGATAGCAAGATATTCGTCGCTGTGCTCGACGAGATAGACATGGTTAAGGATCTCGACGACCTGATATACACCCTTACGAGAATAAACAGCGATATAAAGGCTGGAGGGGTGTCCATGATTGGCATCTCCAACAGGGTCTCCTTCAAGGAGGACCTCGACCCGAGAAGCCTCTCCACCCTCTATGAGCAGGAGCTCGTCTTTCCAGCTTACTACGCCACAGAGCTCTACGCGATAATAAAGGACAGGGCCGGCGTCGGCTTCAAGAAGGGGGTCATCAGCGATGATGTACTCCACTACATCGCAGCGCAGGCGGCACGGGAAGGCGGCGACGCAAGATTTTCCCTTACAATTTTGTCAAAGGCCGGCGAGCTCAGCGATGAGCGCGGCCAGACAACGATAACGATGAAGGACGCGACAGACGCGACCAAGTCTGCAGAGGACAACGCGGTGTACGAGCTGATCAAGACCCTTCCGCAGCACCAGAAGCTCGTCCTCTATTCCATTTCTCTCCTCACCCAGAGCGGCGGCACGTACAAGAAGCTCACCGACGGCGTTGACACGTACCTCTTCAGCGGCGAGATATACAGCCGTTACAAATCCGTATGCGACAGCATGAAGAACGAGCCCAAGAGCGAGCGCTGGTACAGGAAATACCTCTCCGAACTGGAGATGCAGGGGCTCATAGCTGCGTTCGAATCCGGCAAGGGCATACGCGGCCACACAAAGCTCGTAAAACTGCTTGTGCCCTCCAAGAAAACGCGCGACGTTCTTGAGAAGGACATCTTCGGCATGCCGGAAGAGGAGGTCAAGGAGTAGGTGCTTTCTTGCCTTATTACGATATCGTCTTTGAGGGCTGCAATGCCGACGAGAAGACCGCAAGGAAGCTCGGTTTTGAGAAAATAGGGGTCATTCCAAAAGACATCATGCTTCTTGACCTTGACAGGAAGAAGTTTGGTGGAGAGAAGAGGTGCATCGCATCTGGAAGCGCCGGCAACCTCTCTAGCGCTGTGAGCAGCGGCGTTGCCGCAGTCTACTTGAAAGAGCCGATAATAGACAAGTCGCTTATAGCGAAGATGGCCGATAATTCTACGATCCTCTGCATCTCTTTGTCGGAAATAACCTCCCTGTACGGGCTCAAGCGCTCAAGGACGATGCTGAAGGTTGGACGGCTCTTCCTTTACGCTAAAAAGAAAGATGTTCCTGTAAGCTTCATAACCGCGGCGCGGTCAGATTCGCTGATGTGTTCGCATATGCAGATGGTAGAGCTTGCAAAGCTCCTTGGTGCAGACGAGGAATATGCAAGGGTCAGCATAGGCGAGACAAACAAAATGCTATTGGAGATTTGATGAAAGAGAAGCACAGATACATACTTGTGGAATCCGGAACTCCTGTGAACGAGCGCGAGAGAGAGGATTTCTCGTTTGGCTTGTACAACGCAATGCTGCATTGCGTAGGTGAGGCAGCCTATCACAAGGTAAATCCTAAAGTTATCAAGTTTGTGACCGAAAAAAGATTCCTTCTCAAGTCAACGCTCCAGGGATCCGGCGTACTCATCGCAGCTCTGGCAATGATGAAGAAGGTCAATGGAAGAGATACATACTTCTACACGCTTAAGACATCGGGCACGATAAAGGCGATATCGTCCTTCAAGTATTGATCAGTGGCTTGCTTCTGCGCCTTCCAATGATTTTGCGCAATCGCACTTCTGCTTTTCTGGAATTGCCTCAACAAGATTTGATATCATGACCTTGAGCGTTTCCACATTCTTGGAAAACATCCTCGTTATCTCATCGAACGAGACCGGCTTTATGTTGCTGTTTCCCTCCAAACCGCTGTCGTAGTCGGTAACTATTCCTACTCCCAGATAGCACATTCCCTTCTCCCTGGCCAGTGCCACCTCTGGATACTGCGTCATGCTGATCACGTCCATCTTGTTTGCAGAGAAGAACCTCGACTCCGCCTTGCTCGAGAACCTTGGTCCGTTTATCACAAGTATCGTTCCTGTGCCGTGCACGCTTATTCCCATCTTCTTTGCCGTCTTTAGCGCCAGAGACCTTAGTTCCGGGCAGTACGGCTCTGCGGTGCTGACATGGATGACCCTATCTTCGTCAAAGAAGGTGTCATCTCTTCCGTGCGTCATGTTGACGAATTGGTCGAAGATTACGAAATCTCCCGGCTTATAATCCTCCCTTAGAGAGCCTATCGCCCCAGTGCCTATCACTCTTCTTACTCCAAGGTCTTTCAGTGCCTGGATGTTGGCCCTGTACGGCACCTTGTGCGGAGGCGTCGTGTGTTTTTTGCCGTGTCTCGGTATGAAGGCGGTCTCTCTTCCCTGCAAGGTGCCTATGCTGACCTTCTCGCTCGTTGCACCGTACTTTGTACTCATGCTAACGTCCCTGGCATCGTTGAGCAGCGAGTATATTCCAGACCCCCCTATTACGCCTATTTCCGCTTTCATGCATACACTTTGTTGGTAAATCTTCCCAGAAACAAGTATTATAAACTTATACACCAGATATACTGTGACGTTGTTTTAATTATAAGCATCT
>DATJLP010000002.1:0-31737 GCA_035509375.1 Candidatus Acidiferrum sp.
TTGCGTATTTTATCTTCAAGTCTCTCGCATTCAGCCTTATCAGGTCTGTTCCAGGTCTCGCAACGCACCTTATCACAACCTTTCCCTTGAACCTGAAGGTCTTGGTGTCCGCCTCTATCTCCAATTTGTAGTTCTCCGGAACAACGCTCCTTCCTAATGTTACGTGGTCGTCTATCAAGCTATTACCTCAACACCATTCAGCAGCTCGCCGTATTTATCATCAAACTGAGACTTTATAATCTCATATCTCCTCTCCTGCGCAGGCCCGTGGTAGTGCATCTTCATCTCACCGAACTTCTCATCCATGCTGAAGCCCACGGAATCCAGCATGGAGGCTGATTTTGAATTGAAGTCGAACACCTTTGCATACTCTTTCGATATTCCAAGTCGATTGAATGCAAAATGGGAAAGCAGCGCAAGCGCCTCTTTAGAATAACCCTTTCCTCTGTACTCCTTGCCGAGCCAGCATCCTATCTCGCATACCTTCTTCTCCAAATCTATGCCCCAGATGCCGGCAGCACCGACGAGCTCATCCGTTCTCGAGTCCCTGATTGCAAAATGATACTCCTTCCCTTCCGCCAAGGACCTCTCCGCGTTTCCTATGAATAGAACTGCGTCCTCCCTTCCGTAAGGATGCGGAAATTCTCCCAACGCTGCTACATTGTAAGCAATCTCAAGGTCGTTAGCGTTCCTGGCGAAGTCGTCTATGTCCTTCTCAGAGAGAGTATCCAGGAAGACCTCAAATCCGCTATAATAAACCCTAATAGACCCACCACCGTATATAAGATTAACAACGGAATATGTTTATAACTTATGTTCAGAAGTATGTGCTGTTATGAAGATCCTAAACGCGATGCCGCCCTACAACCTCTTCGGTATAGAGGACCAGGATTACGAAAAGGCAAGGGTAGTGGTGCTCCCAATCCCATACGACTCTACATCAACATACAAGGTAGGATCGAGGGAGGGGCCGCACGCGATAATAGAGGCGAGCAGGCAGGTGGAGTTCTACAGCGAGGAGCTGAACAGGGACATAAGCAAGATAGGCATCTTCACACTGGACGAACTGGCTCCTGATTTTGATTCTCCAAAGAAGATGGTTGACAGGATAGCAAGAGAGGTATCGCTGATACTTGACGACTCGAAGGTGCCGTTGCTGCTCGGAGGTGAACATACAATTGCTGTAGGGGCTGTGAAGGCGATATCGAAGAAGCACAAGGACTTCAGCGTCTTGCATTTCGATGCGCATTCAGATTCAAGAGACGAATACTTTGGAACGAAGTACTGCCATGCATGCATAATGGCCCGTATAAGGGAGATGTGCAAGAGCTGCTACAGCGTCGGAGTCAGAAGCACGGATGAGGAGAGCGCAAGGAAACATTCTGCAAGCACACTCTACATGAAGGACATGAGGGCAATGACGACAAAGCAGATAACCGACAGAATATTGAAAAACACAAAAAAGAACCTCTACATAACGATAGACCTCGACGTTCTTGACACATCGATAATGCCCAGCACAGGCACGCCGGAGCCTGGCGGCATGCTATACAACGAGATAAAGGAGATACTGAAGGGAGTGCTGAAGGAGAGGAACCTCATAGGAATAGACTTCAACGAGCTCTGCCCTATTCCAGGGATCGTGGCACCCAACTTCCTTGCTGCAAAGCTGATATACACAACATTGGGGTACGCATTCAAGGATTAATCTTCTTCCCGTACTTCATATTATAGAGATCAAGCGCGTTCTGCACGAAGAGGGCGTTCGGCTTGACCCCAAGAGAGTGCACTATACCGGTCACGTTCTTTATGCTGCATTCGAGCCCAAGCGCAGTCAAGAGGTACACCGAATAGATGTAGACCACGCCGTTCTCGTTGTCTGCGTTTATTATGCTGTCGATCAGCTTGCGGTCCGGCTTCATGCCTATGCTCTTCATGATCTTTGAAATGTTCTTTACGCTGATCTCCCTTCCGAGAAGGTTGAGAAAGCCCGACAGATAAAGATAGGGTTGTATCTTCCTAGCAGCAAGGTTCTCCGCAACGCTCCGATCATCGAGCAGCTTCTTCCCACCGGCAAGGACGACATCTGTAGAGGCGCTTGACAGTTCATCCAAAAGCGCCTTGAAGAGGTGCATGTACGCTTCATTATCATTCTCCATTTCAGGTAAAGTAAGAAACGTAATTATTAAAAGCTTCTCAAAAACAAGGTGGGCCCGAGATGTGTGCCCTTATAATTTCATACCTCAAAATATATTTATCGATATATCTTGATAGTTATTTATTTACAACAATTTGAAGAAGTTGGTTATCGCTTTTACTATCGCATTTATTATCTGCGATATAAGGTTTGATGATACCTGTTGAGGAATTGTAGTGGTGTAGTTGCTAGAAGAATTGTTTGAAGTACTGCCGTAACATGCGTTATTTGGAAGGCATACTCCTACAAAAGCCACAAACTCTCCAGCCTCGCCTACCCAAGTAGCGGTAACATTCTTTTGCGGATTAGTTAGGTTAAGCGCTTCCATAAGAGGATACATGTTAATGAATTTGTTGTTACATGTTACATAGCCGACCATTGTTACATTATTCTTGTTTTCGTCATTACCAAAAGTTGGGATCCTCACGATACAGCCATTTCCTATGGCTGTGTTTTGGCCGACCTCCGCCTTTACCAAGAATGATGGACTGTTTCCATATACCTGGAAAGGCACTCCTGCGCTCACTCCTCCAAGGCTTTGGCCTGGAGTGGCATTTACATAAATTCTTAGATACGCGGTCTCATTCAAACCCGCAGTACCAACAATCAACTTACTTCCAGTATATGTCTCTATCTGCTTTGTGACATTATATGTCGTTTTTGGTATAGGGGAAAGAAATTGGAACCTGGCGTTGTATAATGTGTAGTTTTTTGGCACAGTTATTAGGGTGTATGTCACATTCTTCAATGGTATGTAAGTTTGGGGGCTCGCGTTTAGGTGATACCACCATTCTGTCAAAAGCCCGGTGTAGTAATTTGGTGAATTTGTAATAAAGTCAGATGCCCCTAATGCTGGATATGAAACCTTGGCCGATGCGCCTGTATTCTGGTCTATAATAGACATGACAACAAAATTGTTTACTATCTGCATTGAAATCTTGAGTTCATCATTGTTATTCACCGGGCCGTTTAGGTCTGTTACATTAACTATATACGGAGTAGTAGTATTTGTGACATTGACAAGAGCGGTAATGAACTGGAAGCCTCCTCCCGGACCACCCCAATTATAACCTAAACCTGCTTGATACCATGCACCTGCTGTTGCTCCATTAATAAGATAGCCCGGACCTGTCCCAGAAATGTCAATTTGGTTCACCGCATCGACCATTACGGCTAATGTGGTATAGTTAGGACCTTCAAACTGCATCATCTCCTGTTGATCCCAAAGAATAGAATTTGGAAGAATATTATAAGAGCCAGAATTGTTTGTAGAAGACTTTAGATTAACTATTACCGTATATGAACCAGAGCTTTCTGTATTATTTGGATCTCCCTTATAAGTGGCCGTTATCGTTTGGGTCCCAGCAACTGTGCCAGTGTATCCAAAATAACATTCTTTCCCCCACACATAAGCGGTTGCGTTTGAACATCCTGTTGTGTTGAATGTACCGCCTGGTGATGAAGTAGTAAATGCAATATTTCCAATTGGATAGCTTCCACTTACTGTTACAGCGCAGAAGGTCTCGACTCCCACTGTAAAATTATCCAGACAGGTAATTGATGTTGATGTTGGCGCAAGCGAGGCTGCAGTTGCAGTTAGCAGCATAAAAGTTGAAACAAAAAGAACAATTACACCCAATCGCATAATAAGCACACGTGGCCTTATATCGTAGATAAATTCTTTAAAGCATGCCAGACCGGGTATGTGGTGGTGTGAGAATTGAACCAGAAATGCCAGGGCTTTTGCTCATGTACTTATAAGTTCGGTATGGGCCCGAGGAGAGTTGAACTCCTGATCTTTACCTTGTGAAGGTAACGTCTTACCGTTCGACCACGGGCCCCAATACAATTCTATTCAATAGATTAAAAGATTTTCTTTAATAAATAAGTAGGGGTACAAAATGAGCTTCTATACTGGAAGGGGGGACAAGGGCGAGACCGACACAATGGGGTTCGGTAGAATGACCAAAGATTCACCCCTTGCCGTTCTTCTGGGCGACATTGACGAGCTCAACAGCGCAATAGGCGTAGCGATCCTTCACATAAAAGACGAGACGATACTCTCTGCAATGAACACAATGCAGGACAAGCTTTTCACAGCTGGCGCGGACGCGGCCTCCATAAACTCAAATGCAAATGCGAAGAGGATAAGCGAATCTGACGTAAAGTGGGCCAGCGAGGAGACCGATAAGATAGGCAAGATGATACCAGAGCTCAAGAAATTTGTTCTTCCTGGAGGGTCGCCAGCCGGCGCCCACCTGCATTTTGCAAGGTCTGTTGCAAGAAGGGCGGAGAGATCTGCTGTTGCGCTCTCCCACGAGCAGGAAACCAACTCGCACCTGATAGCGTTCCTCAACAGAACTTCATCCCTGTTGTTCGTTGCCGCACTGTATATGAACAAAAAGGCGGGAGTTGAGGAATCACACCCTACATACTGACTACTTCGAGAAATTGAAGTACTCCTTGAACTTGTTTGTCGTCTCGAGCTTCTTGGACCTTCCCTGCCTTGTCGCCTTTATGAAATCGTTCTCTATCAGCTCCTTCACATAAACATAGACCGAGCTGCCGAATGCTCTGACAGCGCTGCTCTGAACCAGCGGCTCGTTCTTGCTCACGTATGCAAGGACCCGCATCGCCCCCTTTGTCAATTCGGGCTGTCCGGCAATGCTGCTGACCTTGCTGGCGTACTGCTCCCTTATGCTGAGCGCGTACCTCTCACCTATCTTCGCAACGTATATCGAGCTGTTTCTTCCGGTATATTCCTCTATAAGTTCATCGGCCAGCCTCTTGACATGGCCGATCGATGCTATTCCCGTCACCTTGGACAGCTCCTCAACGCTCATAGCCTTGCCTGAGACGAAGAGCGCCGCCTCGATCGTGTTGAGCTGCTCCCTCTTTTCAGTTCCTAGCTCTTCTTGCAACCTTCTCACCCTCTATCATTCTAATGAATATCTCTCCGAAAAACTGATCCTGAAGCACAGCTACCCTGTTCTCGTGCGCAAGGAAGAGCAGCGGCACGAAGAGGTCAAGCAGCGCGCTCTCAAGGTTCTGGACGCCCTTTGATATTATGGCAAAGGTCGTGACCCCCTCCTTATCGAGCGATCTCTCTATCGTGCTCTGCACCATCTTCTTCTTGTCTTCTATGTCGACCGTGTCTATGAACAGGTTAATGGGTGTCATCTCCCTCTCGTGCTCGACCTTGTGCTTCTGCTCTATCTTCATCGCCTGGTCGAGCGCCTCAAGAAGCTCCGAAAGGGTGACGCGCCTCTTCGGCTGTATCCTTGCAACAGGAACAAGAGGTTCAACCTCCGGCCTCACTCTGGCCTGCTGAACGATCTGCTCCTCAACCGCCTGCTCTTCTGTTGTGCTGAATATCGTTATCGTGTCGCTCTTCATCCTGAGAAGAATCGAGGCTGCCAGAACCATGTTCGCCGGTATGATTAGGTCAAGGACCTTCATCCTCTTTATCACCTTGAGATAATGGTCGACTATCTTCGCTATGTCTATGTTCCATGGGTCGAGCTGGTTCGTAGATACAAGGTCGATAAGAAGCTCTCTCCATGTAGCATTCTGCACGAACTCCTGTAGGTCGAGCTCGCGGTATGCTACCGCGGTGGTCGTCTCTGCGGTCGCCATTTAACCTAGCAAATATGCTATAAAAAACTTTATAAAGCAGACGGAAAAGCTTAGGTTGCGGAATGCCTCATCCTCTTAAAGGAATTACCTTTATCATTCCAACCTTTTTGAAGTCCTTCACGTTGTCGGTCAGGATCGCAGCGCCGGTTTCTATGGCCTGCTGCGCTATCATCGCATCGTTTATGGTCATCTGAAAGTCTCTTGCCAGCTTTGAGGCCCTAACAATCATTTCTGGGGTGAATTGTAAAAAATCCGCATATTGGTCCGAGACCATCTTAGAGACCTTCGCGGCTGCCTCTGTACTGCCAAAGAACTTTTGAAGCTTATGAAAAACCTCTGAGGCTATTATGGCATTTATGCCCAGCCTTCCCGATTTGTATGATTCGTACAATTTTGACAGCGCCAGCTTGTTCTCTGGCATGCCTTCGAGCTCCCCGAAGATATAGATATTCGAATCGACTATGATCATAAGTACATCTCTTCCTCAACTCTCTCAAGCATTTCGCTTGTAATTCTAACCTTAGAGCGCAGCGGGTTCTCTATCATGTCTTTCAAGAGGGGGAAACTGCTCATGTCGGCTTCCTTTGGCCTCATAATGCGAATCTCGCCTTCCCTCACCTCCATCTCCAGCATCTCCTTTCCTTTCAGGTGAAGCATCTTGCTTATCTTTTTCGGAAACCTTATCCTCATCTTCTGGTCAACCTTAACGAGCGTCATATAATTCCCACTATTATTGTGGGAATATACATATATAAACGTTTCTGTACTAAAATATTCTCATTTCGATATCTTCAGGTCTGCGACAACCTCCACCTCGCCAGGCGAGTAGTCCCTCACAACCTTAAATCCATCCAACCTTACTTTGTATTTGTGCAGTTTCGCATGGTGCATCAATGCCTTTTGTGCGCTTGTTTTTGCAGAGTCTCTCCGCACTATCATATAGATGTGTATCGTTGCTTTTCTCTTTGCCGATTCAACAGCGCTGTCAAGGAAGTTTATGCTCTGCATTGGAAGAGGCATTACCACTCTATCTGCGAAGTTCCTGTACTTTACCGATATCTTCTTCGCGTCTGCAAGCAATGGTACTACATTACTGGCTTTGTTTATCTTCACATTCTCCTTCATCGAGAGGTAAGCATATCTGTTCAGCTCTATAGCTAAGACCTTTGCCTTAGGATTTTGTTTTGCTATCTCAATTGCAAACGGTCCGATACCAGCAAACATCACAATGACATTCTCTTTGCCTTTCGAGAGTTTCATTATCCTTCCGCGCTCGAATGATAGCCTGTTTGAAAAGAAGCTCTTCCTCACATCAAACACAAACCTACAGCCGTTTTCCCTGTAGTCTGCGATGTAGCTGCGTTTCCCCGCTACGTACCTGAGCTTCCTGGTGCGATACTTGCCAGATACAGGGCCGGCCTTCGCAAGAACCGTCTTAATCGTCTTTGACGACTCAATCAGAGCCCTCGCAACCTCCTTTTCCTTTTTGCCAAGCCCCTTCCCGACGTCGATGATGGCGATGTTTCCGAGAAGGTCGTAGCCTCTTGCCAAAGCCCTCCTCTCATCTTTCGGCAGTATTCTTGCTACCACCTCTTCATAAGTGGGCCTGCCCTGTTTTTTTGTCCCACCCTTCAAAATAACGCTTCCGCCATTTTCTTTGATAAGCTTTTTAATGTTTGCATTGCTAACATTAATTGGAAATAGAACATAGCTGGTGCTATGCAAAACCTCTCCACTCTTGTCGAAGAGATTCTTTTTGACAAGGAGGGTTTTCATATGCTCTGCGCGTTCTCTCTCTACTCTTGCGTAATGCATGGTAACCATGCATTGCTATAGAAACAAAAATATAAGTGATATTGTGTTCTTCGTTGTGAAGGTAACGTCAGGCCAGGAGAAAATCGCAGCAAACATGCTGCAAAACAAGCTATCAAAGGACCAGCTTCCCATCTACTCGATAATAGTGGTGGAGGGGATGCGCGGCTACATAATCGTCGAGGCTGAGGACGAGATCACAGCAAGGACATTCATAACAAAAGAGAGGAACATACGTGGAATACTTCCAAAGCCCCTCTCTGACGAGGAGGTCGAGAAGCTGCTCGTTGTAAAGAGTTACGCGCAGGAAATTCACAACGGCGATACAGTCGAATTCACATCCGGCCCGTTCAAGGGATACAAGGCAAAGGTCTTGAGGATAGACGACGTTAAGAGCGAGATGACCGTAGAGCTTATGGATGTTGTGGTGCCAATACCGATAACAACAAAGATGAATACCGCGAGGATAATACAGAAGGCTCAGAAGAGTTGATCATATGGCAGAAGTCACAATAGCAGGATTGGTTGAAGGAGGAAAGGCGACGGGAGGCCCGCCTCTCGGGCCGGCTCTCGGACCTCTTGGCGTTCCGATAAACGACATAATCAAGGAGATAAACGACAAGACAAAGCCCTTTGAGGGGATAAAGATATCCGTCAAGGTAATTGTCGACACCGGCACCAAGAAGTTCAGGATAGAGGTCGGGTCGCCATCGGCAAGCGCGCTTATTCTGAAGGAGCTTGGTGCAACATCAGGCGCCAAAACAAAGGAGGAGACGATAGGGAACCTGACCATCGACCAGGTCAAGAAGATCGCCAAGGCTAAGGAGAGCTCGATGTACGGGAAGGGCCTTGCCGAGCGAGTCAAGCAGATACTTGGAACGTGCAAGAGCATGGGCGTCAAGTGCGAAGGTGAGGACCCGAGGGCCATCATAAAGAAGATCGACGAAGGGACGATAAAGGTATAGCAGCTCCGGCCCTCAAAATGTATTTATATCTGATAAATCAGATGGTTTGCTAAGTGGTAACATGGCTCAGGCTAATCCAAAATTGATACACGAGCGGGAGGGGCGCAGCACAGAGGGCATAGTCGCGGTCCAGAAGCAGGCGGACCTTGCAACAGAGCTCGCCGCCGGGCTGGATGCGGATGTAAGGAAGCACCTAAGGCTGGAGTATGTTGGTTTTGACCCCGACGCTAACGGAGTTAGCCGCTTTTCCATGAGGGGGATTGTTCCAAGAGACGCACCAGAGGCTCTCGTAAGGAGGGTCGAGAAGGCGATAGCTGATATCGGCGCGGAGTGCGACAAGGAGGCGCCAATAAACGACAGCGACCTCCCCACCGTAAAGCTCTACGGGGACAGCATCTCGTAGCCATACGGCGCAAATCCCACCTCCCAAATATATATAAATATCTGGGAAGCACCATATTGTATAGGTGAAATGGTGCCAGCCGCTGCCACAAGAACACCCACAAGCGCCTCTGCCGAAACAGAGCGCAATGAACCCATGTGGAAGGACTCCACATATGTCGATGTTCTTGCTTATCAGAAGAAGATCCTAAAACATCTCAGGGAGATTGATTCAAAGCTAGACCTGATTAGGCCGGAGAGCGATGAGCTCAGGGCGAGGTGGGCCGCCACCCCGGGCAGGGACCAGGCCGCCTTCACTGCAGAGCTAAACGACATGAAGGCAGAGGTCAAGGATGTGATCGAAAACCCAACAAAGCCCCTCTCAACAGAGTCGCTGGAAAGGCTCAGGGAGTGGAAGGCAGAGATGGTAAAGGCCCTCCTCAACTCTCCAGATCCTGCAAAGGCGGTTGACCTACTTGTAATCGACACCTCTTCAAGGGCTGAGATGCTCGTTGGGGGCAGTGAAAGCGATAGGAACCTCAGAAGGATGGCGGAGAAGCTTGGAGAGATGGGTACGCGCCTGAAGTTCGACCTGCTTCCCGGATACGGAAAGCGCGAAGGCGATGCATACGACATGCTCACTCGCTTCGTCACAGACTCCACTGGGGTGGTGGCAGTAAGGAAAGAGCTCGAGGAGATAAAACTTGCAAGGGAGGAGCTGATAATTGCGGCATACGTGAAGAACTTCCTCTCCAACAAGGAGTCGCCAAAGAGCATAGCGGAACGGGTCATGGCATACGAACCAGCACAGCGCTCCTCTGCCATCAGCGATTATAACAAAAAGGTCGACGCGATGGACGCGCCCGCCCCAGGCAAGCTGATCGAAGCAACAAACAGGTACCTATCAGACCTGCTGGATATGAAGGGTGTGGAGTGGTTCAAGGAGAGGCCGCAGATGGGGGAGATGCTCAAGTCTGCTGAGCTCAGGAATGCAACGATTACCGTAAGGCAGATGATGGAGATGCAGAGGGAGCTGCTCAAGGAGTACGCGAGGTCCAGGCCTGAGGTATTCGATGCGATCACTCCAAAAGCATTCATAGACGAGGTCTCAAAGATACAGGATGTCGAGGACCTGGTGATCGCGCAGAGAAAGGCCACCGCGCTCACCATCAAGTACGATGGCACAGAGGGAAAGAGCGAGGCCGCAAGGCAGCTTGGCGGAAACCCAGCATACAGCCCAATTTTCAATATAACCGACTTCAGCAAGAAGGAGCCATTCCAAGGAAACGACAGCATGTGGAAAGAGGCGCACACCAAGATGTACGAAGAAAGGATAGCCGAACTTGAGAGCCAGATGAGCGAAAAAGAGAAGGAAAAGCGCAAAGAAAGGCTCAGGAAACCAGGGCTTCCGCCAGACCTCTCACTACTGCTGGAGCAGAGCGCAGAGCAAACCGCCTCCTAGGCTCAGCTTCCCGATCTTATAAGGGCCTTTATGTCGCTTGTTGTCTTCTTTATCCTCTCCAATTCCGCCCTTTCATCGGAAGTTAGATCCTTGTAGGCGCCCTTCTGCTCCATGCTCTTCTCGATGTGGTCTATGAAGCTCAGCCACTCCTCCGCATCCTCCTTCACCAATTCCAACACTGCACTATCGGATGTGAATAAATCAAGAACCTTCAGCAGCTTCTTGTTCTCATCTATCTTCTCGTTTCTCTGGAGCCTTTCCTTTATATCATTTCTTAGCTCGCGAATGTCGCCCATGCTTACCTCCCTGTCCTGCTTGACAATGCTGCCGACCGTGCCGACAAACTCCACTATTGCGCTGTGCAGCCTTGCGAGAAGGTCTCCTATTGTAAGCTCCTTTATATCCGGCATAAGAACAGGAATCTATTGACGAATATCTTTAAATACCTAACATTCGTTACAGTATGGCCAGTGGTTCACAATGGAAGAGCATAGGCTAATTAGGAACATCGTTTTCAGGCTAATAAGAAGGCATATTGCCGGTTCCACAATGAACTCAGCGCTCAATGCTGTGAAGTCATTGAACGGCAAGGGCATGAACACGACTCTAACATTCCTGAGCGAGAGCGTCCCGGATCCGATAAAGGCGAGGTACAACGCCAACACCTACGTGCAGCTCGCAAGGCAGATCTCAAGGCTGCACCTCAACGCATCCCTATCCGTAAGGCTGAGCCAGATAGGCTTCACAACCGGCACAGATTCGGCAGGAAAGCTCCTAGACGGAATACTCGACGCATCATCATCCACAGTGTGGCTGGAGGGCGGACCGGGGGTCACAAACGACCAGCTCATGGAGGTTTACAACCAAAAGGCCGCGCAGTACAAGAACCTCGGAGTCGAGGTTCCGCTCTCGTACTATGGGAGGATGGACGGAATCGCAAAAAGAATAAGGCCGAAGGGCCTTGTCAGGATCACATCTCGCGCATACATGGCGGAGCAGAAGCATTCCGACGACAAGAAGGCGTACAAGAACGTGATGAAGAGCTACATGGATACGATAGGCATGCTTCTCAAGAGGAGCCAGAAGGTCTTCATACACGAGCCCAACGACCACCTGATAGCCAAGATTGCGTCAGGATGCAATGGCCACAGAAACGATTTAATATTTGGCATTCCATTTGGTTATAGCGCAAGGAAGGTAAAGGAGCTGATCAAGAAGAGGGTAAACCTCGATGTCTATGTGCCGTATGGCAAGGACTGGGCCTCTTACGCAGTCTACGGCCTTGCTGGCAGCAGGATGAGGGGCATCGCGATGGCCCTTCTTGACGGAAAGGCAGGTGGTGAGAATGGCATTCCAGAAGAGTGATCAAAGGATTATAAACCTTGTAACCGGCCCAACGTCAGGGCTTGGAAGGGCGATAATAAGGGGGCTCGTCCAGAATGGCGAGACCGTAAGGGTGGTGCTCAAGGACGTCCCAGACAAGTATCCGGAGCTGGCGATGCTGCCCGCTGGGGTTCTGCCGTATGTTGCGGACCTGACGTTCAAGAGGCCGTCCGACCAGAAGAACCTTGAGGCCGCGTGCAAGGGCGTCACAAGGGTCTTCCACATCGCAGGCGCGACCCCCAACACCGAGTACACCTACAACCAGCTGATAGAGATCAATGTGATAGGAACTGAGAACCTGATCAAGAGCGTGCTCGCAGCCAACCCCAACCCAGCAACCCCGATACACTTCCTCTACTCAAGCAGCATATCCGTCTACGGCTACAAAAGGGAGAAGGAGACCCTCACCGAGCAGTCTGAGCCGAGGCCATCGAGCCACTACGGGGAGAGCAAGCTGATGGCGGAGCACGTTGTCGAGAGCTTTGGGGAATCACACAAGCAGATGATATACACGATAATGAGGCTCGCCACCCTTTACGGCAGGGGGTACGAGAAGCCGCACTTCTTCAAGGCATTCAAGCTTGTCAAGGAGGGCAGGATGAGATACATAGGAAGGGGCAACAACCACCTCTCGCTGCTGCATGTCGACGACGCGGCGGATGCGATGCTGCTCGCCGCGCAGAACCCCAAGAGCTCTGCAAACCAGGTCTTCAACATCGCAGACGGGTACATGCACACGCCAAGGCAGCTCTTCACCCTGGTCGCCAACCTGATGGGCGTCGAGCCGCCGAACAGGTCTGTCAACGGGGCGATAGCGCGCCTGCTCATCAAGGCCGCCGGAATCAGCTACGATGAATATGAGTTCCTGGTTTCCGACAGGGTTGTCGATATATCAAAGATAAGGAAGGTTCTCGGCTTCACCCCATCCAGAAGGGGGGATGTCGACGGGCTTGTCATGGTAGAAGATTTCATGAAGTCGAGCAAGAAGATAAGGGGGCAGAGCGTGGTGATCCAATGAAGGAGGGAAAGGTCGAATTGTACATAAACGAGACGCTTGAGGCAAAGGGTGCAATGTTCTTCAGCCTGATCGACCCTGTCGATTACAAGAGCGAGGAGGCGGCGATAAAGACCGCAAGGGACTCTGTCAAGGGGGGCGCAGACCTCGTCCTGATTGGAGGGAGCGTCGGGGTCCAGGGAGACCTCCTCGACAACGTAGCAAGGAGGATAAAGGAGGAGGTGGACGTGCCCGTCACGCTCTTCCCTGGCAACATCGCCACGATAACAGAGCATGCGGACGCGATATACTTCATGTCGATTCTAAATGCGAGGAACCCGTACTGGATAACGCAGGCGCAGATGCTTGCGGCCCCGATGATAAAGAAGAAGAGGATCGAGCCGCTGCCTGTAGGGTACATAATAGTGCACCCTGGCGGCACAGTGGGTTGGGTCGGCGACGCCAACATAGTCCCGAGGGAGAAGCCGAAGATAGCTGCGGCGCTGGCGATGGCTGGCGAGTTCCTCGGAAACAGGTTCATAATCACAGATACGGGGTCAAACCCACAGGCGCAGGGATCTGGCCCGATTCCCATTGAGATGATACACGCAGTCAAGTCCGCAATAACCGTCCCATACATAGTGGGCGGCGGCATAAGGAACACAAAGGACCTGAGGACCGCTTACGCGAGCGGCGCTGACATAGTGCAGATAGGCGCGGTGTTCGAGGGCAGCAACGGCGCATCCGCATTCAAGATATCGTCCGAATTCTCCAAGGTCGCAAAAGAGGAGGGTGCGAAGAAGCTGAAGAAGTCCTGATTGCATGAGAGAGATATCGGCCCTTGAGCTTTCCTTGCTAGTCAAGGAACTTAGAAAGTACGAGGGCTTCCACATAGACAAGTTCTACGAGCTTTCAAAGGGAAGCTTCAGGATAAGGCTGAGCAGGGGCGGCACAAAGGCGGACCTGTTATGCGTGCTGAAGAGGATGCTCTGCAGCATGTCGTCCCTGGAAATACCAGAAGAGCCGTCGAGCTTCGCGATGGCAGTGAGGAAGAGGATAGCCAACTTCACCATTCAGTCAATAGAGCAGCTCGCTTCCGATAGGATAATTGTATTCAAGCTTGTGAAGGGAGAGAGCAGCGCAAGCATCATACTCGAGATGATGGGCAAGGGCAACCTCATAATGACCGACAACGATGGAATAATAACGCTCGCATACATGCAGGCTGATTTCAAGGACAGGAAGATAAGGAACGGGGAAAAGTACACCCCGCCAAGGAACGATTTTGTTGGATACAACAGCTTCGACAGGCTTGCGGAGAGGGTGAAAGAGGCTGAAAAGGGGACAACCCTCATAGCGTTCCTCGCTAAGAATGTAAATGTGGGGTCGCTCTACCTTGAAGACGCGCTTAACAGGGCGGAGACAAACCCGAGGGTAAAGATAGGCGCAATGGCGGCAAAGGAGCTGGGCAGCTGCATATACGCACTGAAGGAAGAGATAAAATCCGCTCAGGATGGCAACTACTTCATCTACAGGAAAGACGGCGTCATCTCAGACTATGCGGTATGCGAGATAATGAAATATTCGGACTTCGAAAGCGAAAAAGTGGCAAGCCTCCAGGAACTGTACGACATAATCTACGAGAGCGAGGCAAGCGCACATCCTGAAGAGAGCGAGCGGGAGAAGGAGCTAAAGGCGAGCATCGAAAGGCAGAGGGAGTTGATAAAAGAAACAGCAGAAGAGATAGAAAGCAATAAAGAAATCGCAGAGAAGATATTTAACAACATGAATGCAATAAACGCACTCATAGAAGAGGTGCGTTCCAACAAGAGAATAACAAAAGAGGAGCTGCAGGCAAAGACCCACAAAATAAAGATACTCGATGTAGATCTGAAGGATAAGGAGATAACAATAGAGATCGATTGAATGGCGCTGCCGATAAGGATAACGTTTTTGGGCACAGCAGGTTCTACCCCGACAAAGGAGAGGAACCTGCCTAGCGTGGCCGTAGAATACGATGGCGGCACCTACCTCTTCGATTGCGGGGAGGGAACGCAGAGGCAGATGATGATATATTCGATAAACCCGTACAAGATAAAGTCGATTTTCATAAGCCACATGCACGGCGACCACGTGATAGGCGTGGCGGGCCTTGTGAGGACGCTGGCGCTGAACAAGAGAACAGAACCGTTGTCGATATACATCCCAAAAGGAGAGGAGAAGAAGTTGGTTCCCCTTTTGACATTCGATAAGGCACTTATAGGATACAAAATAAACATCATTCCTGTAAAGCCTGGAATTCTGCTGAAGGGAAGGGGCTTCACGATAGGGGCATTCAAGCTAAACCACTCTGTTCCGACATTCGGATACTACTTCAAGGAAGAGGACAGGCACCACTTCATCAAGGAAAGATGCCAGAAGATCGGAATAAAAGGTGAAATGTATTCGAAACTTTACAAAAGTGGCAGGATAAAGATAGGAAATAGGACAATATCCCTGAAGGATGTTACGACAATGGAGCATGGAAGGAAGATCGCATATGTCGCAGACACAAGGCCTGTGAAAACGGCTGCAGGCGCGGCAAAAGGGGCAAATATTCTAATACATGAGGCAACATATACTGAAGAGTACAAACCCTTTGCAAAGCAGAGGCTCCATTCAACAGCAATGGAGAGCGCACAGATAGCAAAGAGCGCAAATGCGGAAAGGTTGATAATATTCCACAACAGTGCGCGCTACAAAAGGGCGGACGCGCTCCTCAAGGAAGCAAGAAAGGTGTTCAAGAAAACAGACGCGGCCTACGATGGCATGCAGATAACGATATAGGGGCTCGTAGTCGATTGGTAAGACGTCACGTTGACAACGTGAAGATAAGGAGTTCAATTCTCCTCGAGCCCATCCAGAGAAGTATTTATATACCTAGAAACATGATAAAAGATGTAGTGTTCTTTTGCTCAAAACAAAATGTATTTTTGAACCGATTACTCATGATGATGGGATAAGAATATCAATCATGAGCAGGCATACATATGATGATGGTGTGACGCCTGATCCTAGAATAATACCATCTGTCTCGTTCGATAAACATTGGGTGGAGTTAGCACCGCCGCCAAAACTTGTTGGTAAATGGTATAGAGGGGAAACTTCGTGGGAGGGGTTCAGGGCGGATTACAGAGATCATCTAAGAGGTGCGGAGCCCGCACGGCGCGTCACAGAGCTGGAGGAGCTGGCTATGATAAGAGATGTCACAGTGGTGTGTGTCGAACCAAGAGGGGAGAACTGCCATAGAAAAGAATTGGCAGACTGGTGCAGAGACCGTAGACCAAATCTTGCCGTTGTTAACGTCTAATGCCTGAAGTTTGAAATCAAGACTGTACTTGTACCTCAGAAATTTTCCTTCTTAGGTAGTTTCTTGCGTGGTGCACAAATCCTGCTATGAAAGCAGTTGGTGCGAGAATAAGCGCACCAACTTCAGCAGCAGGTATGTCATGCCTTAGTAGGGATAGCGCCGTAGTTCCTGCAGCTAAAACTGCAGTGCCTGCATAGATAATTTCATTTGTTCTAAGTAGATGCAGCTTTGTCTCTACAGGCATTGTGCTTGGCGTTGTTGTACCTTCCATCAACATCACAAAATAGTTCGCTTTATTTAAATATAAAAAGGTTTTGAAGTGCTATTTCTTCGCAGCGTTAACAACAGAATTGAGAAGTATCATTGATACTACTATCAGAGCCCCGCCAACATACTGGAATGGTGTAAGAAGGGTTCCCAGCACGAAGTAAAGGAGGGCTGTCGCGAATATCGGCTCTCCGACTGCCGCAATTGCTGACTCTGTTGCTGTAAGCTGCCTCCTTCCCCTGATATACAGTCCGTATGCAAGCACGGTGCCAAGTATTGTTACAGCAAGTACCAAAATTGCTATGTTTGGCAGCGCTTGGGTATTTGCCAGCGCTGTTGTATGCAGAAGGCTGTATGCGCCGAACGGCAAAGAGATGATCCCGGCTATGAGGAACGACCACATCGTCACAGACCATGGGTTGTACCTTTTGACCAGCGGCTTTGGCACGAGGGTATAGACGGCCACGCCTATCGCTGAGAGGACGCCGAAGAGCACGGCCGCAGATGTGACATGGAGCTGAAGGCTAAAGGGAGAGCCGGTTATCAGCAGGAAAGCGCCGAACATGGCGAGCAGTATCGTGGCGATGTGCCAGAACGAGAACCTGTATATTCCTTCGAATATCTCGTAAGCCACAACCATGGGCAGGAAGAGCAGCTGCAGCAGCAAGGCAACAGCCACGTTGGAGTATGCGATGGCCAGCAGGTAGAACAGCTGCGACGGCAGTATGCCGAAGGCGGCAAGGACGACCAACCGCTTCCAGTCCCTGCCAGGCCATTTGGGCCTCAGGAACACGAAGAGTATTCCGCAAGCGAGGAAGAGCCTTATCGTAACGAGCCCCACCGGAGGGAAGAGATACCTCTGGAAGAGTATCTGCGCTGCTATTCCAGATATTCCCCAAAGGAAGGTTGCGAATACCGTTATACCAAAGGCTCCCAGGTGCAGCCCTTTAACTGGCTTATCCATGTAGGAGTTGTAAAAGGGCCCTCATAAAAGCCTTATGTTCAGAGGCTACCTATGGCCAAGCCCGAACATCCTTCCTATAGCCCCTCCAATGCCTCCAAGAGGCCCGTATCCCGCCCCTCCAGGGTAGGCATTACCCTGCTGCCTGTATGACCCGTTTTGCGACAGGGTCGAGTTCCATGTTGCGTTCTGCGGGTACGGCGTTCCGGAGGTCCAGTTGAAGGTCGAGTTCCACGTCTCGTTATACTTTGACGAAACCCCTATGCCGACCGGCTGGCATCCGCCAGAGCATGCGTATCCTCCCACCCCTGCGCCAGCCATTGGGCACATTACAAACTTGCACGGCACTATCGGTATTGGCCCGGGCAGGTAGTTCCCTGAGAGGCTTGTGTTTACGTTGCACTCCGCAGACCCGTTCACGAAGCTGCAGCTTATTGCGGTGGGCAGTCCGATTCCCTGGCCGCCGAATCCTCCCTGTGCGCTCAGGTTTGTGATGAGGCTGGATGAGTTCGTGACGTTCCTTATCACTATCACGCTGCCCCTAGTCCTTATCACTATTGTGTTGCTCGAGTTCCCATACGGGAGTATCGTCGCCCCGCCCGTTGTGAGTATTGCGATCTGCGCCCCTGATGGGAGCGGGGGAACATTTGTAGAAAAGCTCCCATTCAGGTTCATAGACTCGTTCAGCATCCTTGGGTGGCTGCCAGGGTTCCTTATGGCTATTATCCCATTGGAGCCCATCCAGAGCAGCGCGTTGTCCCTTGCGCTAACCGTGACGAACGGAAGCAGGACGACCTCTCCATTGCTTGTCACATGTATCGACTTTGCAAGGTCGAAGTCTATGTTTATCCACGAAGAGTTGGTCGAATTGCTTCCTATGACAAACCTTCCGACTATCGTGAGGGTGTTTGTCGGTATGAAGACCCCTGTGCTCTGGTTGTTCACCACAGCAGTGGCATTCGACACGTCAAGAACTATCTGGTCATATGTACCAGCCGACAGGTTTGCGCTGCCGAGGAACTGCGATATGTTGTCCAGCGCAACAAGGTCGAACGTTTCTGGAGCGCTTATTATGGTGTACCACTTTCCAGATGAACTCTCTATCATGGCGCTTGACACGGTAATGTTGAGCGCGCTTACGGCCGCGCTTCCAGGCGCGTCAGACACACTGAAGGTTGTCGGGACCTGAGGCCCGGAAAGGACCTGCCCGGTTATCGAGGAACCTCCCAAAGTAAGAAGAAGGCCCGCAACCACCGCCACAGCCGCTATTATCGGCGCAATTCTCCAGAGGTTGTTAGGCTGCACCCTTCTTACCGGCTCGCTCTGCGTTGCCAGCCCGCTGAACTGCGGGTCCACTTCGTAGTATTTTAGTTTTACATAGTATGGGTTGTCAATCTGCCTTATCGCGTTCGACCAAAGCAGCTCCTTCAGGTGCTGGTTGACCGTTGATGGCGCAAGATCGAGCTCCTTTGACAGATCTGTGAGCGTCATCTTCTTCTTGCTCAGCAGGTCGATGATTTTGTTCTTTGTATCCCATGTTTTCGTCATACCCTCACTACAGAAACTATGGACTTTGGTTTTTATATACCCATTTCTATAATTCGGTTTTTGTTAGGTTTTGTTAAGTAGCCGTGAAAAAGGTAGAGGATGAACTTAGCGTTCAACCAGCTTACAGGAGTTACTGTGGTTTGAGGTAGTTCGTATTTTCTTTAACGTACATCCTAAAGAACCACTGAACGAAAATTGTCTCGTCTTTATTAACATTTGCCCTTTCTAGAGCATTGTAATAACCTCGCCTGTTTATGTACTTAATATTAGACATGGGATAGCCTTTTTTATGTAGTATGAAATTCAAAATTAATCGCCCGGTCCTTCCATTTCCATCCCCAAAAGGATGTATTGTCTCAAATTTTAGATGCATTCTTGCAGCAAGCTCTACTGCATTCATTTTTTCCTCCTCTTTATGATACCATTTAAAAAGCTCTGTAAGTCTTTGTTTCACTTCCTTAGCTGGTGGTGGCAAATGTCTACTCCCGCCAATATACACACCAAAGTCTCTAATCCTACCTGCAAGATCTGGTTTTGTTTCGATGAATAGCTCTTTATGCCACTCAAGCAATACCTCAAGAGTTAGATCCCCTTTCTGCGCTATCATTTCATAAAATACCTTCCTATGCGCTTCAGTCTCTTTTATATCTCGTATAGGTTTGTTTTTTGGGCTCACGTGCCTTAAAAGCAACTCTGCGGTATCCTGAAATGATAAACTAGAGCCCTCTATCTTATTAGTATCGTAAGTGAACTTCACAACAAAATACTCTAGAAATTTTTCTCTTGCTTCTAACGGCATGCGTTTCCAATCATTTGCATAAGCCCTTTTTATTACCTCGAATTTTTTGAACCACTTTTCTTTATATATGTCGAGCAGAAGTTCTTTCCTTATTTTTAACATATCAGTAATGCTGGGAGGCGCATCTCCAACATATGTCTCTTTGTATTTAACCCTGCCATTTTCCCTGTAAGAGTGGCCAAGGTAATAGTAGGTTTTGCCTGATATGACCTTTTTCCTTAGATTTACCATAAAGATGTTTACCCTTACAAATATATAAATATATTGTTTTTTGACATTAAGTAAGGGTAAGTAAACTGTAATTTGGGTGACTACAGGCTTGTAATGTGTAGCCACCCTATTTATTTTACAGAGCTAATTACCCTTACAAATAACTTAAATATTACTTTTGCAACAGAGTGTAAGGGTAAAAGAAAGCGTAATCTCTGCTGTCTATCTATCTTCGTAAAAATTTGTGGGCTTGGTGTCCAGCCCATGTCAAGCGATGTGAGCTTTGTGTGCATATGTGGGTATATGCCAATATTATCTTTGCAGGCTTTCGTCTGTGTCTAATATTCGTTCAACTATGGTTGATACATCTACATTCTGTGCCTCTGCCCTTCTCCTGAGTCCCTTTAAAACGTCAGCTCTAAGTGTTAAGCTGACGGACCTTCGCGTAGGAGTTGAATCTCCTGAACTTTTTTTGCAGAATTCTTCGAGATGTTCATGTATGTAAGTATTTAACTCGAGTCCTTCACCTCTTGCCGCAACGCTGAGCTCAACAAGTCTACTCTCAGGAAGCTTGACTGTAATTTCAATTATAGGCAGTTCGCGTTGTCCATTGGATGTTGGTAATTCTGTCCGCTTGACCTCTTTTGGGTTACCAGTAAGTGCCTCGCTTAAAACCTGCTCCAGTGGCACTTTTCTTGTATTTGAAATTGCTCCAAGAGCATTCCATGTTGGACCACTTATGACTAAAGCCCTTTCAACAAGTTTTACTTCTTGCATTGCCATAACTTCACTCTGTTAATGCTCAGTTTCATTACCTATTTATTACTTACTTTAGAAGAAAGCCTGGTAAATGGTGGGATTTAAACTTCGCCTAAAATGGGCCAAAAGGGGTTTAAAGTGGACTTGGCGGGATTTTCAAAACTTTTTAGGTTTATTTGAACCCGCAACCCCCTGCATGCCATGCAGGTGCGCTACCGTTACGCTACAAGCCCAATCAGCATCATGCGGGTGAAACGAATATTATGTTGCCCCCTCTCAACAGTATCGTGCCAAGCTTTGCCTTTGTGCCCTCGCTGTCGAGCTCCTCCGCGTCCTCAAGTACGATGTTCATATGGGCATCGAATGAGGTTATCCTTCCGCGTATGCTTACGTTGCTCTTCAGCCTCACCAGCACGGTCTTGCTAAGCACCTTGTTGAGCAGGTCGAACGGTCTTTCATTCTGCATAGTATCAATCCTTCTTCCTAATCTTCTTTAACTCTTCCTTCTTTATTGCGAGCCTCACCCTTCCGGTGCCCACGCAGATCTGCTTGCCTATGAGTATGTTCTCAGCTACGCCGGTCAGCCTGTCGGTCTCGCCGAAGACGCTCGCGTTGGTGAAGTGCTTGACCGTCTCTTCGTACGCGGCCCTTGCGAATACCGATTCCTTCTCTCCGGCGATGCCGTGCCTGCCTACGCTCTTTATTACTCCTGTGTGGGTCATCGTGTCAGCGACAAGGCTGAGGTGCCTGAAGCTCACCTTGATGCCTTCTTCTTCTATCGTCTTCATCAGCTCGTTGGCTATCAGGCTCCTTGCGGCCTCAACGCCGTACACTCTCATGACCTCGAAAATGTCATTGCTGTATATTCCGTCCTTGTCAACTCCGTCTACCTGAAGGACCCCCTCTATGTTGCTGCCCGATGTTGTTAGGTAGAATGATTGGTCGTCGTCCTGCTGCACGACCACCTTCGGGATTCCGTTGACCCCTCCAATAGTCGACGCCAGTACCTTGACGAACCTGGTCCTAACGGCCTTTATCTCCTTGTCCTTGACCTTTATCTTCAGCACGTCTCCGTCCTGGTCGACCGTCACCCCCTCAAGCTTTCCTATCCTGCTTGCCACGGTCCTCGATCCCATTCCGTAGTGGTCGAGCTTCTCCTTGTTCAGATGAAGTATCATGTTTCCCGACTTGAGGTTCTCCTCGAAGCTCTGCATCACGCTTGAGACCTTCACCTCCTCGATCTTCTTCCATATCTCCTTGACCTTCTCGTAATTCTTGCTTATATTCTTCTCAAGCCTTATCTCCATCATCGGGAACTTCGGCTTCTTCCTTGCGTCAACTATTTCTATAATTCTCGGCAATCCTGTCGTTGTTATCACAGACGCAATGCCCGCAGAGTGGAAGGATCTGAGCACCATCTGCGTTCCTGGCTCTCCGATCGACTGCGCTGCCACCACCCCCACCGCCTCGCCGCGCGCCACCTTTATTCCAGCGCCGCCCATCGAATCGATGCTCTTCTTTGAGATCCTCTCGTACATCGGGTCGAGGCCATCCCCTCCGTATGTCGTCTCTATGAGCGCGCCGCTCGCGTCCTTCACGCTAGCGTCATCCGATATGTAGAGATCCTGCAGCGCGTTAATGAGACGCCTCTGCATGTATCCGCTTACAGCTGTTATGAGCGACTTGGTCATCGCAGAGTCCCTCGCTCCCATCGAGTGCATGTAGAGCTCCGTTGGCGTAAGCCCTTCTAGGAAGGATGAGCGTATGAAACCCCTTGCCTCTGGCCTCTTGTCATTCTTCCTGAAGTACGGGAGTATCCTTCCGGTGTAGCCCCTTGTCGGCCTTCTTCCCCTTACCGCCTGCTGGCCGAGCAGCATGCTCGTCTGTACGAAGTTGAGTATGTTTCCCTTTGCCTTTACCATAGCCATGAGGTATGCGTTGTTGTCCGGCTTGAGCGTCTTCTGGAGGAACCTGGCAGCAACCTCTCTCGCTATGTCGAGCTGGACCCTCATCTCAAGCTCCAGAGTCTCCCTTCTTGTGTAACCCGGAAGCGCCTCCAGCTTGCCCTGCCTGTAGTTCTCCAACAGTGCAGCTGCCTTGTCATCAGCCTCCTTGATTATCCTGTCCTTCTCCTTTCTTATCGCCTCTGTCTCGTAATAGTCCCTTATGCTTATCGTCATTCCTGCAGAGTAGACAACCCTCTCGGATATCTCCGATACGTCCTTGAGGAACTTCTCAGCAACATCCGAGCCGCACTGCTCGAAGACCTCGAGTATCATCGATCCGCCAAAGCCGATTATGTCCTCTCCGATGACCCCCTCCTCAAGCTCCCCGTTCTTTATCGTCACCTTCTGGCCGAACGATGTTGTTGTGTAGTTGAAGTTTCTTGGAAGTATCATAGAGAAGATCGCCTTTCCGCTGTACATTCCGTTCTTGCCCTTCTTCGGCATCTCCGAAACGTTTGCGGATGAGAGCATTATCGACGTCTCGTCCTTCGTGAAGTACGCGTCGTCCTTCGTCAGCATGTAGAGGCCCTCTATCTGGTCCTCTTCAGTGAACATGATCGGCCTCCCGTCCTTCGGAGACAGTATGGAATCCTTTGGCTGCATGAGGTACCTCGCCTCCGCCTGCGCCTCTATCGACTGCGGGACGTGAAGGTTCATCTCGTCCCCGTCAAAGTCCGCGTTGTACGGAACCGCCACAGAGGTGTTGAGCCTCAGCGTTTTCCCAGGCAGGACCCTCACAGAGTGGGCCATCACCGACAGCCTGTGCAGCGTCGGCTGCCTGTTGAAGAGGGCGAGGTCCCCATCAACGAGCTGCCTCTCTAGTATGAATCCCGGCACGAGCCCCTTCAGGAGCTCCTCCCTGTTCGCATCGCTGACCCTCTTCCTTATCCCGTCCTTTGATATTACGTTAAGGACCATCGGGTATTCGGTGCGCTCAAGGTAGCTCTTGACAATGTCGATGTTCCATTGCGTAGCGTAGATCGGCACCGTAAGGTTTTCGGCTATCCTTGTCGGGACGCCGACCTCGTTTATCGTAAGCTTTGAGTCAGAGCATATTACCGTTCTGGCAGAGAAGTTTACCCTCTTTCCAGAGAGGTTGTATCTCAGTCGTCCCTCCTTGCCCTTCAGCCTCTGTGCAAGGGTTTTGAGCGGACGTGTGCTTCTGTGCCTTGCAACAGGTATTCCAGGGGTCTCGTTGTTGAAGTATGTTGTAACCTGGTATTGGAGAAGTTCCCAAAGGTCATCTATGATTATCTGCGGCGCTCCGGCGTCTATGTCCTGGCCGAGCCTCTGGTTTATCCTCATTATGTCCACAAGCTTGTGGGTAAGGTCGTCCTCGCTCCTCTCTCCAGATTCGAGCGTTATCGACGGCCTTACATTTACGGGAGGCACCAGCAGCGTGGTTATTACCAGCCACTCGGGCCTTGTTGCGATCGGGTCTATCCCCATCAGCGAGAGGTCGTCGTTGCTTATCTTGGAGAGCCAGTCCCTCATCTCGTCAGGGCGAATTCTGTTTCCTTCTACATAGAAGAGCGTCGGCCTCTCCAGCTTTATCTTCCTTTGAGGAGATCCGCAGTGCGGGCACTTCTTCACGCTCTTCAGCCTCTTCATCATAGGGCTCTTCTTGTCCACCTCCTTGACAATGGGGGCAATCAGCTCGTCTGTTCCCTCCGCCTTAACGAATTCCGCTATCGCTGGGCGGACCTCTGCGATCTGGTTTTCCGACAGCAAGATTCTGTAGCACTTCTCGCATGTTGACTGCAAAAGAAGGTAGATCGTCTTTGCGAACTCCGGGTGTATTACCGGCCTTACCAATTCGATATGGCCGAAGTGGCCCGGGCAGCTCTTCGCCCTGCCGCCGCATGTCTTGCACTTGAGACCTGGGTCTATGACTCCAAGACGCTGGTCTACCACACCTCCATCTATCGGGTATCCATCCTCATTGTAAGTGTCAGAGACGATGAGCTTTGCTACGCTCATTCTCTTAATGAGCTCTGGCGACAGAGTCGTAAACTTCACAAATTCTATGCTCTCGGCCTGCATTCTATTCACTCTTTAGCATCACTCTTGGCAGAATGTGCATCGACTTTATCTCGTCAAGCAGCAGCTTGAACGCGTAGCTGATCTCAACCCTCTCGAGGTTGTTGCCCTTGTCAAGCGGGCAGACCGGCACGTTCTTTATGTAATCATAATAGCCCACGTCGCCGTCGTTCTTGCATATCCATATCTCCGCCTTGTCGCTCTGGTCGAGCATCCTCTCCTTGAGCGATAGGCTCGCGCCGTGGCCAACAAGCGCATCCCTTTCCATTTCTCCGAACTTGAGGCCGCCCTTCCTCGGCTTTCCTTCTGTCGGCTGGTGTGTAAGTATCTGCACCGGTCCTCTGCTCCTGACCTGGAGCTTGAGGCTGACCATGTGGAGCAGCTTGTTGTAGTATACTACCCCGGTAAATATCTTCGCCCCGAACTTCCTTCCTGTCCTTCCATCATAGAGCTCCTCGTCGCCGAACTTGTCGAATCCGTATTTCTCAAGCTGCGCGCCGAACTCGTCTATCCTCTCCCTTCCTCTCTTCGAGAACGGGGTTCCGTCAACGTGCGTTCCCGCCAGCGAGCCGGCCTTTGCGCCAAGCATCTCGAGCATGTGCCCCAATGTCATTCTTCCTGGGAGGCTGTGCGGGTTTAGCAGAAGGTCTGGCACTATTCCCTCTTTTGTGAATGGCATGTCATTGTGATCTACGATTAGTGATACGACTCCCTTTTGCGCCTGCCTGCTCGCAAGCTTGTCTCCTGATTCTGGGATCTTATTCCCCCTCACCCTGACCTTAACTATCTTTGTAGCGCCGGTTGTCTCGCTGAGCATCACCTCGTCCACAATTCCCTCCTCGCCTGCCCTCAACGAAACTGAGTTGTCACGGCTCTTCTCCTCTCCCACTCCAAACGATGTCTGCTCTTCGAGGAATCTCGGAGGCGAGACCTTTCCTATCAGGACATCTCCCTCCTTGACCTCCATTCCCACCTCTATTATTCCATCTTCGCTCAGTTTCGAATATGCATGCTCTCCCAGATAGCCGTCTGTCGTGGCCGGAGGTACTCTCAGGTGGTCCTGCTGCCCTCCCGCGTACCTTCTTTCCTCGTCGCTGTACGTTCTGTAGAAGACGCTCCTTGCAAGCCCTCTATCTACCGCTGCTTTGTTCAGAACCAGAGCATCCTTCATGTTGTATCCATAGTAAGTTGAAAGTGCTACCACGAAGTTCTGCCCGCTAGGGTGCCTCTGCAGGCCTATTGTCCTGTAAGCAAGGCTGTCAACTATCGGAGTCTGCGGATAATAGAGAAGGAAGGCCCTAGGGTCGTATCTCTTGCTGAAGTTGGTTGCATAGAGGCCCTGGCTCTGCTTGTTGAAGTTGAGCGCTATCGAGTGCTTTCCTACTGTATTGAATTCCATAAACGAGCTTATGTTTACCGTAAGTCCGAAAATTGATGCCGGGTCAACCTCAAGGTGTGTTATCTTGTTGGTTATCTCGTCCTCTGTCATCGCGACGAGAGCGTTCTCCTCCTCCTCTGCGTCGAGGTATTCGAGTATCCCCCTTCTGAGAAGGTAGTTGAAATCGATCTCCTTGTTAGCGAGTTTCTGCCTGAGATCTTCTGTGAACTTGCTCTTGCCGCCTTCTACTATTATGTAAGGTTTCCTTGCGCGGCCCCTGTCTGCGTTTATGTGAACCTCATTAAGCTTCCTTATGTACGATACATTTATCTCTCCGGAAATGAGCCCAGCCCTTCTGTTCTTTCTTATCTCCTTTGTGAAGAGAGCTCCGTCCCTTACAGCGCCTATAACTCTTCCATCGAGATAAACATAACATTTTGTTTCTGGGATCTTTGCCATTACATCACTTTTCGTTTAGGAGCTTCAGCTCCTTAATCTTCTGCTCCAGCGAAGCCTGGTCTGCGCCGACCGTTACCTTTGACATTATAGCGAGATACTTTGTAAGTCCGACCTCCGTTCCTTCTGGGGTTTCGCTCGGGCAGATCTTTCCAAGATATGTTCCGTGGACGTCTCTCGCCTTGAAGTGCGGGTGCTTCTTTGTTAGCGGCGACTTCACCCTTCTCAGGTGTGCAAGCGCGCTTATGAAGTTCGTCCTGTCGAGCACCTGCGAGACCCCGGTTTGGCCGGCAGGCCACGATCCGGTTCCCATCGCGTAGAGGATCTTGTCCGTGAGCGCGTCTGGGTTTATGTTCGTCCTGACGTTGAGCTTCCTGCCCCTCGCCGTCGTCTTTTCAACGTGATACTTGATGTCCTTGACAAAGAACTTGAATGCATTGCTGAGCAGCTCCTCCATAAGATCACCTGCCAGCTTTATCCTCTTGTTCGCGTAGTGGTCCTTGTCCTCCGGCTTGGAATAGCCGTATGCGACCATGGAGGCGCGCCTTGCCATCCTAACAAGGTAGGCCGCCTTCTCCTTTCTCTGATCCTGCTTTGTGCCTATGTGAGGAAGTATGTAAGTGTCAAGCTGCAGCTCTGCTCTCTTCTGCTGGTATGGCTTTGCCTGGTTGGGCGCAGACATCCTTCCCAACTCCATCACGCACTCTTCCTGGCTTATCTCGTTTGCCTTGCTAAGGTCGATGTTGAGCAGCATGTCGTTGGCGATTTCCTTTATGTCCTCCACTTCAGCGAGCATCTCCTTAGGCTGCATCCCCAGTGCCTTTAGCACAAGCACCAAATCTATTCCCTTAGAGACCGTCGGGAAGAGCACCTTGTATATTCCGTAATCGTCACGCGTTATGCTGCACCTTGCCCTGAAGTTTAGTGTTGTTGAGAAGACCTTGCTAACAACCCCCTTCTTCTCCTTTGTGCAGATTATCCTGTTAGGAGCCAGATCCTCTATTCCTACAAGGACCCTCTCGCTTCCCTTTATTATGAAGTAGCCGCCAGGGTCGTCGGGATCCTCCCCCTCGCTCATCAGCTGCTCCCTCGACATGTTCTTGGTATAGCAGATATCGCTCTTCACCATTATGGGAAGCTCGCCAATGAAAACCTCAGAAGTGTTTATCTTCTTCTCTATGCCGCTTATCACCGGCGTGTAAGTGAGATATATGGGTGCGCTGTACGTGAGGTTCCTCGCAAGCGCCTCGTTCGGCATTATCCTCTTTGAGGAGCTGTCCGACTCTATAACTACGGGAGTGCCGAGCCTGACGCTGTTGAGCTTTATCGCAAAGTCGGACACCTCCGGCTCAATGCTCGACTGGCTCTCCACGATCTTCTGCAGTCCTATGTTTATGAATCTGTTGTAGCTGTCTATCTGCTGCTGGACTACTGAGGTGTTGCTCAAATATGACTCTAGCAATTCGTGGTTGTCCAATATATCACACGGCCTTTACAAACCTGTAGTAGAGATAGCTACCCGTCGGGTCGTCCCTCTTTATCTCTACCAGCTGGCCCGGCTTTGCACCTATCTTCTTTGCCTGCGGATCGCTCTCTGCGATCTTCGGGAATTTATCGAGAGTTGTCTTGAACCTCTTTGCAATCTTGTTCGCCTCTGCTGAGCTGAGCACGGCGTGCTTAACAACTAGTCTTGGGGATGCTGGCAACGGCTCACCTGTTAACAAATATGAGATACTCTACTTTAGGGTGCAAGGCATATTATATACTATAAAAAGTAATAAATAACTTACTGCTCTTATTCCGACGTCGCCTTCCAGCAGGGGTTGCGCCCTGCGACGTCCCTCTCAACGGCTATACGTCGGGAGGCTAACCAACAGTTAGATTTAAAAAGCTTCCCCTTGAGTGCTAGTAGGTAATAACATGGCAAGAAGCAGAACAGGATCGGCACAAGGTGCCTTTGCCCTGGAGTTCTTAGGAGGACTATTCTTCCTAATAACCGCAGCAGTCCTCATAAACATGGGGGCCACCGGTTTCTCTGGAGCATTAGGTGCATGGAATGCAGGGATCGCAAGCTTCTGGCTGCCACTGATATTCCCAGCGGCGATACTAGGTTCAATAACAGTGTTCCTATTGAGTTTCGCTAATCTGACGAGCTGGGGAGGAAGGGCGGCCGGCATGACAGGGAAGTTAACATGGTTTGCAGCGGCGTCACTATTGCTGATGACGGTAGGAACAGCATGGATGTGGCTCGTGATTGTAGGCTTTGTCTTCTCGATCATAGGCTCAGCGGTCTCGATGAAGCAGAAGATGTGATTTTCGCATCTTCTTTTTTTCTTTTTTATTTCTTGATAAGTAGCGAGAGCGCCGTCTAAGCCATACTGCGCTCTTTACTTTTTGCTCGAGCGGTCTGGGGGTCTCCCGTTCTTAGTGCGGGGAGCAGCCTTGATTGATGGTCAAACCTATTGCGCTTGGCGATCATATCTAGAGTACCATATGTGAGAACCGCATCGACTCCCTCAACTCTTCCTACAATGCGATCCACTACTAACTTCTCCCTAAAAGCATCGAATTCCTCCCTGGCGGCCTCCACAATCTTGAGCCCCTTTTTCTTACGACGTGATACCCATGGCCCACGTTCAATCTCCTTAGCCGCCTTTTTTGATAGCCCACCGCGCTCCTCAAACCTCCTCAAAGCGCCTTCTGCCGCCACCAACCTTTCAATAGGATCTTTTGGATACTCCCTTGCGTATTTTAGCTCTGCGCTCATCAAACGGCGTGTTATATTTTTATGGGAGCAATCTAGCACCTCTGCCATTCTAGTTTGGGAGCCACACTCAACATAAGCCTTTAGCAATTGTGATAGAGTTATCCCATTATTCCCTGTTGATCGGCCTGTCTGAACAGCAACTTCGGTAGTGCGAAGTTGAGTTTCTAAAGTTTGTAACTCTGCCATTTTATCCTAGATAAAGAGATTATGATGTCGCTTTCATTCACTTCCATCTAATATTTAAGACTTGCTAATATACTGATTTCTCTTTCATGCCTTTGAAAAGCATATTGTAAAATGAGCCGATGTTCGATGTCTTGAACCTGTCAAGGTTCTTTATGTTCCTTATGAACTTTCTCTTATCGCCGTTGATGATCTTGCTTATCACGTCAGGCAGCTGCTCCTCGCTCGAGGCAACGCACATCTCCTTCACCATGTCTGGTATCGGCGAATAATCCGGAAGGACGACAGGAGTGCCAAGGGAGATACTTTCCAGTGTGAGCGCGCTCAGCCCCTCCCTCTCCGACATGTTCAGAAGAAGAGAGGCGCTCTTGACCAATTTGTATATCTCCTTCTTGCTTTTGAAGTAACCGCGCACAGTGGCGACCTTTTGGAGGCCAAGAGCGTTTATCGTTGTCTTTATGTTTGCTTTTTCCGGGCCATCGCCGACTATGATGGCCTTCACTTTTGTGATTTCTGAAACCTCCTTTATGACGCCCAGCCACTTGTCAAACCTCTTTTCCTTTATGAGCCTTCCGCTGATCACAACAAGCCCTTTGTGCTGTCCCGCCTTCACGGAGCGCATCTCTCTATCGTCAACTATTGGGGTGAAGACGTGTATCTTCCTCTTCTTGACCCCGATGTTCACCAGGCCCTTCTCTGTCAAGCCAGGGTTCGATATGTAGGCGTCTGCGCCGGACAACGCCCAGTTTGCGTACCAGCTGACCACCCTTCCTGCTATCGGACCAAGGTATCCTATCCAGTGCTCCCTGCTCCATACCTCTGCGACATCGAATACCAGCTTGCATCTGTTTATCCTGCAGTAGAACTTAACAACCGGCAGGTGCAATATCGGAAATGCGTTCGCCTGGACAACGTCAAACCTGTAGTTGAAGAGCCTCCAGACCATGAGCGAGAAGAGTATCGCCTCTCTTACGGACCTTCTCTTGTGCCTGTAGAATTCATTGTCTGTAAGGTAATGCGAGCAGTGGTATTGTATCTTCTTATCGGTAAATTCCTTGCGCATGCCCTTCCACATAAAGGAGAAGAAGTGCACCTCGTTCGTCCTCGCAAGCGCTTCCGCTTCCATTCTCTCCGTCTTTTCCACGCCACCGACGTGCCATGGGAAGGCGGCGTCAGATACGAAAGCAATTTTCATGAGAAGCGACCCACTATCATGTTAAACGCAAGCTTGAATGCAAAGAGCTGCTTCATTCCCGAGATTTTTGGCTGCGATCCAACTCTTTCCCTGTAAGATATTGGTATGCACCTAACCTTAAACCCCTTCCGTGCAAGCGCGATCTGGAAGATTGTAGGGCCTCCCACATAGCCTTCCATGCCTCTTATCTCATTGTAGGGTTTCCTCCACATTGCAAAAGACCCGCTGAATGTGTCGCGCATCGGCTGCAGCATAAGAACTGTTGCAAGCAAGCCGAAAAGCCTGTTGCCGAACTTTATCGAGGGCGGCATGGCCTTTTCTGGGCAGTCCAATCTATCTCCACCAACATATGCGTACTCAGTGTGCCTTGATAGATAATCTACAATCTTCTTCAGGTCCTTTACAGAATATGTGCCATCCGGGTCTATAGCGGCAAGTATATCGCCGTGTGCCAACCTAAAACCCTCAACAAGGGCGTGCTCATACACCCCCGTCTTCTGAATTACTATCTTTGCTCCAGTCTTGTAGAGCGGCTTCCTGTAGTCTGGGTCGCTCTTGTCAATCACTATGACCTCCACGTCCCTTCCAAATACCTTGTAGATATCCCTGATTATGCCAGGGGTGGTATGCTCATTCTTTGTAGGCACTATAAAGCTCAATTTGACCATGTGAACACCACCAATCATCCGTTGCCGAAACGGCTCTTTAGCATGTCAGCGATAAGCTCAGACGTCTCGCCGAACCTGGACTTTAGAATGCCCATGAAGACCTGGAAGCCGTAGACAACCTTGTACTTTGCAAGTTTCGACTTGGTCCCAACTCTGGGCATGTACGATACCTTGATGTTCTTCAGCCTGAAGCCCCTCTTTGCCAGTTCCATCTCAAAGAATATGGTGCCGGCATGGTAGGTCTTCACATTCCTTATCGTGTCAAACGCCTTCCTTTTGATAGCGAACGATCCGCTGAAGACATCGCGCATCCTCTGCCAG
>DATJLP010000003.1:0-12006 GCA_035509375.1 Candidatus Acidiferrum sp.
AGGGGGTGAGATTTGAACTCACGAACCCCTAAGGGACCAGGCCCTGAACCTGGCGCGTTTGACCAAGCTTTGCAACCCCTGCACGCATAGTGTTTGTCTCTAATCCTTTTAAGCTTTTAAGCCGATTGGTTGGTTTGTATGCTTGTTGGAATAGTCGGCGCGCCGAACAAGGGAAAGAGCACTCTCTTCTCAGCGCTGACCATGAACGAGGTGGCGATAGCCGACTACCCCTTCACAACGATAAAGCCCAACCTTGGCGTTGCATACGCCACAAAGAAATGCGTCCACGAAGAGCTCGGAGTGAAGTGCACCGCAAGGAATTCGCTTTGCGTAAAGGGCACGAGGATGCTCCCGATAAATATCGTTGACGTGGCAGGCCTTGTTGAAGGAGCGCATGCAGGCAAGGGGATGGGCAACCAATTCCTCAATGATCTAGCAAGTGCAGACGCCCTGATAATGGTGGTTGATGCGAGCGGAAAGACAGATTCCGCGGGAAACAAGACAGAAGGCTCCAACCCGATCAACGATGTCAAGATAATCAACGAAGAGCTTGTGCAATGGCTCGCCCAGATAATCAAGAAGCACACGAATACAATATCGAAGAGGAGCGACGGTGCTGCAGCGCTCCACGAGGTTCTTGCCAGCATGAAGGCAACCCCTTCAGATATAGAAAAGGCCGCCAACTCTGCACACCTCTCAACAAACAGGCCGAACTGGTCTGATTCTGATATATACCTGTTCGCAAAAGAGCTGTTAAAACTTACAAAACCGTCCATAATAGCTGCAAACAAGTCGGATGTGGAAGGCTCTCAGAAAAACATAGACTCTCTTATCAAAGAATTCGGCAAAGAGATCGTTATCCCGTGCAGCGGCGCAATAGAGCTTGCACTGAGGAAGGCAACAAAGATAAACTTCATAGAGTACATTCCGGGTTCGAGCACCTTTTCCCTTTTGGATAAGGACTTATCGGACGATCGCCTCAACGCGCTCAAGCGCATGCAGGATTTCCTGAAGCAAAAAGGAACGAATGTGCAGGAGATAATCAACACCGTGACCTTCAAGCTGCTCGACAACATTGTTGTCTATCCCGTTGAGGACGAGAGCAAGTACACCGACCATTTCGGGCATGTACTTCCTGACGCGATACTGGTAAAGAGGGGCTCTACCGCGTCTGATCTTGCGGCTGCGATACACACGGATCTTGCAAAGAGCATGCTCTACGCGGTTGACGCTAGGACAAAGATGAGGATCGCAAAGGACCACATCCTAAAGGACAACGACATAATAAAGATAGTCAGCGCCGCAAAGCCGAAATAATCTAAAGAGTCTTCAGGTATTCAAAAAGTTGGTCATGCAACGAAGTTGTAAAGTAATTCTTTACCTCGGTTGGCTTAACCCATTTGGTCTCTATAATATCGTCACTCGCCTCGGCATTCCCTCCAACCACCTCACATAGGTAATAGAGGGATAAGAACTCTCTCTTCTCTGGGTAGGTCTTTGCAAAAACAAGCTTATCCACTTTAACATCAAGGTTAACCTTCTTTTTTATAATTCTTTTAACTGCAGAGTCAAGTTCCTCTCCATAATCTGGCCTACCGCCTGGAAAAACCCAGGTTAGCTCTTTTATATATGGGTCGTTTTTTCTCCTCCCGATCAGAACGGTTTTCGTTTTCTTATTGTAGATTATTCCCAAAAGGTTGACCAAGAAGACCCCGCGGTCAAACTCTGCCCAATTCTCCATGTTTATAAAACACACATCAAAAATATTTAGACCTTTCTCGAATTACCCAAAATAGCTACTTCTTAGGTCCTTTCCTTGCAGATGCGAGCATGCTCAGCACCGGGGTAAGCACCAGCACTATCGCTACGGGTATCGCTATCATGTTGAGCACGAACCCCTGCAGCGTGAACGGCGTCGGGAGCGAGGCCGGGCTCGTGTAGTAGATGAGCAGGTAGATTATAAAGATCGCAATCGAGTATATCGCCGCAACGTATATCGAATTAAGCAGCGCCTCCTTTCCTATGGTTGTGGATTCCTTCCTTACATGTGCAATCCTTGAGGCCAGCCATATCGAGACGATCAATGGGAGTATGAACGCGCCAGGTTGGTAGAGTATCATGTTTCCCGCAGTGGTCCACAATGTCGTGACTATTCCCAAAGAGGGTGCAAGCGGTGCAACAACAAAATCGAGGATCAGCCCTATGAAGAGTATCGCTATCCACAGGCCTATCGGCCCGCTTATCTCAACCTCCTCAACAACCTTCGGCTTTGCCATCCCTTCAAGTTCTTCCTCTGCCTGCTTGTAGGGGTCGTAAACCGAGCTCTCCGCCATAAGCACCGCGCCTCTTCTATATACCTCCAATAAGTCTTAAAAACACACAGCTTTTAAAGAATTACGCACATACTATAGTGGTCTTATGGCACTTCTGCAATCTCCACAGCAGTCAGCCGGAGTGATGAGCTTCTATGACGCGCCGACAAAGGGGCCGAAGGTCAACCCGAAGATAATACTCATCATAGTGGCTGCCTTCGCAATAATAATACTGGTGGCCAACCACTTCCTCTACATTTGATCAGGCGGCCTTGAAGACATCCCTTCTTATTTCGGTAACATCGCCGTTATCCGCCATTATGTAGAGCACCGCCCTGACACCGTCCTCGTCCACGCCGGTCTCTTTTGCTATTTCAGACACGCTGATGCTCTTTGCTCCGATCATCTTTCCTATCTTTGGAAGCGACTTTGTTATGAAGACCTTTGTTGCAACGTAGAATTTCTTGTTGAAGGCGCGCACCCCCACAACAAGCCCTCTCCTGATGCTCTCCTCTAGGGCGGAAGACGCTGCGGAGGCCTCGGTCTCGCTCCCTATCACAAGGTAGCCGTTGGTCTCCAGGGCTGTAAGGTATAAATTCTCTGGCTTGCCGCTCTGCTCCCACCTCTTCTGCTGCGTCGGAGCCGGCTTTGGCGCCTGAGTTTTCTGTTCCGGAGCCTTTACTTCAACCTGCGGTTTCTTGCGCATGAGGAAGTTGTCATAGATGTCTTTTGGTATCCCATATTTGTAGAAATTATCCCCTGCCTTCTTGAAGAGCGTCACAAACCTCTTTTTCAGCAGGTCTGCTATTGTCTTTTTCTCCTCGGCATTCAGCATCGAGTTTACCTTCTCCTTTGTCCTTTCGTTGTACCTGAGCGTGTCTAGCTTCTTCAGCAGCGCTAGCTCCCTCTCGTTCGGCACCCTCTGCGTTGACTGCGCCTGTACGGGGGCTGCCTTCCCAACTATCATGTCAGCTACGGCGCTCTTCTTTGCAACAATGTAATAGTTATCGTGCTCCAGGAAGTCGAGTTCGTCTCCCTCCTTCAGGTGCATTGAAGAGATCATGTCCATAGGAAGATAGACGACAAGCTTCTCCTTGCTTTTGTAGACCTTTGAGATTAAATCACCAAAGAAAAGAATTTTTAAACTCCCCCTGTATATTTATGGTATGCAAAGCTTAAAAGGATTGTCAAAAGGCCTGCTGACTACAGATTCGGATATAAGGAGGGCTGTTGAACCGATCTCGCAGCACTCCAGCAAGAAGTCGCACGGGTCGGTTCTCATAGTGGGCGGCAGCGAAGAGTACTTCGATGCGCCGCTGCTTGCAGCGTATGCGGCAAACAACGCAACCGCGGCCCTGCGGACCTGGTCCGGTTACGTGACGATAATCGCACCGCGAAATGCAGCGCAGATCGCCAGGGGGCTCTCAATAAGCCTGATTGTGAAGGACTCAAAAGGGCCGCACATCACCTCAAAGGACCTGGCCCTTGTGGAGAGGACTCTGCATGATACGCTGGTTATAGGTCCGGGCTTCACCGACTCTAATGAGAGCGCCGAGGCGGCTCTCAAGATTGTCGCAAACGAGACAAAGGCGGGGAAGACGATCCTGGTTGACGCGACAGCCCTGCCCGCCTTCTCGAAGAGGAGAACGCTACTTGGCAGCAATACGATAATAACTCCACACTATGGTGAATTCAAAAAATTGACCGGGATAGACCTAAAGGATGCACGGCTAAGTGCGCGAATAAGCGCTGCGACAAGCTTTGCCAGCGAGTGCGGATGCACGCTTGTGCTCAAGGGGCATGAGACAATAATAACGAACGGCAGCTCCTTGAAAATAAACATCTCTAAAACCCCGGCGCTTGCGACAATGGGCACCGGCGACGTCCTCTCAGGAATAATAGCGAGCTACGCTGCGTTGCACAAGAACCCGTTTGAGAGCGCTGTTGCGGGAGTTAGGACACACTCCCTAATAGGCGACCTGCTCTTCAAAAGGAAGGGCATGCACATAATAGCAAAGGACGTCATAGATGCGATTCCAGACGTTTTAAAAAGATTCGATGTGATTAAAGGCTAGGTATCATGCCTGATTCGCCATACGCGGGTTTGAAGGCGCAGCTTGAGGAATCTCTAGCCGGTGCAATGTCCCTGTGCGGCTACGATCCGAAACAGCTGGAGAACACGGTTGACATCTCAAAAGGAATCGGGGACTTTTCCTGCTCTGTGGCATTCAGGATATCAAAGGAGAAGAAGGTCAACCCAAAAGAGATCGCAGCCAGCATAGCTGGCAAGCTGAAAGGCAGCAAGATGGTAAAGCAGGTTACCGTTGACAACGGATACATAAATTTCCATATTGACAGGAAGGAATTCTCTGCTAGCGCGATAAATTACATAATCGCGAACAGGGAGAGGTTGGCTAGCACGACCCTTGGAAATGGCAAAAAGATAATAGTGGAGTACGTTAGCGTGAACCCCGTGCACCCGTGGCACGTCGGCCACCTTAGAAACGCAATACTTGGCGACTCTGTCGCAAACATATACTCGGCATGCGGCTACAGGGTCGAGCGCGAGAACTACATGGACAATTTGGGGCTGCAGGCCGCTGAGGCGGTCTGGGGCAAGATACACTCCGATCAGCTGAAGGTTCAGGAAGGACCGGAGAAGAAATACGACTACTCAATTGGGGAGATATACGTCGCCACAAACAGGCTCATCGCGCAAAAACCCGAGATCGCTGCAGATGTGAAGAGGACGCTCGCGCTCATGGAGCAGGACGGCACATACGAATCGAAGATTGCAAGGGAGATGGCCGAGAGCTTCCTTATGGCAGAGAGGGAGACCGCGTTCTCATACGGGATATATCAGGATGTTGTTATATGGGAGGGTGACATAGTGAGGGAGCATCTTCTTGAAAAGATGCTCGAGATACTTGAGAAGAAAAAGTTGACGAAGAAGCCAAGCGATGGAAAGTACAAGGGCTGTGTCATAATAGAGCTCGCCGACCTGAAGAACATTCCAAAGGAGCTCACCGGCCTGAGGGAGGACGCCAAGGTATTGATAAGGAGCGATGGTTCTGCAAACTACCTGGCAAAGGACATAGCCTTCCACATGTGGAAGCTCGGCCTCATAAGAAACAACTTTCTATTCGACAAGTTCATAGAGAAGCAGCCTGACGGAAAGCCGCTCTTCACAACCTCAGAGAAGGGCGAGAAGAAGGACTTCGGCGGCGCGGACATGGCGATAACCCTGACTGACACAAGGCAGAACTTCGAGCAGCTCCTGATAAAGGTCATATTCAATTCCATTGGAGAGGGTGAGAAGGCTAACGGCCTGAAGCACATCGGCTATGGCGAGGTGGACCTTGAGGGCGCAAAACTTTCCGGAAGGAAAGGCACATGGGTCGGGTACACTGCCAACGACCTTCTTGACGAGGCAAGGGGCAAGGTGATAACAGCGATAAAGCCAAATGAGGAGATAAACGATGAAGAGAGGGAGAGGATCGCAGAAAAGGTCGCGATCGGCGCGATAAAATTCGAGTTCCTGAAGATCTCTCCCGAGAGGAAGATAATATTCTCATGGGATAGGGCGCTCAGTTTTGAAGGAAACTCTGGCCCATACTGCCAGTACACATACGCAAGGGCCACAAGGATACTTGACAAGTCGGGAATGAAGGAGCAGAGAAATGCATCTGCATCAGATGCATTCGAAGAGCAGAATACCTTCAACCTTGTAAAACTGATGTCAGGGTATCAGGATGTACTTGAGAAGGCCTGCAGGGAGGACCGGCCCAACGTTATAACCGATTACCTGATAGAATTGTCATCTGCATTCAGCAAGTTCTACGAGAGCGTGCCGATATTGAAGGATGAATCAACCGACAAGAAGGCAGCACTGCTCGCGCTTGTCTCCGCTTTTAGGAACGTGATGAAAGTAATGCTAGGCTCGCTCGGCATAGAGGCGATAGAGAGGATGTAACTAGGCCTCCCTCAGCGTTACGGTTCCTATCTCGACAACCTGCTCGGTGCTGTTTGTTGATGTCCTGTAGCCCGCCCAAACCGTGCCATCAAAAGTTGCTCCTGAAGTCTTTGGGAAACCAGCGCACGTGTTTGAGTTGCTGTAGCTGCTCAGAGTAAGGTTGACGGTCTGGCCAGAAGTTATCCCTCTTGCAAATCCCTCCTCGCAGGGAAGAGGCGGAACAGATGTCGGATTCGGGCTTCCAGAGATAACAACGAATATGTTTGCCTGTGTCCAAGCGGTTCCGCTAGCCTGCCCTACCACAGCCGTGAAATTTCCGCCACTAAGAGATGCGCTCTGGCATGCATATCCAGGCGTTGCTATGCATGATGCAACTAGGGAAGCTCCTCCTCCGGGCCAAACTCCAGGGACAAAGCCGAGTATCAATATCGCTATTATCACTACTACAACAACAGCTCCAACTATCGCTATTTTCCCATTCTTGCTAGTCATCCCATCCCAGAATAATTCTTCAGTCATTAATTAATACCTATCTATCATAATCATCTAAAGGGCTCGTAGCTCAGCTTGGATAGAGCGATGTCCTCCTAAGACATAGGCCGCGGGTTCAAAATTATTCTTAAAAAATAAATGAAAATCCCGCCGAGCCCGTTTATGTTTGGTGTATGAATGCCGCAAAAAGCAAGCAAGAACAAGGAACCCGTCTTCATAGTCAAGCCGGCCCTGAAGAGGGGCGGCCTCGACTATCTCCACATATCGCTGATAGCATTGGTGATAGTGCTGATAGCATTGGCTTTCTCGCTGGCCTTCTTCAAGCAGGGTACAGTGGTGAAGAACTGCTACTACGGAGTTGTCAACGGGACGTGCGCAACGCAGCAGTACAACTCGAGCCAGGTGCTCTCCGCTGCGGAAAGGATACTGGCCAATTACGCCTACGTTAACACCTCCCTCTCGCTTCTCACATACTACTCGGAGCCTGACATGGCGAATGTCTCATACCTTCCAGAGCAGAACCTCTGGTTTGTCGACATTCCGTATGTAGACCCCCTCTCGAACAACAACACCTATTACTATTCGATGCTGCTTTCTGGAAGCAACCTCTCCCTTGTAAAGCCGTTCATTGAGAGCACCGTGAGGCCGCTGCAGCAGACCAACAACAGCGTCATTTCCTTCGGCGTGGTGCAGATCAACGGCAAGGTGGCGTGCAAGACGGCAACGCCCATACCGGTATACGCCTTGATAGACCCGTATGCACCCGGAGCGTTCAAGGGGATAGCCACAGCGGTAAACCTGTCGTCAATGTATCCGAACAAGCTCAACGTGAGCTACGACTTCGTGTTCACCAACTACTCTTCAAGGTGGTACGCGGGCTTCGGCACAGAGCACACCCAGCTGCTCGGGACGTACCTGTACTGCTCATCCGCGCAAGGCAAGATAGGCGAATACGCCGAGAACGTCAGCAAGATATTTGTCGGAACTCCGATAGATAACGATACGCTCTACCAGACCGCAGTAGGATCCGGCCTGAACACCTCAGAGCTCAACTCCTGCCTGGCAAACGCCACATCGACGCTCTCATACCAGGCCACCCTGGCGAGGTTCTACAGCGTTGTCACCACCCCGCAATTCATAGTCAACTGCCAGTACTCCACCATACCAGAGACGGCGGACAGCGCGATAAACTATTCGCTGAACCAGCTAGGCTGAAACGTTGTTTGATTGGCACACATAATAGTCGGCGTAGACCCGGGAAAGACATCTGCGATAGCCTGCCTCTCGCTTGACGGCAAGCTTCTGCACCACTCACACATGGTGAACGCGGGGCTGTCGTGGATGCTCGAGAACATACGGATGGTTGGCACGCCCTCCATAATCGCGACAGACAGGAGGGTTGTCGGCCAGGCAATCAAGAAGATAAACGCAGCGTTCAACGCAAGGATCTACCATCCGGAAAGGGACATACCGGTTTCGGAGAAGAGGGAGCTGGGAAGGTCTGTGAGGATAAAGGACCCGCACGAGAGGGACGCTTACTCCGCGGCGTTCAAGGCATACCACATGTACGCCAACAAGCTGAACCAGGCCGAGCACATATCTAGGGAGAAGAGCGTGGATGACACCGACAGGATAAAGGCAAAGATAATAGACAGGTATTCTATAAGCGAGGCCATATCGGGCAGCAAGGCGAACAGGCCTTAGATAAAAGTTTAAAAAGCCGATCATACATTATATCTTGTTTTCATCACGATCCTATAGTGGCTAGATGCAGAAATCTAAACCTATAACCCTAAAGCTGGCAGCGTTCAAGGCGAACTCCAAGGAGATACACGCGAGGGTGAACCTCCTCCCGCTCAAGAGCATGATATACGCATTCTCGCACGTGATGGCAGACCAGAATGTGAGGAGCAGCATGAGCCACGGCCTTTCAAGGAAGCGAATGGCATCGATAGCAAGGCACAGGACGACATTGGAGAAGATGACGTTGTACCTGAACAACTCGAGCGAGATGGATCCAAATCATCTTTACGGGACGATCTCGTCGGCTGCACACTCCTATGTCGGCCTCTTCTACACTATGAACCCTATAAGCAGGGACGCCTACATAGAGAAGCACTCCAACAACGGTATCTCAAAAAGGATAAAGCCCGAAAACAATCTGCTCATAATGCCTGCGATAATGGCCTCCCAAAGGGAGAGGCGCAGCAAGGCGTACTCAATAATAGTGAGGAACCTGCACGCAATGCCGCTCAAGTTCCTCTACACAAAGTCGAAGGCCGCGATGAGGCTCGAGCTGTTGCAGCAGGCGATAGGCGTGAAGAGAGCGGGAGAGTCAGCGCTGACCGGCTTCTCCGCATCGATGAGGAACATCGAAGCGCTGATAGAGGGAATAAACAACGGCGAGATAAACCCCCAGGGCGACGAGCGCGCAAAGGAGCTATTCATAAACCACATAATCGACATATCTGAGACAGAGGGTATGGGCCTCTCTGAGTTCATATGCGACAAGCTCGCAACCAGCAACGTAAGCTTTAAGATAGCGAGAAGGATGATAAGGAAATAGATATATATCAAAAAAGGTATGTACTACAAGCTCCGATCATCTAGCTCGGTCAAGGATACGGCCCTCTCAAGGCTGAAACTCGGGTTCAAATCCCGATCGGAGCACCAGAATCGATGGGTATACATGACAAAAACAATACCAAAGGAGCTATTGAAATCAAAATATCGAAGAGAGATGTGGCAGAACGCACAGACGGTCATCAAGAAGCTAGAGAAGTTACTACCGATCTCGGAAATATATCTACGAGGTAGTTTTGTCACAAAGAAGAAAAGGCCAGCTGATGTAGATTTTATAATAATACTGAAGGCTAAAGGCCCAAAAAAGGCGAAGTGGAGCGTCGACTTCGTAGTGATCCCTGATAATAACTTTGGTAAGGCAGTAGTTAAGGACGCAGATCTTTGGATGAAGCAAAAATACGGCGCAAAGAATGCTGCATTTATTAGGTTAAAGTAACACCAAACATTGGAAATGCCACCTATGGGTCAAATCCCGATCGGAGCCTTCACATTCTTGGTCTCTGCCAGAGCATCAGCATGTTTCCTTCAGAGTCGCTGAAGAACGCGCTAGCTCCGTAAGGGCTGTATGTTATCGGCCCCTCTACCTTGTCCTTCGGGCTGCCCCTCATTGCCGGTTCGAATTTCACTCCCCTGCGTTTGAGCCCCGTTACCTCTGCCTTTATGTTCTTTACAGCAAAGGTGTTATAGGCGAGCTTTCTCTTTTCGCTCTTTTCAGGGCTGACAAGCCAGAATTCTGCTTTGCCAACGTTGACAGATGCCCAATAGTTCTTCATTTCGCCCATTCCCCTCATATTCAGGGAACCTCCAAGCGTTTTCGTATAGAAGCCTATTGCACGGCTCATGTTCTTTATGGGAATCAGCGCTGCATGTTTGGATTTAGACAACATTTTCACACCCGATAATATTTTGATGGCAATCTATTTAACTCATGTCGAATTTCCAGTATAATTGAGTATCTGGTAGAGCGTGAAGTTTGACTGCCTGCCGGTGCTCTCCGTCGCCACAACCTTTAGCTTGTAATTTGTCGTATAGAAATTGCAGATTGTGCTGTTGTAGGGGCTCACGGTGCACCAGAAGTCATAATCCAGATAATAGCAGCCATAGCCGCTGTAGCTCGAGTTTGTAAATATGTCCGTATTTGGAAGGTATGCGGAGCTCCTGTTGAGCATGAACCACACCGAAGGCAGCGCAGATACAACCAGGCATTTGTTCGGAACGAGCTGGTAGTTGTTTTCTATGAAGTCCAGGTCGGTCTTTGAGTAATTTGTTGTGTATGGGTTTACCCCAGGCAGGTTTGCTGTGACGTTGTTTACCGGATAATTGAGGGATGAAAATGTGGGATGGGTGAGGAATGGTATCGCCAAGGCAAAGGGCACCGCAAAGAGCAGCAATACAAGGATTCCGTATATTGCATATCTCATTCTCTCTTTCCTGGTAAACCTTGACAGAAGATCTCCGGTGCCCAAGATCCCGAGCGCCGCCAATATCGCAAGCGGCGGGTACAAGATCAGAAGATATCTAACAGCGTTTCCTACAAAGACCGATCCCGAAAAGTAGAAGAGATAGAAGACAAAATAGATCAGAAAGAGCCCGGCAAGCACCAAAATAACAGCAAACCTTCTCTTATCTTTTTTCTGCATCGGGGAAAGAGCAATTCCCACAACTGCAAGTATCGTGATGTTTGGAATGAAAATTATTGGATAGGCCTTTATCATCCCTGCCAAAAACGATAGGTCTACAGATAGATTATGGGCCACATACGAAGGGGAGAAGATTGGGGTGTTTGGATAAAGGTAGAACGCCGCGTTGGCTTGAAGCTCTGCGGTTGTTGCGAAGGTTGTGTAGATCTGCGGCTCTATCAGCAGGACAAAGACTACCAATAGCAGAAGCAGCCTGCTGTCTGACACGACTTTCTTATAGACCTCAGCTATCTTCCTCCTGAACGTCTCTTTTATTCCCCTATCACCAAGAACCAAAAACGCTCCGAGAAGTGCAGGCACAAGCAACACCGCCTCCACTCTTAGATATATCGTGAATACAAGCGCAAAAACGAATGGCAGTAGCGTTCTTTTGCTACTTTTCTTTATAAAAATCAAAAATAACAGGATGGTTACGCAGGCAAATGCCAGGAACGGCATGTCAGGGTTTGCAAGCGTGTTTGACCATATGAAAAGCTCCGGCACAAGGACGAATATCGCAGCCGCTATGGGTCCGGCCTCCTTCCTGTTGGTCAATGCCCCTGATATGAAAAAGAGGGAGGTTATCGATAATGCTCCCAAAAACAGCTCGAGGTTGTATGTCGTTGTATTGCCTATTCCAAAAAGCTTGAACGCCACCGCTATCAGGAACGGCCAGCCAGCCGGGTCAAAGCTCAGCTCTGTGCTGAAGCAGCTGTGTACATACTGGGTTCCAAACCAGCAGATCAGCGCATTTCCATTATTCAGTATGTTGAGCGCAGTTCCCTGGTACAGGTTCTCATCGAAAAAGATCAACTCCGTTTTCGGCAGGAAGAGAATGGAGAAAGCGACAAAAAATACCAGTATCAGCAAGAGTATAAGCAAAGAGTACCTATTCACGACGCTCGACAGCGCAGACTTTATCTCAGGCGAAGCCCACAAGAGGGATGCAACCAGCCCAACAATAGCA
>DATJLP010000004.1:0-81392 GCA_035509375.1 Candidatus Acidiferrum sp.
CTAGAGAGACCTCAAGGTCTTCTATCAAAGGGTTTGACTCCGCCTGCTCGTTGAATATATTCTCGTCAATGTCCTCGCCAAGCGAGTACTTCAGCTGGTAGAAAAGGCCCCTGATGGTGGTGTGCAGGTTCTCCTCAAGGAACTTGTGACACTTCGCGGCTATCGCAACCGTCTGCATGAAGCGCTTCGCCTGCCCAACGTTGACAAAGTTCCTCTCCTCAGAGTTGCTTCCCAGCGTGAGAATTCCTTTCTTCTCATCGAACCTTACATTTCCTCTTGATCTGGATGTGGTGGTGAACGTAGGTCCCTTGCCCTTCTCGATCTCTTCGAGTATCTCCCCGCCGAACTCCTCAAGCTTCTTCTTAGTGTCCTTGCTCGGCTTTTTATCCTTCAAAAAATCACTTACCGAGAGGCTTCTCGTGCTTCCTGAGTTCGGCCATTATCTCGTTCTTCCTCTTGCTCTGCTTTATTGAGTACTTTATCACATCCGCAAGCGTCCTGGCCGGTATGATCTTTATGCGCTTGAGCCGGTCCTTGCTTATGTATACATCGTCAACATTGCTCGCAGGTATTATCACAGAGCGTATGCCTGCGTTTATCGCAGCCTCGACCTTGCTCGTTACCCCGCCGACGGGAAGTACCTCCCCTCTTACTGACAACGATCCCGTCATCGCCATGGACTGGTCAACGGGCATGCCTTCCATTGCTGATATTATGCTTATCGCAACCGAGATGCTCGCGCTGTCTCCCTCAACGCCAGCGTACGATTGGAGGAACTGGACGTGCATGTCGTAGTTTGCAACATCCCTCCCGATGTGCTTCTTTATTATCGCGCTGACGTTCTTCACCGCCTCGTTGGCTATCTTGCCCAGCTTTCCAGTAGGTATGAACTTTCCTTCGGAGCGCGAGCTTGCCGGCGTCACCTCTGCAACTATCGGCAGGACTATTCCAGCAGATGTTATAGCAGACGATCCCATGACGGCCAGACCGTTGACCTTGCCGATGCTGAATCCCTTTGTTGTGAAGACCCTGTAGTCCTTGGTGTAGTCTATCTCCTGGGTTACGACCTGCGCCTCTATAGAGCTTGCGAGGCTCTTGGCGGCAATCACATCTTCCTTAGTGACGACCTGCTTCTTGTGCTCAACGGCTATGTCGCCCGCAGCGCGTATCAGGCCGCCCAGGTCTCGAAGTATAAGGGTGAGGCGCTTCTTCCTTCCAGCCCTTCTCCTCGCCTCCTCTATTATCTCCTCAACTGCGCCTCTGTCAAAGTGCGGTATCTTCCCATCCTTCTTCACCTCCTGGGCTATGAACTGCACAAGCGATGTCCTGTTAGCATCATTATCCTCCATCGTTGCCTCCATATAGAGCTCGTAGCCATATCCACGTATCCTTGACCTGAGCGCTGGGTGCATGTTCTGTATGTCCTGGAGGTTGCCCGCAGCTACAAGCACAAAGTCAGCTGGCACAGGCTCTGTCTTTACCAGCGCACCGGAGCTCATCTCGCTCTGCCCTGTTATGGGATACTTCTTCTCTTGCAATGATGTGAGGAGGTCCTGTTGGGACTTTGGCTCCAGCCTTGAAACCTCATCTATGAATAGGACACCCTTGTTTGCCTTGTGGACCGCACCGCTCTCAACCCTGAGGTGGGCCGGTGTTCCGAGACCGCCGGTCTGCAACGGATCGTGCTTCACGTCTCCGAAAAGCGCACCAGCCCTGGAACCCGTCGCATCTATGAAGGGCGCGTGGGTGTATCCCGTATTGTCGACTATCAGCTTTGGCTCGTTGTAGTCTGCCATTCCCGGCATGCCCATCCCTCCCCTTCTGGTTATGCTGCTCATGAAGATTATCATCGAGCCGAATATCAGTATTCCAAGGATCAGCGCAGCAAGCACCACAATCTCATAGCCCTGTATGAGGCCGCTCAGCGAGAGGCCGAAGAGGATGATAACTAGCATCAGTATTATCGGCGTTACCACTGACGAGCCCTTGCTCATCCCCATCCTGTTCTTCATTCGCTCCTTTTGCAGTGTGATTCTGCCCTGGCCGTCGCCGTGCTTCTCGCGCGCTTCCGCATTTGGATATGTCTTGACAGCCTTGACGATCGGCATGTTCTCGTCATTTACGTTCTTGTAGACAAGCACGTCCTCAAGGTCGCCAGCAGGCAGCATCTCCGCCATCGCCTGCGCCAGCATAGTCTTTCCGGTACCCGGAGAGCCGATGAGAAGAACATTCCTTCGCTGCTTCGCCGCCTTCTTTATTATCTCTGTGGCGCTCTTCTGCCCTATTACCTGGTCTATGAGTTTGTCGGGAATCTTTATGTCTGCCGTTGTCTTGAATTGCTGCATCGATTATCAAATATAATTTGCAGCTAAACTATAAATATCCGTTTTATTAGTGTCACACTGCGTAAAAATGCTTAAATATTTCAGATTTAGAGTATAGTAAGTGAGTAAGAAATGTTGAGAGATCCTATTGTATTGGAGGGCGCTAGAACAAATAGCGCCGACGACGCGCAACTACTTAAAGGTATAACAAATCCTTCTAACTGCATCATGAAGGCAGCAAAAGCCGAGAGCGAAGGGGATTATCCAACTGCCGTTAAAACTATAGAAGCAGGAATGAGAAGGTTCTCTGCAGATGAAGATAAGCTTGGAGTATATCTTAGTGGATTACTTCAGAGGACGCAGGCAGCCGAGAAGGCAGCAGGAGTTAGAAGAAAATAACTATTTTTACTGTACACACGAACGAAACAGCAAGGTTTTAATATCTGAAGAACGGAATATTCTATAGGTGTCTTATATAAAAGCAAGAGAATTACGGTCTCTGTCTGAAAGCGCTCTTAAAACAAAACTAGGCGAGCTTGAGCTCGAACTGGGAATTGAGAGGAGGAAGATAGCCTCTACAGGAGTGGCCAGCAAGGTCGTAAAGACAAGGGAGATAAGGAGGACGATCGCAAAGATAAACACGGTTCTAAACGAGAAGGGTGCCAAGCGCTAATGCCAGACGTCTGTCCAAAATGCGGTCTTCCAAAGGATATATGCGTATGCTCCGTTCTTGATAGGGAGACGGAAAGCAAGATAAAGGTCTACACAAAGAAGGCGAAGTTCAACAGGATAGTGACGGTTATAGAGGGAATAAACGCAGACGAGTTGGAGAGGACCGAAAAGAATCTCAAGCACGTGCTGGCATGTGGGGGAACCAGCAGGGAAGGAACGATAGAGCTGCAGGGCAACCACAAGGACAACACAAAGAAGGCCCTGATAGGGATGGGCTACAAAGAGGACATAATAGACGTGGTCTGAAGCTACTTAGAAGCTATGAAATTGTAGTAATAAAGTACGCCTTGAATCGTTTTACCATCCACTATCTTATTTTGCTTGATCATCCTTAACACCTCCTTAATTCCCACCTTTTCTACACTTATCATCTCATATTTTTCAAGGTGCTGCTTTTCCTTTTTCAAACCTTCGGCGAGGTAGTAATGGTAGGTTTCAGTGCTTGTTCCCACAGCAGCATATGCCTTGAACAGGAAGGTCAGTTTATTTGCCTTATATCCGGTTTCCTCATGCAGTTCCTCTTCTGCAAGTTTCTTCAGCGAAATTCTGCCTTGCAGGAAACCAGCAGGCAATTCATACAGCCATCTATTTACCGAGTGCCTATACTGTTTTTCCAGCAATATCTTGCCATCTATTACTGCAATCACTACAGCTACCGGTTTGTGTACTATTATCGACGCAGTGTATTCTGCGCCATTTGGCAGCTTAACCCTCTTTTCAACAACATCAAATTTAACAGAGTGATACCTGCGCATCAGATCAAGTATTAATGGCATAAGGCGTTTTTATATTTTCATAATTAAATCAATTCATGGCAATTCTTGGAATAGAGAGCACGGCCCACACCTTCGGTGTAGGTATTTGCTCTAATGGCAAGACACTCGCCAACCAAAAGTCAATGTATCCTATAAAGGACAAGGGAATGATCCCAATAGAGGTTGCAGGCTTCCACCTAAGGAATGCCCCCTCAGTGATAGAAAACGCTCTAAAAGAGGCAGGAGTCGGCATCAAAGACATAGATGCGATAGGCTATACGAAAGGCCCCGGTCTTGGCCCCTGCCTTGAAGTTGGCCAGGTTGCAGCAAAGTTCATCTCAAAAAAGTACAAAATTCCGATCCTTCCAGTAAACCACGCGATAGGCCACATTGAGGTGACCAAGCAAGCTTTCGGCATAAAGGACCCGCTTGTTCTTTACGTTAGCGGGGGCAACTCCCAGATACTCGGCCTTGCGGAAAGGCCTTACAGGCACTACCACGTTTACGGCGAGACATTCGATATAGGGATCGGCAACATGCTTGATAGTTTTGCGAGGGCAGCCGGAATAGTTCCTTCGTGGGGCTCTCAAGTTGCAAAGGTGGCAATGCACGGCAGGTATGTGGAGCTGCCATACACGGTGAAGGGCATGGACTTTACTTTTACAGGCCTTCTTACGGCTGCGACAAAGGCCCTTCAAAAGAACAGCGTGAAGAACGTGGCCTATTCTCTCCAAGAGACATCCTTTGCAATGCTCTGCGAGGCAGCAGAGCGAGCGCTTCTTCTAACAAAGAAGAGAGACCTGATACTCTGCGGCGGAGTTGCGCAGAGTGCACGATTGAAAGAGATGCTCGGCATCATCACAAAGAGCCACAATACCGGATTGTACGTCTCTCCGAATGAACTGAACGCAGACAACGGAGTTATGATTGCCGTTGTTGCCGAAAAGATGTTCAACTCAGGAGAGCGTTACAATGGCAAGCAGCTTACAATAAGCCAAAGGTACCGTGCAGACAGTGTAAAAATAAGTTGGTAATATGCAAATGATAAGCGAAGGGGCGGAAGCGAAGATCTACTCAGGCAAAATGCTAGGAATTGATGTTATAGTCAAGGATAGGATAAAGAAGCCCTACAGGATAGCCGAAATAGACAACCCGCTGAGGCACCAGCGCACCAGAACCGAGGCAAAGATCCTATTTCTCGCGTCCTCCAGCGGGCTGAACGTTCCTAGCGTTCTTCTCATAGGAAGGACCACGCTTACAATAAAAAAGATAGATGGAATTGCGCTGCACAAAATAATTGATGAGAATACCCTTCCACCAAAAAAACTAAAGAAGATAATCTCATCTGCGGGAACATATGCTGCAATGCTGCACGACCTTGACATATCGCACGGCGACCTCACCCCGGCAAACATGATGGTCGACAAAAGGGGAGGGCTTTGGATAATAGATTTCGGGCTTGCAGAAATGACCCCATCGATAGAGGAGAAGGCGCTGGACCTTCTACTCATGAAAAGATCAATTTCAGGAGCAATGTTCAATGCATTCCTGGATGGGTACAAGAAAAAAAGCAAGCGCTGTGCCGAAATTCTCCCAAGGCTTAACGAAATAGAACGCCGCGGAAGGTACCAGACAAGAACCCTTCTTACCGGCTAGAATCTCCCTATGTTAGAGTACTGCATGGGCTGAGGAACGTCAGTTGTTTCTACCGTTTGGACATTCTCCTTCCAGATCCTCTGCCTCCTTGACAATATCAACGTTACCAGGCCCAAGAGCGGAAGCCCTCCCATGAGCACGAGATAAGGAAGGTGGGTGTTATACGGCGAGACGTAAGTGAAGAAGACAAACGACAAACTCCCGACCACCACCCCGGCCAAATATCCTCTCTTGGTCTGCATGAATATCAGTATCGCGGCGATGAACTCGAGCAGCACAATGATCAGGCCTATGATCAGGGTGAAGTATGCGACGTCGAACGTGCTGACAAAGTTTGCCTGTATGAAGTTGAACAGCCCCGCATTTATCGCTGTTGCGCCGGTCGTCAGCAGCGATCTGTTCAGGAAGTACACGTAGACGAAAACCGGAAGTATGAACGCACTCGCTGACACAAGGTTGAGCTTGCTGTAGCCGAACGCCTCTCTTGGCAGCTCGCGGATAGCAGCGCTGTCTATATCCTCAAGGCAGTAGTACTTGTTGTTGTATTCCGATGTGTCTTCATAGCAGAAAGCCCTGTGGCAGGTGTTGCAGACCGCGAAAGCCGGCCTCCACGGGTGCCACTCACAGTACATTCCTACAGCCTGGTCTTTCTGCTGCTCCTCAAACGCGTTCTTGTAAACCTTCTTGCCCTGTGCCTGGCCTTCCGGAGCCTGCGGCCTCGTCCTCTCTGGCGTGGCTCCCCTCCCCTGAGCTGCCGGCTGCTGTTCGGCCTTTGCCTGCACGGCAGGCTGCGCTACGGGTTGTGCAATCTCCTCTTTCTGAACTGGTGCAGGCTCTGGCTGGGGCTGCTCTTGCGCGGGCTTCTCTCCCTTCGCCCGCATCTTGAAGATGAGCAGGTCATCCTTGTTTACCATGGGTTAGAACCTTTTGGAACGTTCTATAGCCTGGCGCTTCTTCTTCTCGAAGATTCCCCTGTGCTTTGCACAGCTTATGCAGTACTGCACCTTCATTCGCTCGAAGAACCTTACGTCGTTAGCAGTCTTTAGATCCGTGCTGAACCTCACCGCCTTTTCATCTATGACGGCCTTGTTCCTTGGCACCTTCCTACCGCATGACTCGCAGACTACCAGTGTATCGCTACCTCTCAAAATGGCACCTCTCTATCTATTCTATCACAAAGCTTAATAACCATTTCAGCCATTTTTATTATTTGGGGGTTGAATGAGGATATATGTAGCCGCCGAGAAGAAAGGGCTGGACGTGAGCCTTGCAAACATGATAAACAGGAGCGGCCACAATTGCATAATCTGCGATGACGAGTCAACCGAATACAAGGATCTCATCAAGGATATCCGCAACTACTACAGCAGCTACGACCTATCGATACTGATATCCGCAAGCCCACAGGACGCCTGCATAGAGGCGAACAGGATAGCAGGCATTAGGGCGGTGGTCTGCAAGGACGCCGAGGACGCATCATCGGCAATGTCTGCAAAGTCAAACCTTATCGTAATAGATGCCGAGAAGTTCCGCACAGGAGATACAAAAGGCATAATGAAGAGCATATTCGACTCATCCGGAAAGCCAAGGCAGCAGACCCTGGAACCCCAGATGGCGCAAGAGCCGCAAAGGAGGCAGCAGCCTTCTACTGGAGGAACCCTCGGTTCGCTAAAGAATGCTTTCGGCATGGGCAACGCACCGCAAGACAAACCTATGCAAAAGCAGGCCCCGGTGCAACAGCCAAAGAAGGTGCAGCCTGTACAGAAGCAGCAGCCCCAGCAGGCACCAAAGAAAAAGGGCAAGAGCGGCGGCTTCTTCGACTCATTAAAGGACACCTTTGGTGTTGAATGATGGTATCGGAGTTTGACAGCACGATAAAGACCTCTATTTCTGCGATAAGGATCTCTGTAGCAAGGATTCTAAGCAAGAAGATGTCACAGCAGCAGATCGCAAAGAAGCTGGGTATAACACAGGCAGCGGTAAACAAATACCTCAATGGCAAGCACCCAAAGCCGGTTGTCAACCTTATCTCATTTATAAAAAGAAAGAAGATAGACAAAACGATAGCGACCATGGTGCTATCAGGAAAAGGGATAAGGAAGATAAATGAGAGCATAGACAGAGCGGTATCAACCATCTACACCTCTAGAAGGAAATGACTACTTCCTGCTCTTGAACATCAGTATCTCGCTGCCAGCATTTTCTATTTGGATGCGCGCGGTGTCCTGTTTCTTCCTGAAGCCAGAGAGGACAGCCTCCGCGAACCTAAGCCGCCTGGTGCTATCATATATCCTCTTCATTGTATCGAAGTAGCTCTCGGCAAGTTTCAGTCTGTTCTTCCTCAGCGCCTCAAGGATCTCCCTTTTCAATTCTCCCTCAACATCCATCAGTCCCATAAGGTACGCTTCGTTATCAATGTCCAAGGATTCTGCTGTTGGTATCTCCTTTCCAGATTTAATGTTCTGGAAAATTACAGCCTCTGCATATTCCTGGTAAGCCTGCATTGTGTTGTACTTGAAATTCTTGTCCATCTTCGAGAGGCGCTTCGCCTTGGCCTTCATATCGGTTATCTTTTTTGATGCAACGGCGTTGTCTTCGTTGTGCAGCATCGTTATCGCCTGGCCCGCATCCCTTATTATCTCTCTCGATATCTGCATAACAGAGTCGAAGTCGTTCTGCTTCTGTGTCAGATATTTTGAGATGTTTTCAATATCGTTGTCGAGACCTTTCATACAATCACTTGCCCGATGTTCTTGCCGTGTGGAATAGGTACTGTTGTGCATATCCTCTATAATTACCCCACTCCTCTTCAGCGAAATCCATTATCTCCTTCATCTTTTTCTTCTTTCCCTTGAAGTACAGCTTCTCCATCGAACGCTTTACATGAACGTCTATCGGAAACGCCTCAAGGTTTCCGTATCCCATCAAGGCGATGCAGTCCGCAACCTTTTCTCCCACGCCTTTTATCTCCATAAGCCTCTCCTTCAACTTTACGTAATTATTTGAAGGCAGTTTGTGCAGGTCCATATTATGCGCGCAGTATTCTGCAGCCTCTTTAATGTACTTGTCTCTGAAGCCAGCGCCGCAATCTGTAAAGTCTTTCACCGTCGCTTTTAGCAGGTCGCCGCTCTGTGGAAAGGCCTTTGCAACAGCCACTCCTCTAGAGTCTGTTATGTCGATACCAAATTTCTTTATGATGTTTTTTGTTATCAGCCTTATTCTCTTTACGTTGTTGAACTGTGACAGTATAAAGACCATGGTCGTCTCCCACGGGTCGTTGACCGTAAGCCTCATCCCTTTGTACGATTCTATCGCCTTCTTCATGTTGCTGTCTGTTGATATCTTCTTGTAGATCTTCTGCATGTCGTCATCAAGCCTGAACCTTTTTTTCACGTCTTCGCTTGCGAGCGCACTGTTAGAACTCATCACATGAAGATTACCTTTGTCGGTCTCGCCGGAGTGCATCATGTTTATTATCGTCGAATTATGCGGATACACTATTGTATTGCTCATCTCGTTGTAGTCTGCGTAGAATGTGAGCGGCTGAGCGCTCTCAAAAGTGTGCTTTAGGCTGAATGTCGACACCGGAATGCTTGGCACACCCTCCAATTAATCACCGATATACGCTTTGCTGAAGAAAGCTGGAAGCTCTTCTATCTTCAAACGCGATTGTGATTTGTCATCCCTTTTTCTTACTGTTACTGTGTTGTATTCTGGCGCACCCTTTTCAACGCTTTTGTAGTCTACAGTTATGCAGAAAGGCGTCCCGACATCATCCATACGCGCGTACCTCCTTCCTATCGAACCGGAGTAGTCTGTGACAACCTTGAACCTGTATTTCAGCATGGAGTATATCTCGTTTGTTTTCTCGTCAAGTTTCTCGTCTTTCTGCAATGGGAATATCGCAACCTGGTACGGCACAAGGAACCTTGGCAGCATCAGCACGTTCCTCTCCCCATCCTTTTTGTAAAATACGTCGACAAGCATCCAGACATTCCTGTCAACGCCAAAGCTGAGCTCCAGAACGTTCGGCGTTATCCTCTTTCCATCCACTACAACAGAAAGGTCTTGGTTAGACCCTTTCGAATGCGACTTTAGATCGTAATCGCCCCTGTAATGGATTCCACCGACCTCCTTGAACCCTCCCCAGCTTTCCACATCTACCTCTATGTCCATATGTACCTTGTTGTAGAATGCCTTTTCGTCTCCGCCCTTTTCGAAGAACCTGAATCTCTCTTTTGGAATGCCTATTAGCTCTGTGTAGAAAACATCAACAAGCGCCATATGGTACGCGTAGAAAGCAGGAATGTCGTAATGCTTGCAGAGGTCCTCTACAGTTATGCTCTGCGACTTCTTGTCCTTGTAAGTAACTACATTCATCTTTCTCTTTGCAAATTTCTTAGTGTCAAGCGTCCAATTCTCAGGGTCAAAGAAGATCTGCAGCTCTGCCTGTATCAGCTCCCTCATCCTGTAGAGTCCCTGCCTTGGCGATATCTCGTTCCTGTAAGCCTTTCCTATTATCGCGAGTCCAAAAGGCAGCGATTTCCTCAACACGTTGAACTCCTGGAAGAAGTTCAGGTATGTTGACTGTGCTGTCTCCGGCCTAAGATATCCCTTATCTGACTTGTCTGGCCCCAAACCTACATCTATCATCATGTTGAACGGCTTTGCTTTTGAAAGGGTGCCTTTGTCCTTTGGGCACTTTATATCGTGCTTCTTTACGAGTCCGTCGATCTCCTCTGCAGATGCACCCTCTGATACATTGACCTTGTTTTCAGACAGAAGCACGTCGGCCCTGTAGTATGTCTTGCACTTCGTGCACGATATCAGCACATCGTTGAACCTTGCAGCGTGGCCCGACGCAACAAGCGGCCTTTCTGGAAGTATGTTTGATCCTTCAATCAGGTGATACTCTTCCTCAGAATTTACAAAGTAAGAGAGCCACGCGTCTTCGAACCTTCTTTTGAGCAGCGCGCCAAGGTGTCCATAGTCAAACAGGCCAGCCGCTCCTCCGTATATCTCTGCGCTCTGCCAGAACAATCCCTTGCTCTTAGCGTATGAAAGAAGCTCTTCGATCTTCATAAATTTCCACTTGAGAGTATTGAGTTCTGCAGATATAAAAAGATAGTGCAGCTCACTTCGGCTTCAATACGTACATGCAGTATTTGTCAATGTCGATGTACTTGCTGCAGAATGCGCGCACACCATCAAGCCCCACCTTCATCACCAAATTTGGCATCCTCTCCGGCAGGCTGGCGTCCCCCTCCGTCATCTCCGCGCTTGACATGAGGACCGCCATGTCGAGGGACCTCTCCCTCACGGTTGTGTATCCTATCCTCAGCTCATTCTTCACAACATCGAGCTCTTTCTTCTCAATTTCTCCCTTCTGGAGCTTATCGAACTCCTTAAGTATCACCGATTTGGTCTCCGCAAGCTTGTTCTGCACAACTCCCGCTTCTGCGCCTATGAACCCGAATGTGGAATAGGTAAGCACCCTCCCGTATGGTTCGTATGAGAGGCCGCGCTTCTCCCTAACCTCTTCAAACAACCTGTGCTGCAATACCTTCTCCACAACAACAGAGGCAAGGTACTCGTCCATGTGCGATTTTCTGAACTCTGGGCTCTTGAATCCGATGCCTATCCTGGTCTGCTTTACACCGCTCCTTGTTATCACAACCGATCTCTTCTCCTGTTTCTCTCTGGCAGGGTATCTATTCAAAGGCTTGGCATGCCTTCTGAAACTTCCGAGGTACTTCTTGGCATAAGCAACGCTATCCTTCACGCTTACGCCACCGTATATCGACAGCACCATGTTGGACGGCGCGTAATAACTCTTGTAAACTCTCATCAGGTCGCTCCTTTTCATCGAGCCTGTCATGGCTCTGCTCTCATTTGAAGAATTCTTTGCAGGGTGACTCTTGAAAAGAACCTTCGGAAGGTAGCCGTTCTGCATGTCTGATGACGCAGGGTTATCGTGGAACATCAAGATCTCGTTTATTATTGGGCCCTTTTCCATATGGAATTCCTTCTCGGGGAGGGTCGAGTTCCTTATCATGTCAGAGAGCATGTCCATTCCCTGTTTGAAGTAGCCTTTGTAAGCGCGCATTATGTAGGTCGTCGATTCCTCATCTGTAAAGGCATTCTTGTCTATCCCAAGCGCCTTTGTCATCTCCTCTATCTGCTTCCACGTCCTTCTCTTTGTCCCCTTGAAGAGCATGTGCTCCAGGAAGTGAGATATGCCGACCTTGTTGTCGGGGTCGTCGACAAACCCATACTTCACCCCAAGAGCAATACCAACCGTCTGCAATGCAGGAACAGAACAGGCAATGACCTTCATGCCGTTGTCCAATGTCTCAACATGGGTCTGCATGCATGCTTTTCGGTTTAGGCATTATTAAGCATTAGGTTTTCAGCCCCAGCGCACCGTGTACACAAGAGTGCGCCCGTTAACTGCGGCACGCACACGTGCAGGGTCTACATATGTGGCGAATGCGGCTGCAGCCTCTGGCGAAAGATGTGGGCGCGCCCCATACCCGCGAGGATGTGCAACGCCGAGAACAGGCGGAACTCCGCGCAAGGCAGGATCATTAGAAGGAGGGGTTGTTTCAAGCTTTTCGGCTTTTTTATCTGTTTCAGAATCAGTTCGGGCACGGCCTCTTCTAAATCCTTTCAGTTCCTCTTCCGGTTTGTCAAGCACACGACGAGTCGTTTTTATCGCCTAATCATAGTGTGGGAAAGCTAATTTGGGGTGGTATCACGGCCACTATGTCTAACCTAACTGTAGATCTATTCAGCTCTCCCCTTGAATTAATATAATCAAGATAATGCTGGTTTGGGTCTGGCCTTTCAAAAAGAGCCGGCCTGGAATCATCAGACATCTGCGCTCTCATAATTTCGCGATATTCCTGCCTTCTGAGTGCCGGAATCCTGCTTACCGTATGCTCTACCACAAGGTTTTCATGTCGTTGAACCATTTTGTCGCCTTTCTTATGCGAAAAACACTACAATTGAAAGATATATATTCTTTCCGTTCAGAAGTTCCAATGCTTTTTATTGGTTGATGTGCAAATACTAGTGATATCCTATGCCTAAAAGGGACTTTGAGGAGCTAAGAGAGAGGATGCTCAAGAGCGCGAAGCAGGGAATAACCGACGCGTACAAGAGCGAGGAGTACGCGCTCATGCAGGCTGTCAACGCGCAGATAGAGACATCGAGGTCGTACAACCTTGCTTTTGAACGACTTAGCGAATGGTACGGCATATACTACCCGGAAGTGAGGATAGCAAGCCCGGTGACCCTGGCAAAGCTGGCTCTCGTTCTAAATACGAGCGGAATTGACAAGAGGGAAATAGAAGAGGCCGTTGGCGACGCAGAGAAGGCGGAGGAGGTCTATGCAAAGGCTCAGAAGACCATTGGAAGGCCCATGGAGGGGGACGAGTCCAAGGCGGTTATGGGCTTCTCGAAGATGGTGATTGCTCTTTCGACATCCTTGGAGGAGCTTGACGCTTACATAAAGCTTGCGGCAAAGAGGATACTTCCCAACACAACGTATCTGACAGACCACATGATTGCTGCTGAATTGCTCAGCAGGGCAGGCTCCATGGAAAGGCTTGCAACCATGCCTGCAGGAACGGTGCAGCTTCTGGGAGCAGAGAAGGCGCTCTTCAAGCACATAAAGTTCGGGAGCCGCCCTCCAAAGTATGGCATATTGTTCAAACTGCCGGAAGTGACAAACGGCCAGAGGGAGATACGCGGAAGGATAGCAAGGGTATACGCAACGAAGATATGCATCGCCTTGAAGGCGGACTATTTCTCAAAGAACTTCATAGCCGAGAAACTGAAGAAGGACCTGGAGGAGAGCATAAGGAAGATCAAGGAGAAGCCGATAGTGCCAAAGCCAGAGCAGCCAAGGCAGGACTTCAGAAGAAGGGACTTCAATAACAGGGGAAGGGGGTTCTCAGGCGATAGGGGCAAAAGGCGCGACTTCGGAAAGGGAAGAAGGTAAATCAGACACCGCTGTACTCATCCTCGCCTCTAACGATCTTTTCCAGGTCTTTTGGGGCCTTTGCTGTTATTCGCATATCAAATGGGCCTTCCGATAAGCCCCCAACGGGTCGTATGCCAGGCCGGTAAGAAGGGTGTCTGTGGCGGTCCTGCATCTTTCAAGATCTTTAACCCTTGCAAAGGGTATCATTCCATCGCTCGGGTAGTCGCCGCTTTTCACGCAAAGCACCTCGTCCCCGCGGGCATCCTTCCTGATAAATAAATCGCCATCTGAGAGGCGCATCAGGCCTGAGAGGTCTGAATCGTCTATCTGCACAGCATCGCTGATATCAAAAGGGCCAGCCATGCGTCTTGGCCTCCCACTCTGTCTTTTAGGCATGCATCCTTATGCATTTCAAAATATTTATACCTTAATTGAAGTAAAAATGGCAGAATATTATCCAAAAATGTATTAGAAAAACAGGCTGACAACTTTTGAATAAAGGTAAATCTCTGAGCAGAAAGGCTTTAAATACTTTCGAATGCCCTTTAAGTGAGTAAAAGGTGACTATGATGCCAAATCAAGGTAATCCTGGCGCTGCAAAGCCAGAGGTAGAGGTTCAAATACAGCAGAATATTGTCAATAACATCAACAACATCAGGCCTGAGGCGAAGGTCGACTCAAAGGATGCGATGGATCCCAACCTGGTGGTTTACCACAGGACTATGGAGGAAATAGAGAAGATGCCTGTGATAGAGAAGACGATGACGGTCTGCCCGGAATGCAAGCTCATAATCAACGGCACGATCTACAAGGACGGAGACAATGTAATGATAAGGAAGTACTGCCCAGAGCACAACTGGACAATGGAGAAGTACTGGGAAGACTATGACATGTACATGAAGATGAAGAGATACAATTACTACGGAAGGGGGTTCGACAATCCCAACTATATCAACGACACGAAGGGAGCGAACTGCCCGTTCGATTGCGGAATGTGCGAGAGGCACAAGTCCCACACAGGACTCGCTAACGTTGTTGTGACAAACAGATGCCACCTATCGTGCTGGTACTGCTTCTTCTATGCAAAGGAAGGAGAATCGATATACGAGCCAAGCCTTGCAGAGGTCGACAAGATCTTCAGGAACCTGAGGGCGCAGAAGCCGATCCCGGCCAACGCGATCCAGATAACTGGAGGAGAGCCTACAATGGCACCAGAGATACTTAACATAATAAAGTCGGCAAAGGACGCAGGCTTCGACCAGATACAGCTCAATACAACAGGAATCAACCTGGGACTCAACCCAGAACTTGCTGTAAAGATGAGGCACGCAGGTCTCAGCACACTCTACATGAGCTTTGACGGAGTAAGCCCACGCGCAAACCCGAAGAACCACTGGGAGGCGCCGCTCGCACTCAACGCAGCAAGAAAGGCAGGAATCGGAGTGGTACTGGTACCAACGGTCATAAGGACGATAAACGACCATGAGCTGGGAGCGATGATAAACTTCGCGCTCAACAACAACGATGTCGTAAAGGCGATAAACTTCCAGCCGGTTTCATTGGTAGGAAGAATGCCTTCAAGGCTGAGGGAGAAGCAGAGAATCACGATTCCGGGAGCGATAAAGCAGATAGAGGAGCAGACCAATGGCGTAATAGGAAAGGACGCGTGGTTCTCCGTTCCTTACGTTGGAGGAATAAACAAGTTCATAGAGGCTCTTACAGGAGAGTACAAGTACGACCTCTCGATACACTTCGCCTGCGGGGCTGGCAGCTACCTCTTCATTGACACGGACAACAAGATAATTCCTCTTACAAAGTTCGTTGACGCGGCAGGCCTCATAGAGCACCTGCAAAGGGCTGTCGATGAAATGCAGGGCAAGAGCAAGATGTCAAGGAAGCTGATCGCATTGAAGGCTGTAACAGGCCTGAACAGGTACATAGACAAGCAGTACCAGCCAAAGTCGGTCAACTTCGGCAAGCTGCTGTTGTCGATACTTACGAAGCACGACTTCGCCTCCATGGGCAAATTGCAAATGAAGAGCATGTTCATAGGAATGATGCACTTCCAGGATGAATACACCTACGACATACACAGAGTCGAGAAGTGCGACATCCACTACGCGCAGCCAAATGGCGAGGTAATGCCGTTCTGCTCATTCAATGTCTTCCCAGAGATGTACAGGGACAAGGTCCAAAGGCAGTACAGCATGCCTGCGACGGAGTGGGAGAAGACCCACCCGAACTGGTCTTACTCGAAGGACAAGTACACAAGGAACATAAAGGAGATCGAGGCAAGCCCTGCTTACATAAAGACCTACAAGGACATGGTGGACTACTTTGCAATGCCGGTCAACGGCGGAAAGGGGCTGGCAAACTTCGCAACAGCAAGGCCGAAGATCGCACAGCAGGTCGTCCAGAACGCGGCAGGAGCGACATCATCCGTAACATCACAGATGGCATCACCGATACCAAAGCACATAACCGTTGAAGAGAAGGAGGACTCGTGCGGATGCGGCGGAGGTTCATGCGGATGCGGAAGGAGCGCGGAGGAGAAGGAGGAATCCGGAGGCTGCGGATGCGGCGGCGGAAGCTGCGATTGCTAAAAGGTTTTGTGAATGGACCACAGGGACATAAAGGAGGCTAGCAAATATCAGCAAGACCTGGAGAGGGAGAGGCAGCTCGGCGGAGCTGTTGAAGAGGACTATATAACGGATGAGCAGGGCAACAAGGTGAGGATGCCCTACAGGATGATAAAGGAGGTAAGGTTCAGCAACATAAGCCAGAAGGATATGGTGGATCCGCAGCACGCGGCAAGGCTGCAGTACAGGCTCTCGATAATGGACTACATAATAAAGGCATCTGTCAACTACGCACGCTCAAGGATAACGATAATCTACAACCCGAAGGGCGCGAAGAACAGAAGGGAGCAGATAAGCCAGCAGGAGCTGATAGAGTTCCTTGCAAAGGAAGGAGTCAAGGTCGACATGGCGCAGATAACAGAGAGGGATTACGATTACGTAAAGGAATTCTACAATTACGCTTACTTCTCACCAACAATAAGGGAGCACCCGCCGTACGGCTACACAAAGGAGGAGTGGGCGAGCATGAAGGACGAATACATGGAGAAGAACAAGAAGTACAACAAAGAAAAGCTCGAAAAGTTCCAGGCATGGCAGAAGGAGTACGCTGTCAGCACCGGCCTCGAAAAGGGAACGGTCGCGCCACAGAAGGTATCTGTTCTTGGAAAGCTCCTGGGAAAGAAGGGTCCGAAGATGAAGAAGGACGAGAAGGGCTTCTGGTTCCACGGCGTCTGATTATTTGGCATCCACTTCCTGGCTTATAATCATCTCTCCGGCTACAACCGGTTCCTCTATCTTGAAGTTTAACAAGACCTCTGGATGCACCTCTCCAAAAACAGCTAGAGCCTTGCCTTGAACAACAACGCGTGCACACCTTCCCTCTATGAAAGAGGGGTCCTTGAACTCCTCAAACTTGTAATCTTTCGTCAGGTTTCCCAATATCGCACCGATCGCGCTCTTCGCCTCTGCGAAGTTCGCCTTCGAATGCTCGCTCACGAAACCCAGCAAGGTCCTCTCTATCGGTATGCCGTTGCTTACCATATACGTCTTCCCGATCTCGAAGAGCATCTGCGGCATCGTCGCCATAGATGAGATGCTGAGGTTCTCGAGAAGCCCGGGAAGGATCGACGTTCTGAGCATTGTTATTGTTGTTGTCTTCGCATCGGCTATCCTCACATAGCTGTCCCTGCTTTCCTTGCTCCTCATGCTCTTGAAGTTCACCCGTTCATCGGTCAGCATGCTGTTTACCGATTCTGTAAAGCCGAGGCCGACAAGCAGCGAGGCCACCCTGTTCTCATAGTCGGCCTGCTCGTTCGACAGCCCGGAAAACACTCCAGATATCGCAAGCGGCACGATTTTGTCATAGCCGTAAGCTATTGCTATGTCCTCAATTATGTCCTGGTCGTTAAGGACATCCACCCTGTACGGTGGAACATAGAAGAGCACGCTCGTTCCGTACTTTGCTGCAGTGTAGCCCATGTTGTTCGCAAAGTCTATCACGTTGTGCCTGCCGGTCACTATTCCAATTGTGTGGTCGGCCTTGCTCATGCTCACCTTCATCTCGTTATACTCCAGCTTTGGCGTTGTATCGCTCTTCTTTGCGTACTTTATTTCAACAGGGTACACCTCTGCGCCAGTGTAGATAAAAGAGCAGGCTATCACGCTCGCCGCATTCCTCAAAGCGATCTGCGACGTGCTTGTTATATCGATGAAGATGTCTTTTGTGCGCTCTGTTACTCTTGTCTGCTCGCAATTCGTTATCGGAATCAGCGCAATGGTCTTTGTTTTATCCTTCAAGAACGGATATACCACCTTTTTGCTTCCATAGTTCGGTACTGTATCCTGGTAGGTTATGCCCTTGGCGTTTTCCTTCATTATCTTGTCAAAGCTCACCGCCTTTGAAGAGCCGAGCGGCGTGATGCTTCCCTCATTACCCGCCGTGTATGTCAGGTTTCCATCTATTGCATTGAGGCTGTGCACGCCTATTGCGAGCTTCTTCCTCCTTCTCCCATACGTGTCAGCGAATTTCTCTGTGAAGTTTATGAGATACTTTAGCCTGTTTCCAGAAAGGTCGGCATTTCTGATAACCATTCCGGCAATGTACGGCCTCACCTTGGCAACATCATCCCTCACCTCTATACCCAAGGCCGGCGCGTTCTTTATCGAATAGAGGTTCTCCTTTGGCTTCTTTCCTGTAAAGTTCTCTATCGCCCTTGAGAGGCCGACAAAATCGAGAAGGTCGGGCCTGTTCGGCGTTATATTCAGCTTTATTTCCGATCCGGATACCTCTTCTACCTCGACCCCCATTTTGTTAAGTATATCTTCAAGGCGCTGCCTGCCAAGATTCGCCTTCTGCAGGTCCTTAATCTCAAAAGCGACTATTGCCATTCGATCAAACCTTCAGGTTCTTCCTTGTCCTCAACCAAGATATCTCGTTCTTGTAGAGCGTTGGCAGGTTCTCAACGCCGAATATCTTCTCGTGCAGCATGAGCCTGTCCAGGCCTCCGCCCCAGGCCAGCACCGTCTTGTTCAGGCCGACGGCCTTTGTTATCTCCTTTCTTATTATTCCTCCGCCGCAGAGCTCGACCGTCTGGTCGTGCTCCTTGTCATAATAGAAGAACTCAACGCTTGGCTCGGTGAACGGGAAATACGATGGCCGCATTCCCACCTCTTCAAGGCCGAGCTTCGCGTAGAAGCTCTTGAGCGTATATATCAGATTGGCTAAGGTGAGGTTGTCCCCCACTATTATCCCATCGTATTGGCGCAGCTCTGCCAGGTGCTTGTAGTCAACGCTCTCGTTCCTGAAGACAGGGCCTATGGAAAACATCTTTACGGGATAGTTTGACTGCATCGCCTGCGCAAGCTTCTTCATGTACCTTGCGGAGACGCTCGTTGTGTGTGTCCTTAGCACCGCAGCCTTTGCGATCTGCTCGCTCCAGCTCTCCTTCCAGCCCGTTAGGTGCATCTCCCTCACGTTGTTAAGGGTCTCTATGTCCTCTATTGTGAGCTCCTTTGGATTTGAGAGGAAGAAGGTGTCCTGCATCTCCCTTGTCGGGTGGTCCTGCGGCGAGAATAGCACATCGAAGTTCCAAAATGCCGTCTCTATTATCGGGCCTGCCACCTCTATGAAGCCCATCTCAAGCCACCTGTTGCGCATTACGTTTATGAACTCCCTTATTGGATGGGCCCTTGCGGGGTACGAAGGCTCGGTTGGCGCGTTCACGTCATACGGCCTGAGCGGCTTCCTCTTCCAGTCGCCGCTCTTTATCATCTCCTTGGTCAGCATGCCGGTGCCCCGGTCAGCTGCCTCCTTAGAAAGGAGGGACTTCCCAACAGTGGTTATAGAGATGGAGGACATTCCAGACCTCTCTTTCAGCTCGATGAGGCCCCTCTTTGCGAGTATGCCAGCCACATCCTTGTATTTTTTGAGTATCTTATCATAGTCTATTCCAGAGATGAGGCCTGCCAGGGCTTCGCGCTGCGGGTATTCCACCGAGCCTGAGGCTGCCCTCTTTCCCTCTTCTGTAAGCGAGACAGTTCCTTTGTCTATTGAAATCCATCCGTTCTTCTTCGCCCAGCCAAGCGCTATCTGGTCCTTTATGTTCGATATCTTCTCCTTTCCAGCCTTCAGCTTCTTGACAAGGCTCTCCTCAGGAAACTCCTTTGAATACCTCTTTCCCTCTTCGCGAACCTCCACTGTGCTTGAGGTTCCCTTGCTTATCTGCAGCGCACCCCTCTTCGACAGCGATTCTGCGGCCCACATCACCGCGTCCCTGCCGAGGCCTGTTCCGGAGACTATCTGGTCAAGGGAGGCGCTGCCGCTCTTGGAAAGAAAACCCAGAAGCTTGGCCTCGTATTCGTGCAAGAAATCATCTCTCTGCCTTGAGGTATGTGTAAAGTATGAAGAGGAGGACGACAGCGGCTATTATCATGTAGCTGAAGAAGCCGAAGAAGTTGTATATTCCGGTGAAGAAGGAGAGCACCTCCTCCTGCAGTCCCTGGTGCGTTGTGTAATCTAGCGTGAACTTCGACAGCGGCTCCTGGTAGTACCACGAAAGGCTTGTCGAATTGGTGTAGTTGCCCGAAGCGAGTATGATCGGAGAATCCGGAACAGGGTAGAGCGAGGTTATCTGGGCCCCCTGCGGCAGCACTATGGTGAGGTTTGTGTTCGGCGTGAGGACCTGCCCGCTCTGCTCATTCTGGAAGTTGAAGACCGTCCTGTTGAACGAGTAAGCAAACGTCCTTGGCGCCGTCTCGGTGACCGACGTGACGTTGTTTACGTCGTATGTTATGATTATGTAGGCGGCAGACTGGCCGGTTATGGAGGTATAGAGCGGGCCAGGAAGGAGCCTGAAGTTATAGACGCCCGTTTTTGTGTTTATGATGTGCTGCGTGAGCGACGGCCCGATGATTGACTGCCAGTTCGCCAGTGTAAGGTTGAGCGCATCCCTGTCGGAGCTGTACTGGCTCACCGAAAGGTTTGTGATCACAAGGTTGAACACCTCCTTCACGCTCGCGCTGGTGTTCGAATTCAGGGCCACCTGCGTGTCTATGTGGGTGATTTGGTACGATGCCGCAGCTAGGTGGGTGCCTGCAAAAATGACAAGGATTGCCAAGAGAAGCCCATACTTCAGCAAGCGATTCACCTATTCGTTTTCCATGCAAGGTATTTAACCTTATTGCCCTTTTTACCTCTGTTATTACTGGGAGGACACCTATTATATTAAATACCTTTAGAACAAATGAACTTGTGTGATTCTATGATAACAGCATTCATAATCTCAAAGATAGAAGGAAGGCTCGAACCATTGGCCGACCTGAGAAAGCAGCGCTTCCCCAGGCTCGACTACGCGATGGACGGAGTGACGGTGGAGGGCACGAAGATAAAGGTGAACTACGAGTTCAGCGCCACATACTTCGACTCTGACGCGAAGAACGCGAAGAGCATAGGAGACCTCAAGCTTGGGGGATATGTTGAACTGGAAGAGACAAAGGAGGTCGCCGATAAGGTCTCGAAAAAGTGGGCGGACAGCAAGATGCTACCCCCAGAGATGGCCGAGGACGTCCTGAACAACCTCAACTTCAGGTGCGGCGCGACAGGAACGCTTGTTGCATACTCTCTTGGTCTGATACCTCCATTGGTAATAACAAGGACAAAGGTAGAAGAGAAGAAGCAGTGATAAGGTTCTACTGTTCTATTCTCTGCGCTCCTCTTCCGGGATGGTGAGCGGGGTGCATTCATGCGCATAGAGGGCATAATCCTAGATGTAGATTACCTGATTGGAAACTCCGGAGTGGCAGCCATAAGGATGACAATAAAAGGGAATGACGGCAGGGCGTACGCGGTTTTTGATAAGGAGTTCAAGCCCTATTTCTACATTCTTCCAACATCCAAGATGACGGTTGAGGAGCTGTTGGCCGTGTCCATAGCCAACCCGGACGGGTCCATGAGGCCGGAGAACGTAGAGGCTGCAAAGAGGAAGATCGCGGGCAAGGACGAAGACGTATTCAGGGTGTTTGCCAAGAGCCCCATCCAGGTTCCTAGGCTGAGCAGCGCAATGGGCAGGTACGGCACATGCTACGAGTATGACATACCATTTGCGAAGAGGTACACGATAGACAGGGACATAACCCCATTGTCAAACTATGAGATAGAGGCTGTTGAAGAGGACGGAAGGCTCACCCTCAAGTCAATGAAACCTGTGGGGAGCACGCAGCTGCAGCTGAATGTGATGTGCTTCGACATAGAGGTATACAACCCGCTTGGGATACCGAGGGTTGCAAAAGACCCGGTAATAATGATAAGCTACTTCTTCAGCTCAAAGGGCAGGTCCGGAATAGAGGTCCTTACAACAAAGAGGATAAACAGGGATTTTGTCACAACGGTAAAGGACGAGAAGGCCCTTTTCGAGGCGTTCGCTGCAAAGGTCAACGAGCTGGATGTCGACCTGATCGTAGGGTACAACTCGGCTAATTTCGACATAAAGTACATGCTTGACAGGGCCAAGGCGCTGGGCATAAAGTTCAACCTCAGCAGGTACGAGGGGGAGACGAGGCTGGAGAGCCACGGCCTTGTCCAAAGGGTGAAGATCGGAGGAAGGGTGCACGTTGACATGTACCAGGTCGTCAAGTTCGTCTCAATAGTTGGCGCGTCGGAGAGCGTGCTGAAGCTGACCGACCACAAGCTGAAGACCGTGTACGATGCGATCAGCAAGGACAAAAAGCCAACGGTCGACAAGATGAGCATATACAAGATATGGGACGGCTCGCCGAAGGACCTCGAGACGCTCGCAGACTACAACCTTAGCGACTCGCAGGCGCTGAATGCGGTATACGAGATGTTCATACCAATAACAATAGAGATGGCGAGGACGACGGGAGATGTGCTGAGCGACACTGCTGTGTCGACAACAGGGCAGCTGGTAGACTACTTGCTAATGAGGTATGCAAACCGAGCGGGAGAGATGATCCCCAACAAACCGGACGAGAGCGAGATAAAGAACAGGCTGGCAAACCCCATCGAGGGGGCGTATGTCAAGACCCCAGAGCCGGGCATATACGACAACCTCGCGATATTCGACTTCAGGGGGCTGTACCCATCGATAATAATATCGTACAACATCGACCCCTCGACCATATGCTACGATTGCAAGGAGTACTTTGAATCGCCGCTAGGAACGAAGTTCGATAAGAAGAGAAAGGGAATAATGCCGGCAATCTTGAAGATGCTGATAGACCAGAGGGCGAGCGTAAAGAGGGAGTACAAGAAGAATCCCGATGACAAGTTCCTGGCAGGAAGGTCGTCAGCGCTGAAGATCCTGTCGAATTCATTCTACGGCTATCTGGGCTATGCAAGGTCGAGATGGTACTCAAGGGACAGCGCAGGCAGCGTCACAGCATACGGAAGGCAGTACATAAAGGAGACGATAAAAGCGGCGGAGGACAGGGGCTTCAAGGTTCTCTACGGCGATACTGATTCAATTGTAATACTAATCGGAAATAAGACAAAGGAGGATGCGCTAGCATTTCTCAAAGACTTCAACTCGAAGTTGCCGGAGAATATGGAGCTGGAAGCGGAAGACTTCTTCAAGAGAGGGGTATTTGTTGGAAGGAAGGTAGAAGGTGGCACAGCAGGTGCGAAGAAGAAGTACGCACTTATATCGGAAACTGGAAGGATAAAGATAAGGGGATTCGAGCTTGTAAGAAGAGACTGGTCAAGGATAGCAAGGGAAACACAGAGAAGAGTGCTAGAGGCGATACTCAAGGAAGGAAGTGCAGAAAAGGCAGCAGAGATAGTGAAGCAGGTGGTAAAGAATCTAAAAGATGGAAAGGTACCTCTAAGCGAACTTGCTATCAGTACTCAATTAAGAAAGGGTATCGACAGCTATGATTCAAAGTCACCAGAACTTGGAGCTGCAAGGAAGGCCGTCCAATCAGGAAAAAAGAGAAAGGAAGAGGTGGAAGAAGGTGTGATAAGCTTCGTCATAACAAAGCACGGGTCATCGATATCTGACAAGGCGGAATTGGAAGAGTTCGCAAAGGATTATGATCCTGACTACTACATAAACCATCAGGTGCTTCCAGCAACAATGAGAATACTTAAAGAGCTTAATTTCAATGAAGATGAATTGAAAGGGTTAGGAACGCAGAAGAAACTGTGATGTTATGGAAGATAAGAAACCAGATCTAAAGATCGTAGAAGAAGTGGGCGCAATATCATACCAGGCGCTGAAGGTAGCGAGAGATATGGTTAAGCCAGGAGTAAAACTGCTCGACGTGGCGAAGAAGGCAGAGTCATTCTTGAAGGAAAAAGGGTATGGCCTGGCATTTCCGTTAAACTTATCAATAAACGAGCAAGCAGCCCACTACACCCCATCGCTTGAAGACGAAACTGTATTCAAAGAGAACGATATAGTCAAGGTTGACTTCGGTGCAGAGAAAGACGGAGTGCTAGGAGACTGCGCGCTCACTGTCGACCTCTCTGGAAAGAACCAGAAACTCGTTGAGGCATCCATGGAGGCCTTACAGAATGCAATCTCTGTGGTAAAGGCCGGAGTTGAGGTAAGGAAGATAGGAGCCGAAATAGAAAAAGCGATAACAGCAAAGGGATTCGAGCCAATAAGGAATCTTGGAGGGCACAGCGTAAAGGTGCACGACCTGCATTCGGACATATTCATACCAAATTACGATAACGAAGACGACACAAAGCTAGAGGAAGGCATGGTTGTTGCCATAGAGCCGTTCGCAACTAATGGTGAAGGAATGGTAACAGAGAGCGACACATGCGAAATCTACGGATTCAACGCAGAGATGGGGGTAAGGTTGAAAGAAGCAAGGCAGATAATGGAAGAGATAAAGAAGAACTATTCACACGAACCGTTTGCAGTAAGGTGGTTTTCAAACATAGTGCCGTCAAGCTTCGGCCTGTATGCGGGAATAGCAGAACTATCAAGGAATGAGGCACTAGTAAGGTATCCAACGCTTGTAGAGGTAGGAAAAGGCATGGTATCGCAGGCAGAGCTAGAGGTTCTTGTTGAAAAAGAAGGATGCAAGATCCTTACCAAGTAAAGTATTTATATTTGGAAAGTTAATCTACTATAGGGGTATTTCTATGGCAGCATCTGGTAGACTTCCAGCACCAACAGACGGCCAAAAGCCGAGCCGAATCTCACTTATCAAAGATGAGTATCCTGGCTTCACTCACAACCTTGAAAGTATTGGATACACTGCAGGGCTCGATGCAAGAAAAGAATTCGAGTCTTTTGTAGAACGCCACGGTGATAGGTTTTCCAATCTTGCATTTTATGAGATTTCAGAAAGCGTATCTGCTGTTGCGAGGGAAACAAGGACTACAGCAACTGTACTACAAGTACTAAATATTACTGATAGAATGCTTGGGAACCGATTTGATGAAAATGAAACACAGTCAACTATTGCTGATTTAGGAAATTTGGCCCGCAAACTAGGCCGATACCCTATTGATCCTGCACATTTAAAAGCCGCAGCATCGGTATTTGACGATGTATTCGGAGTTCTGCGGATGGCGATTAGAGAAAGAGAGCGCCAACCCATTCCTAATATCGCACGCGAGTTTCTATTACGCGCATCAAATACCGATGGAGATGTGCAAGCAATTGGAGAACTCACGCAATTCTACACAAAATATTTTGAAAGAAAGGGTATGCGGACTTAGCTAACTCTATCCACACTCGCTATGGCCGCACTTTGTGCAGGTGAAGCATCCCGACGCTGCAACCATTACCGTCCCGCAGTCTGGGCAGTGCGCTCCCTCCTTCGATGACATCACGTAGCTGCCCGCGCCCTCCCTTATCGCCTGCATCGTGACGCCGTTGTGCTCCTGCTTCTCGGTGTGCTTCTTCTTCATGTCAGTGAAGTTGGTTATCTGCTGCTGCTTGTCCTTGTCAGCGGCCTGGAGCACCTGGACTGACTTGCTGCTGTCCCTGTAGACCGTTATGCCCTTGCAGCCCAACTCGTATGCCATCTTGTAAGCGTTCTCAATGTCTTGCGGCGTCGCCCAGCTCGGGAAGTTTATCGTCTTCGAAACGCCATTGTCAACATACTTCTGGAAGGCACCCTGCATCTTGACGTGCCAGTCAGCCGATATGTCGTACGCTGTGACGAACAGCTTCCTTTCGGTGGCAGGAACAGCCTCGACGTCCTGTATGGAGACCTTTCCCGCAAGGCTCTTCATTAGCTCTTCCGAATAGTACCCGTTCTCAAGCGACCTCCTCTCAAACTCATTGTTTACTTCAATGAGGTTGTATCCAAGGCTCTCGTGGACGTTTCTCATGTACACTACAGAGAAGATCGGCTCTATTCCCTGAGACGTTCCACCAGAAATTATGCTTATCGTTCCGGTTGGCGCTATTGTGGTCACAGTTGAATTCCTGAGCGGCTTGTATCCCAGTTTGTACCAGATGCTCTCCTTGAATGCTGGGAACGGCCCCCTTTGCTCCGCGAGCTCGTGGCTCATCTTCCTTCCCTGCTCCGCTATGAAGGACATCACCTGCTCTGCAAGCAGCAGGGCTTCGTTGCTGTTGTAGCTTATCCCGAGCTTTATGAGCATGTCAGCCCATCCCATTACCCCAAGGCCTATCCTCCTTATCGCCTTGACAACGTCGGTTATCTGCTGAAGCGGATAGCTGTTTGCATCTATTACATCATCAAGGAATCTAACTCCAAGGCGCGTGATCCTCTTGAGCTCATCCCAGTCGACCTCGAAGTGGTGGTCCGTCTGCTTCACCATCATCGCAAGGTTTATCGAGCCCAGGTTGCACGCGTCAAATGCGTAGAGCGGCTGCTCTCCGCATGGGTTTGTTGACTCCACAGGCCCATAAGACGGGACCGGGTTGGCAAAGCTTGCGTTTATCCTGTCAAGGAAGACGAGTCCGGGGTCTCCGGTCTTCCATGCCATCGTCACTATGAGGTTCCAGACAGCCCTTGCGTTGAGCCTGCCGATGACCTTCTTGTTGCGCGGGTTGACAAGGTTGTACTCCTTGTTCTCCTGAAGCGCCTTCATGAACTCATCTGTAACAGCCACGGATATGTTGAAGTTCTTCATGGTGCCTTCATTCTCCTTGAGCATTATGAAATCGAGTATGTCCGGGTGGTCTATCCTGAGGATGCCCATGTTGGCCCCCCTCCTCTTGCCGCCCTGCTTGACCTGCTCGGTGGCTGCATCGAACACCTTCATGAATGGTATCGGTCCTGAGGCTATGCCGCTAGATGTCTTTACTATGTCGTTGTGCGGCCTCAATCTCGAGAAGGCGAACCCTGTGCCGCCCCCTGTCTTGTGAATGACTGCTGCGTACTTCACAGCATCAAATATCTCCTCCATCGAGTCTCCAACCGGTATGACAAAGCACGCGCTCAGCTGCCCCTTGTCCATCCCCGCATTCATCAATGTAGGCGAATTGGGCATGAACTTGAACGATGACATCGCATCGAAGTAGTCGGCTGTTGTCCTCTCGAGCTCCTCCTGGCTTATTCCGAACTGCTTTTCAGAAGCAGCAACGGCCCGAGACACCCTTTGGAAGAGCTGCTTTGGCGACTCCACAATCTTCAGGTTGTCATCCTTCATGAGATACCTGGCAGCAAGAACCATCAGGCTGTTTATCGGCAGCTTTAGGTCATCGTCGATTATTCCCAGAGATCCCTTGAATGTCCTGACCTCCGTCCTCTTCTGCCTGTACAGGATGTAGCACTTGGCAACGCTTGCATCGTGCTCCATCAGCGCCTTCTCAACGTTGTCCTGCACCTCCTCAACGTTCCACTCCTCCTTGTTCGTGGAATTTAGAATCTCAACAACACGGTCGGATACCTTCTTCGCCTCCTTCATGTTCTCTTCGCGAGGCCTCTCCATATACACGTTGCAAAATGCCTTGCATATGGCGTTAGAAATTTTCTCCTGATCGAAGTCCACTCTCTGCCCGTTCCTTTTTATTACGAATCGAATCCCCCCCATGAAAAAGCCCACGTCGAATTAATCGCCGCGATACAACTATACAAAAAATAGATTTATAAAGCATCACAAAATCATTTGTGACTTAATGTAACAAAAAGAATATTTTTTCTTCTTAAACGTTTTCTTTTTTGAAAAAATTGACGAGGGGTAAAAAGAAGATTATTTCAGTGCCCTTTCATCCATTACCTCTATGTCGTCGCACGCCTGCATGAACTCGTCGCCCAAACTGCTCCACACATCCTTGTACAGGCTGTGTTGCGACTGGTCAACATTGAAGAAGAGCCACGCGGAGAAGGCCGCGCTCGATATCCCCTTGTTAAGAACCTCGCTTATGTCGGCAGCGGTGGTGAGTTTCCACCTTGAGGCGAGCGCCTGCTTGTATTCTCTCTTGACCTCTTCGTTATTCAGGTTGGTCTGGCCATCAGCAAGTATGTTGTGTGTCTTCCATGATAGGCTTGAAGAGAATGAGGCGATGAGCACTGCCATTACCATCGCGCGTTTCTCGTCTTTTGTTAGGTCGCCTGTGCTGTTCTTCAATGCAAGTTTGTGTATTCTGGTCGCGAGAACGTCATACTTTGTTACATTGTGCTTTAGTGGCATGGTCTGCCCCTAAAAGGTTTACCGCGTTGTCGTGCGCGAATCTTTTAAGGCTGAACTTGTCTGTATAATGTTTTAAGAGAAGAATATAAAAGCACATAAGGTAATAATTTCTTGTAATTGTAAAGACATTTAGGAGCGACCACGGTGAAAAAATGGGATTCTTCAACCTTTTCGGAAAGAAAGACGTATCGGATCTTACTGTAAATTCCCCATTTAGGCTATCGACAGTCTGGGTTCCGTACACTTTGTACGCTAACAGGAATAATTCCGCAACGCTTAATGTAAAGATAAAAAATATGACAGGGGAGCCGCTGCTCACCTCCTTTGTTGTTGAGCTTCCGAAGCCATTGGGATTCGACAAGGCGGGAATTACAAAAGAAAGAGAGGTAAGAATAGGGGAGATGGCACCCAACGAAGAGAAGGAGGTTGGGGTTGAGGTCTTCGGCGGAATAAAATCCGATGCGGGAGAGTACACGGTGGCGCTTACAGCGATAGCGCACTACAGGGATTACGGCCACGTGATTAACGCTGTGAAGAAGAGGACTACGTTAAAGGTAGTCTGACTAGAAAAGTTTATATTCCTTAAAAGTTAACAGTAATGGGGGTAATATGCCAAGCAAAGGAAGAAGCGTGGAGAAGGTAACTATTTGGCCAGAAGGCGTTGCCATACAAGGGCACGACACTCCAGGATCTCCTATTAGAGAGATAGTTGTTACGGCACCCACACCCAAGCAGGTAGTCATAACTTACAACGAAAACCCAGGAGAAGGACCTCCAAGCAGCAAGATAACACTGAATTTTAAAGATGGCAGCGTTATAGCTACCGAAGAAAGGGAAATAATAGATGGCGACATTGACTCTCTTAGGCGAGTACCAAGGATAGAGAAATTAACAGGCAGAGAAGGGGCTGGTGTACGTTTCGGAAATCTATACTTTTCTGCACAGAGATATGAGGGTGGACTCTTAATGTATGGCGGAAAGCAAGGTGTCGAGGTCGATTTTTCAGGGCCTGGAGGTATAGGACGTTTCCATAAAATAGAAAGAAACGAACTGTATAATATTCTAAGAAATGTAGAAACCACTACTGCCTAATCATTCCTTCTTTTCCTGCTTCTGAGGTTGCGGTTCAAGAAGCCCATAAAGATTTGCGATAAGCTCCGCGACCTGCGCGCCCTTTTCCGTAAGCTTTATCACCTTTATCTTGCCGTGCCTCTCGCTCGTTGTCACCCCAAGGCCGTTGCACATCGTCAGGAAGTGGCAGGCGTGCACGTATGTTGTTCCGGTTGCCTTTGCAAGCGACGAGATGTACCACTCCTGGTCCTTTGTTCTTAATGAGACCAGTATCTTCGCCTGCTTATCCTTGAGTATTATTGTCTCTGGGGCCCTCAGGTCGGCTTTCTGGTCAGCCTTGCCTTCTCCCTTTTGCTCCGCCATTTGAACAAAACATTTTGGTTTTTCACATATAAATAGGCTATTATCAGTCAGGGATCGATGCATACCCCTAAAGAGGGAAAAACATAAAGGTATTAATAGTTTCCCTATTATATCTCTCTGCGACTAAGGCGATTGTATGGTAAAGTACATCATTGCAAAGCAACTGGTAGGGAAACGTGTAGTAACAACCGATGGATATGATCTTGGAAGGTTCGTCGATGCGGAGATAAGCGAGATAACTGGCAAGATAAACGCCATGCTTGTTGAACCGAGCCTCGACGGAGGGCTTGCGGGAAAGGTCAAGGTGGAAGGAGGGGCTGTAAGGGTGCCTTACACATCCGTAAGGGCTGTCAACGACTTCATAATGGTTGACAGGAAGGATCTCTGAAATGCTTATTAAGCCGACGCTCGTTACTATATTGTAACCTGGTGGTTCCATAATAATATGCGGCGGTGACGAGGCAGGTAGGGGTGCGCTCATCGGGCCACTGGTAGTGGCTCTTGTCTCTGTAAAGAGAAGCTCCGAGCATAAGCTCGCTGACATCGGTGTCAGGGACTCGAAGCTGCTCTCAAGGACTAGGAGGGAGGAGCTCTACGACATGATAAAGAGGATGGCCGATGACGTAAAGGTCAGCAAGATCCTTCCTAAGGAAATAAACGAGACGATGAAGAGGAAGATATCGCTCAATGAGCTTGAGGCAGTGCACTTCGCAAGGCTCTTCGATAAGTTCACCGGGCAGGTGAGCACGCTGTATCTCGACTCACCGGACGTGGTCGCGGAGAAGTTCGGGATAAGGATAAACATGTTTTCAAAGAGGCCCACAAGGATAGTGGGAGTGAGTCCCAAAGGGGACAAGGGTGTTCAGTACACCAAGGTTGTGGCAGAGCACAAGGCCGATTCGAAGTATCCGGTGGTATCGGCAGCGAGCATAATCGCAAAGGTTGAGCGCGATTGGGAGATGGACAAGATAATAGATCAGTTGGGCCTGCCTCTAGGATCTGGATACCCCGCGGACTCTTTCACCATCAGCACCGTAAAGAAGAACATAAACAACAGCGCGCTCAAGCAGCACATAAGGCAGTACTGGCAGACAATGGACACTATAAAGCAGACAAGGCTCACAAGCTTCTAGTACAGATAAATTGATATATTAAATCTTCTTCTATACTATCGGATCTGTGGCGCAACTTGGATAGCGCGTCGGGCTTCGGACCCGGCGGTTGCGGGTTCAAATAAACTTAAAAAGTTTTGAAAATCCCGCCAGATCCGTTTTATTTTAACATGTGATACAGGCTCTTTTTCGAGTTTAAACAGGTATAAATATCTGGACAAACAGAGCAGATTCGATAGCAAATGACAGCTTTAGCGCCAGGGAATGTGGTTGGGAAGGAGCTCGCTGAGATGTATCCAGAGCTGGAAAGGTTCAGGGAGAGGAGGGACGACGCGATACAGCTCTTCAGGACACTGCGCGGCATAGATTATGATGAAAGAAGGCCTACAGATTCGGAACTTGCGCGCTTCAGGAGGCAGATAACAAAGGAGAGGGAGCTCCTTGACGATGTCGATGCACTTCTAATCCATTCCCGAAGCTTCTCAAGGAAGCACAAGTCCGCTGGTTTAACCGAATTCAACAGGGAACTGCACATCTTTGATAGCGAGACAAACGCTCTTTTTTCCCTTTTGAGGGATGAAGAGAAGAAAATAAGGAGGGTGCAAAAACACGAATCGCTCCTCTTTGGAGAGCTGATTGACCTCCTAACCCCGGACAACAGATGGCTCGTCCTTGGGGTTGGAGGTGCATTCGCAGGAACGGTCACAGGAACTCCAGCTTTGCTTGAGAACAAGGGAATAGCAGACAAGGTAGATCTTGGAGTGGTTGCCGATGCGCTGTCACATAACCCCCACCTCTCACACCTCCTTTACGATTCATCTGTTGTTGGATTCGCAGTGGCCGCGGTCTCAAGCGTAATAGTCACATACAGGTTCGTGAAGCAGAAGGCCCAGGGATACCTGAGCAAGAAGGAGATGGAGAAGAAATTCCTATCTTAGGTAATTTGGTTCCCCAACTCACTTTGTAGTAAGATATATAAATATGTAATTTAGTAAATACCAGCATGAATCCATAATCAGCAAGAGGTAATTCCCTGGGATTTATAATTGCAAAATATGGCAAAAGGGTAACACTGTCAATGCAAGGAATCAGGCACATAATAGACAGGCATCCTGAAATAAACGGTATGTTGAAAGAAATAGAGGAAACTCTCAGAGAACCAACAATAGTTATTACCAGCAAGTACGATCGGCGAGTTTGGATTTACTACAGGTTCTATCACAGTCGTAAGGGTTATTTAAGCGTTGTAGTCAGAATATTCAATGGAGAAGGTTTGTTGCTAACATGTTACATAACCGATAGAATAAAGGCGGGCGAAGAGATATGAACGAGAAATTAAGGTTTATGTTTGATGAAAAGGGAGACATACTAGACATATCTATAGGCAAACCGAAGAAAGCCATATCAAAACCTCTGGAAGATGACATCTTAGTGAGGATAAACCCAAAAACAAAGAAGATTGTAGGATTCACCATTTTGAACTTCAGAAAGAGATTCAAGGATTCCAAAACAGTTGAAAAGATAGACACTCCAATAAGGGCCAGCCTCAGCCTGGCCTAATCTGCTTCATTAGAATAAGCTTTATAAAGCTATCAAACATAATACTTAACGTCTGTTTTTCCCGTTTACTGCAGCGTTGCAGGAGGGGTTTAACATGGAGAAGGAACAACTTGAAAAGCTAGGCTCTTTCATAGAGGCCAACAAGGGAAAGAGGAAATTCAACCAGAGCGTAGACCTGTCTATCAACTTCTCCGGCATAGACTTCTCGAAGCAGGACAACAAGCTCAACCTTGAGGTGAAGCTGCCCAACGGAAGGGGCAAGGAGTCCAAGGTGCTCATCTTCTCTGATGATAAGAACATAAACGCAAAGGCACAGCAGCTTGGCGCAAAGATAGTGCCCAGCAGCGAGATCGCGACCATGGCGAACGACAGGGCAAAGCAAAACGAGCTGCTTGACTATGAGCTGGTGGCCCAGCCAAGCCTCATGCCTGCAATAGCAAAGCAGCTGGGACAGTTCCTCGGCCCGAGGAACAAGATGCCGCGTCCGCTATTGGGAGACGCAACGCAGGTCATAGGGGGAATGGGCAAATCCATATTCGTAAGGAGCAAGGGCAAGTTCCTTCCAACGGTGCATTGCGTTGTTGGAAGCGAAAAGATGCAGCTGAACGAATTGGCGGCTAACATTGATGAGGTTATATCGACAATCGCGAAGAAGGTGGGTCGGCAGAACATTAAATCAGTATATGTGAAATTCACGATGAGCGAGCCTCTCAAGCTGATATAGGTGGAATTATGCTTACAAAGGATCAAAAGATAAAATTCGTAAAGGAGGGGAGCAAGGAGCTCTCAAAGTACAGTACGGTAGGTATAGTCAACCTTGGAGGCATACCGGACAGATTGCTCCAGAGGTCAAGGAACGGCATGAAGACCGAGATGAAGCTCATATTGGGAAGGAGGAACCTGCTCGTAAAGATCCTTGAGAGCAGCGAGAAGTCGAAGAAGCTCGCGGAGAAGATGACAGGGACATCTGCAATAGTGCTCAGCAACGCGGACCCGTTCGAGCTCTTCAAGGGCTTCAAGTCCAACGAGATAAGGCTGGCTGCGAAGCCGAAGCAGATAGCCCCAGAAGACATACTGGTCCAGAGCGGTGAGACAAGCCTGCAGCCAGGCGCTGCTGTAACCGAGCTGAAGCAGGCTGGCATAGATGTCCAGATACAGAAGGGAAAGGTCGTGATATCAAAGGAGAAGGTACTGGTCAAGAAGGGAGAGCCCATCACAAAGGTTGCGGCAAAGGTCCTCCAGACCTTGGGAACGATGCCCTTCAAGGCATCGATACTGCCGTTCGCAATCACATCCAACGGAATGACGTTCACAAAGGAGATACTTGACATAGACCCGAACAAGACCATATCGGACATAATATCGGGATTCAGGAGCGCCTTCTTCCTTTCAATGGAAAGGGGCATAATCAACCAGTATACTGTAAAGCCTTTGATAGTGAAGGCATTCATGCAGGCGAGGGCCCTAGGCATAGAGTCGAAGGCATACGAGCCTGGAATAATAGAGGTGCTGCTAGGCAGCGCGTCAGCGCAGGCATCTGCGCTCAGCGCGCTTGGCCAGCAGACGTGATACTTAGGTGAATATATGGAATACGTGTACGCAGCGTTGCTTCTTGACGCAGCCGGAAAGGAGGTAACAGAGAAGGGCCTCGAAGAGGTCATCAAGGCAGCAGGCATGTCGCCCGACGAGGCGCGCGCCAAGGCCATGGTGGCTTCCCTGAAAGGGGTAAACATAAAGGATGTGATCAAGAACGCACAGTCCATGCAGATGCAGGCAGCAGCGCCAGGCGCGGCTCCAGCGGCAGGGACAGCTCCAAAGGCAGAGCAGAAGAAGGACGCAGAGGCAGAGAAGAAGAGCGAAGAGGAAGCTGCAAGCGGACTGGCCAGCCTATTCGGCTGATTAGTCTAATGGCTTCGTCAAGCTCTGACAGCTCTACGTTATTGTAGAGCGTGTTAGCATGCCAAGCAAAAAGTATATAGGCTTATTTGCGATTTAGCTAGTTGGTACTATGGACGTTTGGGTAGAAAAGCACAAGTGCACCGGATGCGCGCACTGCCATGACGTATGCCCGGTGGCGGTATTCGAGATGAAGGATAGGGATAGCCCTGATGCTAACAACGACCACGCGCCAGAAGCTGACAAGTGGAAGGGTGTGACCGACGCGCCCCTAACTGCGAAATGGAAGGACGTGAAGGACGGCCACAGGCACTTCGAAAACAAGTTCGAGAACGGGTCTGGTGGATTGTCTGTTGGAGTTAACGGAAGCGCCTGCATACTCTGCCAGGCATGCCTGATAGAGTGCGAAGGAGAGTGCATAGTCATAGTCGACGATGCAGGAACAACCTACAGATCAATCTACAAGTAACAGACCTCCTGCCAAACCTCAACATAAAGTTTATATATCACTATAAACTGATGCTTGTTTGCTATGGAGTGATACGATGACTATAGAACCGCAAAAGATGTTGAGAAATCCTCTTGAGATAAGAAGGGCATTGCTCAGCGTCTATGACAAAACTGGAATAGTGGAAATTGCAAATGCTTTCCTTGATCAAGGAGCAGAGCTGATATCAACAGGTGGCACATACCGCGCGTTGGCAAGCGCCGGATTACCAGTTCTCGAAGTGTCACAAGTTACAGGAGCTCCAGAGATACTTGATGGGAGAGTAAAAACTTTAGATCCGCACATACACGGTCCTATATTAGCTAATAAGGGAAACCCCGGGCATATGAAAACACTCTCAGAACAAGGCATGAAACCTATAGATGCTGTTGTAGGTAATCTCTATCCTTTTGAAGAGGCTGTGCGGAAGCCAGGCGCAACTTTTGCAGATATCAATGAAAATGTAGATATCGGTGGACCTGCAATGGCAAGGGCTGCTGCAAAAAACCATGATTCAGTGCTTGTTGTACCAGAACCAAAATACTACCCAGAAATTGCCAAGGAGCTTCGTTCTGAAGGCAGCATATCATACCTGACAAGGCTCGAACTTGCCCAAGCCACATTTGCAAGAACTGCTGCATATGATACTGAAATAAGCAGAGCCTTTGCAGTAGAAGTAACCAAACTGGGAGGTAAAGTAAAATCCCGCAGTCGTCCTCTATGATAAAAGTTATCATACATTAGACTGAGTATAGGGCCTGTGATTGCTGTTTACGAATAAATCTATTTCAGCAGCAAAGACGGGATCTTAGTCAGTATCCTAAACATATTCCTCCTTGAGAAATCTGCTTTAAGTAAGTTAAGAAAGTCTTTTTTAGACAGATTCTCAAGCTTCTGCAGGGCCTCATCCCAATCTTTGTCAGAATAGGCCGCCATCTTTCTCTGGATCGTCAATGCAATCTTATTATACCCTGCTATCTTTTTCGCCTCCTTCTCATACGCCTGCAATGATTTGCGACTGACATCTCCTTTTTCTATTGCTTCTGAAGAGACCTCCGCAGCCAAATAGCCGAATTTGATGGCCGGTCTTATTCCTTCTCCAACAATAGGGTTTGCCTGCCCAGCAGCATCACCAACAATTATCAGCCCGTCCGCAGTCACCTTGTTCGGGATCGGCTCTATAGGCACAACGCCAGAATGCAACTCAATTGGCGATATCCTTCCCATATCTTTGAAAATACCTGGCCTCTCTGATATTAATTTATCAAGAAGCGGGAGCGGAGACACCTTCGAATCGGGTTTTGTAAGCCCGACCCCTATTCTAACCTTGTTATCTGATAGCGGGAATACCCAGACATAGCCTGTCGGAGAGATATCCGCTCCGACAAACAACATGGCCGTATGTTTGTCAAATCTTTCTACATAAGCTTCATACTCCACTCCAGACCCAAAACGCGCACCCGCCGTTCCAAGCATGCCTAATTTTCTGGCAGAAAGAGAAGCGAAACCGCTGCAATCAATTACCATTTTTGAGGCGAAACAGATTTCTTTATTAGACCTGCCTACTTTTAGCCCTACAACTTTATTTTTATTCAAGAGAATGTCTTTAACATCCCCACCAACTTGTATTTTGCAACCTTTTTTAGCGGCTTCCAATGCAAGATACTGGTATATCGACCTTGTATCAAGCACGCATGCGGTATCTGCACCATAAGAAAATTCCGTGTAAGTTTTCAAAGTACCGAACACAACCTTCCTTATTGGATTGTAATACTTTGAAGGTATCTTGAATTTTTCCATATCGGATATGTAAGATCCTCCGCTGGTTCTGACTGGATAGCCTATCTCATACTGTTTCTCAAATAAAGTGGCATCAAGCCCGCGCTCGGCGGCCCTGTTCGCAGCAGCTAAACCTGCTGGGCCACCTCCAATAATCGCAATGTCAGAATCGAACTCCATCGGTGTCAATTTGGAATAAGATAATATAATGCTTTTGATGGCCCTTTTCTATTTTATACGCCCGAAGGGGTGTAGGCCTCATCGTTGCTGTTTATGAATATCGTGTAGGTCGAGCCGATAAAGCTGCCTCCGCTTGTGTTGTTAAGCCAGATGAGCAAGGTATACTCCCCAGGGCCATACTGCTGGATGAGTTTCTGCATGTTGAATGAGATGTCGAAGTCGTTGCCGTTTGTACTGTATTTATTCGCAACAATCGTTGTAATGTTGTTGTAGTAGTAAAGCGGATTGCTGACAACGCCCGCGATAGCCGGCCCGTAACCATAGCTCCCCGTCGCGTTCAATTGCGCCTGTGTCATGTTGATCAGAGGGGCATCATAGCTGACCTCAACAGAAGAGATGGAGTACCCGCTTGTTAAAGAGCCCGACAACGTCGCCACGTTGTTGCTGAACTGCGGGCTTCCGCCCGTCCATGTCGTGTAATTGCCTATGAAATCCTCAACCAGGTATGCTATTCCGGAGTTGTAAGCGACGCCAATGCTTACCTGGTTGTGATATGGGTCTAATATATTGTCCCTGTGGCCGTTGTCGCAGCAGTTGTAGTCGTTGTACATCATGTCGTATTCCATCGATGCGAGCGCCGACTTCACGTTCACATCCCCTGTACACAATGACAGTTCGCATATCTCGCTCCCATTGAACGCGATGTTCTCGCTCACCGCCTGCGTTCCTCCAAGAAGAGTATACCTCATGTATGGCTTCATCCCGAAAACATCCCAATGGCTAAGGTAATAGTTCTGCAGCATGTTATTGGCATGCTGCTGCGCGGACGGCTCAGTAGAGAGCGTGACATTCGGCAACCCATACTGGTTCCTGTCCTTGTTTATCAGGGAGAGCACGTAAATGTCGTAATACGACTGGTTGATCTGCGACTGTTGAACCGTGCTTGTATAGTTCTGCGACCCCAACTGAACCACGGTTGTTGAAAAGGTCGTGGTGGTTATTATACCCGTTTGAGTGTAAAGGTATACAAGACCGGCCATCAAGGCAATGATGACAACGATGCCCACCACCGCTATCGCTACCCCAGCGCTCGCTTTTTCCTCCCCCAAAACTTTCCTCCCAGGCACAAATATGAAACAGAGTACAGGTTTAAAGGTTTTTTGAGGCATTACGGTAGTTTATACTTGAAGTTCTCAGGAAAAGCAAACAGCATATAAACTTCCGCTGCGATTTAACTCCTACGTTTTTTCGGTGGCCACATGATCACGCAGGCAGGAGCACCCTTCACTGACGACCAGAGCCTGTCTGTGCTTAATGATTATGTGAGGAAGTGGTTCATAGAAAACTTCAAGGAGCTTACCCCCCCACAAAAGTACTCATTCAAGCTGATAAGTGAGCGCAAGAACACGCTGATAACGGCGCCAACCGGCAGTGGGAAGACGATGTCTGCCTTCCTCTCAGTAATAAGCAGGCTCTTCGACCTCTCGCTGCAGGGAAAGCTGGAAGACCGGATATACTGCATCTACATATCCCCGCTCAGGGCGCTCAACAATGACATATACCGGAACCTCATGGTGCCCTTGGAGCAGGTATACGACCAGATAATCAAAGAGAAGGGGGTCGACATAATAAAGGACAACATAAGAAAGGTCACGATCGCTGTAAGGACCGGCGACACCACACAGAAGGAGAGGAGGACGCAGCTCCTCAAGCCGCCAAACATACTTGTTACAACACCAGAGAGCCTCGCCATCCTTCTCAACTCCGAGAAGTTCGCGCTCAACTTCAAAGGCCTGGAATTCGCGATAATAGATGAGGTGCACGAGCTCGCAAACAACAAGAGGGGGGTCCACCTTGCACTGTCTTTGGAAAGGCTTGTCGAGACATCCGAGAATAACTTCACCAGGGTCGGGTTGGGCGCGACACTACACCCTCTTGATGAAGCGGCAAAATACCTCGTTGGCTATTCAAAGGGGGAGCCCAGGGACTGCATAATAGTCGACGCATCGTGGTCCAAGCGCCTCGAGGTCGTTGCGATGAGCCCTGTCAAGGACCTTGTCTACAGCAAGGACGAGAAAGTTGAGGACCTGATGTACGGCGAGATAAACAAGATAATAAAAGAGAGCAAGAGCACGCTGATATTCACCAACACGAGAAGCGGAACCGAAAGGGTTGTCTACAACCTCAAGAAGAGGTTCGATTACGGCGAGGACATAGCCGCGCACCACGGCTCCCTTTCCAGGGAGTCCAGGCTTGAGGTGGAGGAGCTCCTAAAGAAAGGATCCCTGAAGTGCGTTGTTTCATCCACAAGCCTTGAGCTGGGTGTTGATATCGGCTCCATAGAGAATGTTGTGCAGCTGGGGTCGCCAAAGAGCGTAACCAGGGCCGTCCAGAGGTTCGGAAGGGCCGGCCACAGCTTCAAGGCCGCAGCAAAGGGCGAGATGATCGTCCTCAACAGGGACGACCTTGTGGAATGCACGGTAATGCTTGATGCTGCGCTGAAGAAGCGGCTTGACTCCTTCACCGTGCCGCAGAACCCCTTGGACATACTGGCGCAGCACATAGTGGGCATGTCGCTTACAAACAAATGGGACATAGACCAGGCGCTCGATGTTGTGAGGCGTGCATATTCATACCACAAGCTCGATAAGGACGACTTCATGTACCTGATCAACTATCTTGCAGGGACATATGTGGGCCTGGAGAGCAGGAGGGTCTATGCAAAGATATGGTACGACGAAAAGGAAAAGGCGTTTGGCAGGCGCGGCAGGTTCACCAAGGTCATCTACATGCTGAATTTGGGCACAATACCAGACGAGGTTGCGATCAACGTTGTTTCGGGAAAGAAGTGGATCGGCAACATAGAGGAGGAATTCCTTACAAGACTCAAGCCTGGCGATGTATTTGCCCTTGGAGGCCGGATGTACAGGTTCGAATACTCGAAGGGAATGACCTGCCACGTTACAGATGCGAAGGGCGCCACGCCCACAATACCCCCATGGTTCTCTGAACAGCTGCCGCTCAGCTACGAGCTAGCGGTAGACATCGGAAGGTTCAGGGGTGCGTTCACAAAAATAGTGGAAAACTGCATAAAGAAAGTAAAGGTAAAGTCGCTCATAAGGAAAGGCGCATTGCCGAAGGAAGCAAAGGAGGCTCTTGACGCGCTCCCTGTGGACGAGAACGCCAAGAGCGCCATATTCGGATACTTCGTTGAGCAGCTTCTCTTCGCAAAGGAGGTCCCAAACGATAAACTGCTGCTTATAGAGTATACAACCGAGCCGGAATCGGACAAGAGATATCTGATATTCCATTCCCTCTACGGAAGGAGGATAAACGACGCACTATCAAGGCTATTCGCCATTCTCCTGGGAGAGATGTTAGACATAGACATCGGCATAATGGTGAACGACAACGGGTTCGTCCTGTCAACAGAAGAGGAGATAGACATCGATAAGAACATGGTTGAAGACCTCATATCCGACATAATAAGCGCCAACATACAGCAGATCCTGAAGAGAAACATAAGGAAGACGGAGCTGATGAGAAGAAGGTTCAGGCACGTAGCCGCAAGGAGTTTCATGATACTTAGGAACTACAAAGGCTACAAGATAACCGTGGGCAGGCAACAGGTCAACTCACAGCTGATCCTCAACGCCGCAGAGCAGATCGACCCCAACTTCCCGATAATAAAGGAGGCGTACAGGGAGATATTCAATGACGTCATGGATATTCCAAGGACAGAGAAGATACTCGCCGACCTGAAAAGCGGGGCGATAAAGCACAAGTTCATAGAGACGCCCTTCGCTTCGCCCTTTGCGCACGGAATGATAACATTCGGCCACGCCGACGTTGTTCAGATGAAGGAGAGGCAGAAGTACCTGCAGTCGCTCCACAAGCTTGTAATGGAGAGAATAAAGAAGAGTGGTTGAATGAAACTCACCGAAGACATCGAGCTGCTTGAGGGACTCCCGGTAATATTCATAAAGAGCATAAACGCCATCGTGATAGCAGACCCCCACCTTGGGTATGAGGGGGTCATGGCAAAGAAGGGGGTCTTGATACCAAAGGTGAACCTCAAGCACATCTGCAAGATCCTTACAAAAGCGTTAGAAGAGACCAAAGCCGACAAGATAATCGTCGATGGCGACATAAAGAACGAGTTCTCCACGGTAGACCAGGAAGAGTACAACGAGCTTTACGATTTTGTCGAGTTTGCAAAGGGCAGGGGCGCATCTTTGATACTCATAAAGGGCAACCACGACAACTTTGTCGAGAGGTACAAGGAGCCTTTCAAATTGCAGATATACAGGCAAGAGGCAAACATAGGGGGCTACCTCTTCTTCCATGGAGAGGAAATGCCCGCACATGCGGCAAAAGCGCAGATGCTCATAATGGGCCACGAGCACCCAGCCATATCGATATTCAACAAGGCGGGAAAGAAGGACAAGCTTAGGTGCTTCCTATATGGAGTTCTGAAAAGGAAAAAGATACTCGTGCTGCCAGCGATAAACTACTTCGCGTCAGGCACCGATGTCAACATCGTCCCGCAAGACGAGCTGCTCTCCCCTGTTTTCAAGCACATGGATGTCGATGAAATGGAGGTGATAACGATGGGATATGGGTCAACGATGCGCTTTGGCACCGTTTCACAGCTCAGAAAGGCCGCCATGCCCTAGTGGATCAGGGTGAATAGCCACGGCAGCGCGTTGAGCGCCAGCCCTATCAGTATGAGCGCGGTCACGAACCTAACAAAGAAAGCGCTCTTTATGTTCGTCTTGTAGACCCTGAAGCCGTCAAACCCCGGTATCGGAAGCAGGTTGACCACGCCGATGAGGAAGTTCAGTATGAAAGAGAGGGCAAAGAAGGTGTAAAAGAAGTACATCAAGTGCGCATATGCGGTGTTGACAATTTCCTCTTCTTGGGCTGCGTATATTCCTATGTAACCGCGCGCAGACCCGTTTATCGCCACAGCCGTGAAGCTGTAGCTCCCGTTGTTGGTGACAACTTTGATTACAGAGCCGGGAAGGTCGCCTGCCGTGGCAGCTGCAAGGTTTGTGGAGTTTGTTACCTGCTGCCCGTCCCAGGAGAGTATCTGCATTCCCGGGACAAGTATTCCGTTTGCAGGGGTGTTCGGTATGATCGAGGTTATGAAGACCCCTTGGTTCTGGTAGATATACGGGACAACGTGAGCAAGCATGGCAAACATGAGGGCAAAGAAAACTATCGAGGCTATCAAGTTGGATGACACCCCTGCAATGGATATCCTGTTCTGCTGCTCCTTGTCGAGCTTGCTGACCGCCTTCTCGTCAGGCTCGACGTACGCCCCTATGGGTATGACCCCGAAGAAGAGGACGCCTATCGACTTTATCTTTATTTTTGATATCCTCGCAAGTATTCCGTGGGAGAACTCATGGATTGTAAGTATGACTATGAAAGAGCAGATCCCTGCAATAAGGGGGATGTCAATGCCCGGTATTATCGGGGCGACGCCCGGCACCAGGCTGGTGAGCAGGGAGGTCTGCGGCGCTCCAGAAAGCGCGCCGATTGCGTATCCGCTTATGTTCCAAAGCACCTTGGCGCCATATCCCAGCACTGACGCTATTATGAAGCCAGAGAACCCTGCAACCACTGTAAACACGTATATCGAAATCCCCAGCAGCGAAAGCCCAGCGAATGTCGGAGTGCAGGTGAGTGGTCCGCTCCCAACAACGTTCTGTATGGCTGCGATCTTTATGAACTGGAACGGGACATCGATGCACGGTATCACGAAATAGAGGAAGAGTATGATCGAGACGATCCCAAATATTAGCCCCTTTCTGCTTATTTTGCCTTTCAGCAGCGGGAAGGTCAGGAGCCCAAACCCCATCACAAGCCCCCACGTTGCCATCTGCTTCCAGAAGCTGACGTTCCTCTTTGCTATGCCGTCTATAGTTTTTATGCCGCGCTCGCTCCCGTACATGTACATTCCATAGCCGCCCTTGAGCGACTTTACCCTCTGTATCAGTGTTCCGGAAAGCATAAGCATGGCGATCGCAAGTATCGCCCTTGTAGGAACGCTGAGGAAGTTGGCGTAGTAGCAGAAGACAATCGCGGCGAATGCCAATACGAATATCGCAACTACCGCCAGGTTTGAGTAGAATGCCTTCATTGAGTTCTTACTCTGAGCCATGTGAAACATAGGTTATCTTGTAAAAGCTATATAAGCGCTTCCCTTGCGAAAAGGTTTTAATAGCAAAATTCCATAATATAGCGGTGGGATTGTGGAGGAGTGTGAGTTGTGCGGCAGGAAGATAAACGATGTATATATCGTCTCTGTGGAGCAGTCTGATCTCAGGGTCTGTTCCTCGTGCGCTAAAGGAAAGAAGATAATATACAAGGAGGTAGAGGAGCGAAAGGGCACGCCGCAGAGGAAGACCATAAAGAGGGCTGACGAAGAGGTCGAGCTAATCGACAACTACGGGAAGGCGATACACACTGCAAGGGATCAGATGCAGCTCCCGTTGAAGGTCTTGGGCGAGATGATAAACGAGAAGGAATCGCACCTTCTCAAGGTTGAAGAGGAGAAGACACGTCCATCAATAGAGCTTACGAAGAAGATCGAGAAGGCATTGCACATAAAGATAACGCAGCAAAAAGGAGACGAACCAAAGGTCCACACCAAGAAGGGCGGCGGCGTGACGATGGGGGACTTCTTCGCATCCTAGGTCGTGTAAATGTCAGTAGACTTGAGCAAGCTTGCAGTGAAGAGGAAGATTACCCTGCAGGAGCTCAACGGAAGGGTAGTGGCGATAGACGCATTCAACGTCCTCTACCAATTCCTTACGATAATAAGGGGGCCTGACGGGACTCCGCTTATGGACAAGAAGGGAAATGTGACAAGTCACCTATCGGGGCTTCTCTATCGCACAATAGAGCTTGTCGAGAACGGGATAAAGCCGATCTATGTCTTTGATGGACTTCCATCAACGCTGAAGAAGAAGACCATAGAGGCGAGAATGAAGAGGCGCAACGAGGCGATGGAGGCATGGCAGCATGCAAAGGAAGCTGGGGAGATGGAAGACGCAAGGAAGTACGCCCAGCAGAGCACCCGAATAAACAAGTACGTGATCGAGAGCTCGAGGCAGCTCCTCACATACATGGGGATACCTTTCGTCAACGCGCCCGGAGAGGGAGAGGCGGAGGCGTGCTACATGTGCAGGAAGGGGGTGGCGTACGCGGCCGCAAGCCAGGACTATGACACGCTGCTCTTCGGATCGCCAATCGTTGTAAGGAACCTTACGATAAGCGGCAGGAGGAAGCTGCCCGGAAAGAACATCTACATAAACATAGAGCCGGAGATGGTCAACCTGGAAGAGACGCTGAGGGAGCTGAAGCTGAGCCAGAAGCAGCTCATCTGGATAGGGATACTCCTCGGCACGGACTTCAACGACGGGATAAAGGGGGTGGGGCCCAAGACAGCGATGAAGATCGTGAAGGAGGCAAGCTCCGTATCAGACATAGAGAGGTATGTGAAGGAAAAGTACAAGGCTGAATTCGACATAGACATACGAGAGGTGGAGGACCTATTTCTAAACCCGGAGGTGTCCGACAACGGATTGGAAGACATGGAGGGCAGGCTTAACGACAGCCCAGACAGGCAGGCGATAATAGACTTCATGTGCAAGGAGCACGACTTCTCTGTTGACAGGATAGAGAAGTTCGTTGACAAGCTCTCAGGAAAAAGAACATCGGCGAAGCAGCAGAGGTTGTTTTAGACTGCCAGTTGCATAGTTATTATGTCCTTTTCAACTTTTGGCATCTTTTCTCTACCAGTTTTGGTGAATGATAGAAGTCCATAATTTGAGAGTATTCTCAGATCTCTTGATACCGATTCCTTTGGACGTTTTAGTATTGTTGTAAGTCTTCCAACAGTTTTCGGTTTATCATGCAATATTACTCTCATTATCTCTACCCTTGCAGGTGTAAGTATCTTTTCTATGCTACTTTTGCTGAAATCTACAACCAACACTCTATTCGGCGCACTTTCTGGCCTTTCTATTGCGTAATCCAACATTCTACTCATCATTTTATCCGTTTTATCCATTTTTTCACCTATTTTGTTTAAACAGTAATACCTATTTGTGATAATTCTCTAAAACCTCTACTTTCTTTTCTAGTGATAATTCTCTAAAACCTCTACTTTCTTTTCTATAAACAATTTGTTATAGTTTATATCTAACTTTTTTGGCTCCTGTTGTTTCCAAAACCTGTGCTCATGTGCATAACCATGTTTTGTATCTATTCTGTAAACCTCCACAATATTTTCACCCTCAATAAGGCAAACATTTATTGTAAAATCTGTTATTTTATTTTTATTCATTATCCACCTAAAATCTAGTCTTACTATGTCACCACTTTCTATGTCTCTTATCAAAGTGTACGACTCTTCAGACATTGATTAACCTCACATGTTAATTAATATGCAGGATTAAGTATTTAATACTATCATTATATAGGAATCACATAAACTTTGAGAGGTTAAACTGCTTTGACGAACCTTCTGTCCCAACAGTCCCGAACACAGTCTCTATCTCATCCTTTATCAAGCGCAATCTCTGCTTCATGTAGGGTTCAAGGTCATACCTATCTGCCAGGTTTGTCGCCATGGTGAGGTACTTCTCTATACCTCCCTTGGATATCGTGAGTATTATCTTACCATTACACCTCGTGCACTTTCCCACAAGGGGTATCCTCCTGTACTTTGCGTTGCAAGATACGCACCTGAACCCCTGCTCCGAATACGAATGAAGGTTTCCCATAAGGTCCCTCATGAAGTGGCTCGATATCAGCCTTCTTGCCGTGTCGCGCTTGTCAATGCTGTAGAGCTTGTCCATCAGCTTGAACTGCAGCTCCACCTTCTCGTCCATTGTCTTGAGCTTCGTGTAGACGCTCTTCTTCGGAGAGTCTGCGATTGCCCCGATGGTGCTGACGTGCGTGAATAGCAGGTTGTCGAATATCTCCTTTGTATTCAGCCTGTTGTTCACCGTTCCCACCTGGGCCTCAGATGGCTGCACCTTCTCCAGCGTCTTCTCATAGAACTCTATGCCATAATTGCTTATCGTTTCCATGCACCACACCTCGTCGTCAACCTCTTCAGGTGCGATGTTTATCGAAAGTATGAGCGGCGCGTCCATCGTCCCACCTATGATGCTCGGCAGGTACCTCCTCGAGAAGTTTATCAGCCCATCGAGCAGCATCATCGTTGTATCCTCATCTCCGTCGCAGTTTCTCCTCCTTGCTGATATTGTGTATGGGTGCGCGAACCCCACAAGCGCGTCGGAGAACCCTATTATCCTTCCAAGAACGCCTGCAGATGTGTGGGGCGACAACGTTATCACAAGCTGGCCGACCAGGTCCTCAACGCTCTTTGCGTTGTAGAACGGCCCAAGCCCGTAGTACCTTTCAAGCAGCGCGTCAACGAACCTTGTAACATTGAGCATGTACTCCGCGCACCTCCTGTTTATTATCACGTCCTGGTGTTTCAGCTCAAGGAGCTGGTCGTCCCTCTCAAGTTTCTTACCCTCAAAATCTTTTTCATAGCCAAGCTGGGAGAGCCTTCCTATGTCGACGCCTACCTCCTTTGGATAGAAGTGGGTCATCGGCGCGTCCGTTGCATCGAACCTGCAGGTTCCGTCCTTGAAGGTGTATATTCCAAAATTGCTCCTCAGTATTCCCTTTTCGAGCGGCTCTGGTATCTTGTCTGTGTTCATCAGGCCCTTCACGCCCTTGACGGTCTTGGCAAGGTTTATCTGGAGGCCGTCGAGCGCCGCGTCCATCTCCTTTATTATGTCTATAGAGCGGGTTGTGCTTCCCGTTGTCGGTCCCCCGCAGCTCTCGCACTTCTCCCTGCCGCCTATCCTTCCGCAGTTGGAGCACCTCCTCTCTATGAACGCGCGCGAGCCGTGGGCCTTGCAGTAGAACGAGCTTACCGGCTCGCCGCCCTCGATGCACTTGTAGTTTGCCATGTCTATGTCTATGCCGCCCGCCCTGAACTGCTTCTTGGCCGAGTAGTATGCCTTTGAGATGTTCCTCTCCTTACCACCATTCTCCCCTATTGGGAAGATCATGTTGGGCGCAGGCTTCATGAGCCTCTCCCTTGCCTTCTCCGGCCTTCCTATCCTGGCGCCTATCCTTGAGGACCTCTGCATTATCACTACCGGGGATAGGCTGTTCAGCACCTTGAACATGTCATCTTCTTTATATGCGTCAATAACCTTCTGGTCCACCTTCACCTTTTCCTTCTCCGTAAAGCCGAGCGTAACAAGAAGGCTCTGGGCGTCATCCCTGTATATCTTTATTTCTCCGTCATCGAAATGCGGTATGCAGAGTATCTCGATGGGGACCCTAACCGCATTTGCTGCCTCCTTCCCTATTGTAATCTCATCAACATCGAAAACGCTCTCGCCCTTCCTCTTTATGCTGGAGGAGGCAACCGCCCTGACAACCGATTCCAGCTCCGGCATGCTCATGTCCTGGTACTCGTAGAGGTATCTGGGGTGGAGGGGCACGTTGTGCTCCTTTGAGATCCTGTAAGCGGATTCGAAGCTCTCCGGGTTAGGCATCTCTCCCTTGTATCCGTTCTTCTTCAGCTGCGCGTACCAGAACTCCTCCACATAGCTCGATGGAATGAGCGGGGTGTTTGTCTTCTTGAAGTCCCCGTAGGTGATGAGCATGTCACCCACGCTAAGTATCTTGTCTATCTTGCCCAGGAGCTGCTTTGCATGCTCCGCGGTGTTGACACGGAAGGCCTCCCCGCTCTTAAGCTTGACGAACGGCCCCTCAATGGTGTCTACCGGCATGGCCACGCTGCCCTTCCCCGGCTTCTCTATCTTTACCTGAGTGCCTATCACTATGAAATCCTCAAGAACCGTCATCGTTGCCGGGCTGAATCCCTTCGCTGCTATTCCGGTGAGCCTGGACCTCCCATATCTCAGCCTGAACCCTCCCCTGTAATCCGGGTAGGCTATTACCGGCCTCCCGCCAACAAGCTCTGTCAGGAAGGCTGGGTCGTTCTGCTCCTCCTTCGCCCCCTGCTGCGCTGTTGCCTTGCCAACCCTTATTATTGAATTGAGCCAGTTCCAGTCAAGCCCGGCAGCCTTTGAGTACTTCAGCACGCTCTTTGCCTTCTGGGCGATTCCCTCGCACACGACAAGCGCCACGCCTCCGCGCACCCTGTTGGTTATTATCTTCTCGGCTCCGTTCGCGTCTATTCTTTTGACGTTCCTGTGCACGCTCACCTCTATCATCTCTGTGGGAACTCCGTCAACGCAGACCGGGCAGTTTTCGAGTATCGTCTTTATGTCAGACTCGCTCGGCAGGTACTGGAGGTGCTTGCCGCTCCTTGTGTGGTACAGCTGTATCTCCTCCAAATACCTCTCAACCTCTGTCCGCTGCGGTTTGTACTGGTCTATGTTGAAGAACTTTCTTGCATAGTCGCCAAGCGCGACCGACAGGGCCGCGCTCGTTCCGCCCGCAGCCCTTATCGGACCAGCGTAAACCATCGCGATGTAATCGGTGCCATCGGGGTTCTTGTACATCTCAATGGTCGGCATTCCCTCTGTTGGCGCCACAAGTATTCCTTCTGTCAGAATCGAGAGGCCTATCCTGACCGCAAGGATTATCCTTGCCTTGGTGTCCATCGCGAACTTCTCGTTTGTGCATATCTCCTTTACCATCTCGAAAGCGAGCTCCTGCCTTGTCCTGTCATGCTGCTTCTCCCTTATCGCACCCGCTATCCCATCGAGCCCTATGATCCCCTCAACCTTTGACGCTATATCCGGCGCAGGCTTTATCTCCACAAAGGTCTCTGGATCGTAGCCCTTCCTCCTCGCTGCCTCAGCAACAGCGTAGGCCCTGTCCGCGCCTTCCGACAAAGATCCAAAGTATTCATCTATTTCCATGCTTCCGCACCGTCAAAATTTACAGAGGTGAATGTCCCTTGCTTTCCCTCGTATACCGGAAGTATGCACGGGGTAGGCATGTGGCCCGAGCGCACCTGCAACGCCGTGCTGCCCTGCCACGTGCCGCTGTTCACTATCTTAACGCCGTGGTATTCCGCAAGCCCATTCTTGTGAATGTGCCCCATGTGCAGTATGTCGGGCACCTTGTCTATCACGAGCTGGTCCTCCTTGCTCGGCACGACAACATTACCTCCGTATATCGGGGAGAGGTGCCTCCTCTTGAGCAGCTCAACCATGGCCTTCTCTGGCGCGGAGTAGCTTGTGTCGGGCAGCGCGCGTATCATCGAGTCCAAAGATGTCCCATGGTATGAGAGAACGTCGATGCCGTGAAGCGTCATGAAGCTCGGGTTGGTGACCATATGGACGTTGTCCCTCTTGAAATCCTTGAAGAGCTCCTCGCCGATGGGCGGCTGCGGCTCGGCCCTTCCCACGGCGTCGTGATTGCCCGGCATCACAAACACATGGATGTAGTCTGGTATGGTCTCTATGAAGTTGAAGAGGAGCTTGTACTGGAGGTAGATGTCCGGTATCGCAAGCTCGCGCTCGTGGTCAGGATAAATGCCCACGCCGTCGGCGACATCCCCTGCCATTATTATGTACTTTATCTTCCCGGCAAGGGTTGCGTTCGCTGATTGCGCCTCCCCGTTAAGCCACTTGAGCATCTTCGAAAAGTTTTTCTCAAGGAACTGCCTGCTCCCCACATGAATGTCCGACATGAAGGCGATCCCGATGTCGTCATGCGTCCTCTTCACCTCCTTTATCGGTATATCGGGCCATACGATCGCGTTGGCCATCAGGAACTGGTTTGAGAGCTTGCCCTTTATTGCGACAACCTCGTCGTTTATCAGGTTCTTGCTGCTCTCGAAGAGCGCCCTCGACTGCTGCGACGACCCGTTCATGAATATGACCTTCAGGTCGGATGTCTCGTCCTCCACCACAACCATTATGTTGCCCTTCTTTGTGGTGATCTTTGACGAGACCATGCCCACGATGGTGACCTCCCTGCCGCTGGTGTAGCTTTTGGTAACCTCTATGTTTGCCGAAAATGACCCGCCAGACCTCCTTTCGGATATTATTCTTCGTACCTTCTCGAGCCTGCTCTTGAAATAGTCAATGAAATCGTTTATGTTTCCCTCGGCGGTAAGCCTCTCCTTGTTGAATATCCTGTACTCTGCGTCTATCTCCGCTGCGGTAGGGTTGAACCCGCTCTTCCTCACGATCTCTACAGGGACCGGCGTCTTCTCGCTCGAGAGGTCTCCTATTATGGAGATTATCTCATCCCTGCTCGCAACGCTTATCCCAAGATCGTTCTTGTGCAGCTCTATCAGGCGCGTTACTATCGTGTTTATATCGATCTCCTTGAGCAGAGAGGAGTCGACATCGCCTGCCAAAAGTATCCGCGCCTGTGATAGTGTGCTTGAGAGCTCTTTTACTACATCTTTTCCGGCCATGTAAATATTATTCCTTGATCGCTTCAAGCATGCTGAGTATGCTCCATAGCATTGTCCTGGCTTGGGGCGGAAGGTTGATGTCATTGCTTACGCTGTCAATGCTGTATATCGCGGAAGATACCCTCACGACATACTCCCCCTTCTGGTTGAGCTTTGCCTTCGCCTCGCTTATTGCGGTGCGCACGTTCTTTGGAACGCTCATGTCATTCATGAGCATCTCCATCCTCGCAGTTATATTGACAATCATCTCCGCTACCTTCTTTTCGTCTGCCATTTTAACCCCCTTATAACAAGTAAATTACAATTAGGAAAAATTGGTATTTATACCTATCTAAATTCCTTTTTACCTAGACTGTTATGTGGAAGGTATTCCTTATGTAGGCTCCAAGAAGTATCGTTATCGCAGCTACCCCGAGAGAGATGAGCAGGGTCTTTGCAATGCTCCTGATAACGCTCTTGTCGCTCGCAAGCGCGATCAAGGATGAGGTGAACGTTAGCACTATAGAGGTAAGCACAATCGCTATTATGATTCCTGTATAGCCGAACAGTCCAAAAGCGAATGGGGATAATGGAAAGAGGGAGCCAACAAAGTAGAATATTCCCACATAAAAGGCGGATGAGCGCGCCGATGCACCGCCCTCGATCCTGCGCGTTTTAACATCGATATCTTTCTGATAGCCTGTGGAAAGATAAGCCCCGGCTGCCATTGACAGAGTGCCGGATATCGCAACTATGAAACCAGCAAGAAATATCAGGACAGAAGCTTGCAATGCGGCTGCGAGTCCAACTGCAACGGCCAGCAGCTCAACAAGGCCATCATTCATCCCAAACATCACGTCCCTTATGTTCTTGAATATCCTGCTGTGGCCAACTATCGAGCCTTCGAGCCGCTCTTCCTCTGTCTCCTCGCTGTGCCTCACCTTCTTTATCAGAGAACTTTCCTTTGTAGATAGGCCTTCATCCCTAACTATTCTACCGAATCTCTGATGTAGGTTTGATTCAGTATGCTCGATTATCTTGACAGTGAGCGCAAGTCCCAATAACGATTTGCAAAAAAGTATCAATGATCTTTTTGCAGACTGGTCTGTCTTAGGTTTTGCAACCTTATTTAGAGAAAGCACCTTACCCCATAAACCTGCATGGTATCCCTCAAGTGATGAGAGCTTGGAGAGGGTGCTGCTCATCTTCTCATCGCTTTCAGAGATGGAGAACCTCTTGTATACCTCACCGTGCAGAAGCTCGGCGTCGTACAGCTTTACAAGCAGTTCCTGCTTTTCATTAAGCGTCATTCGTTCACTTTGAAAGTCTTTTCATTAAATCTTTAAGCGGCAAGGCATTAAGTATTCTATCTTTTGTCAGCCACCCACGCCTTGCAGTGCCAACTCCATACCTCATGAACTGCAGGTGTGATAGCATGTGGGCATCCGTGTCTATAGCGAACATTATCTTGTATTTCGATACGAGCATTATGTTCGTGTCATTCAGGTCCGTCCTATTAGGGAAAGAGTTGATTTCGAGGGCAACATTATTCCTCTCTGCGGCTTCTGCAACCCTCTCCAAATCTATCGCATATGGAGCTCTTGGATGGTGAAACTGGGTTTCACCTACGAGCCTGCCTGTCGGATGCGCAAATATATTGATAAGCCCGCTCTCGATCCCCTTTATCACCCTATCAGTCATCTCCTTCTGAGTCATTGTGAAGTTCGAGTGGATAGCTCCCACAACGCAGTCCATCGAGTTTAGCGTATTTTTGCTTAGGTCAAGGCTGCCATCCTTAAGAATATCAACCTCAGCGCCATACAGTATCTCTATCTTTCCTTCAAACTCTTTCTTCTCCTTCTCGACCTTCTTCGAAAAATCCTTAAATTTCTTGTCGTCCATTCCGCGCGCTACATACTCGCTCTTCGAATGGTTAGTGGTAGCAAAGTACTTCAGACCGTTCTTGACCGCAGCGTTTGCCAACTCTGCAAGAGTGTTAACGCCGTCTGTTTCTTTAGTGTGGGTGTGCAGGTCGCCATTTATGTCGGAAAGCTCCACAAGTTTCGGTATCTTATGCTCCAGGGCAAGCTTTACCTCCCCCCTCGCCTCTCTCATCTCAGGCGGCATGTACTGCATGCCGAGTTTTTCATATATACTCTCCTCTGTAGACCCTCCAACGTTCTTGTTTTTCTTGTCGAATAGGCCATACTCGTTAAGCTTCCACCCTTTGTTAACCGCGAGCTGCCTTACCTGTATGTTGTGGTCCTTGCTGCCCGTAAAATACTGCACCGCAGCGCCGAAACTCTGCGGTTCCAACACCCTAAGGTCGCAACCCATACCAATCTTCAGCCAAACAGAGGACTTTGTGGGCCCCTTTGACATCACATTGTCAACTTCATCCATTTTGGTGAAGAAGTCCATCACCTCCTCATTCTTTTTCGATATCGCAAGTATATCGATATCACCTATTGTCTCTCTCATCCTCCTTGCTGAACCGGCAATCATCACTTTTTCCACAAGACCGCTCTTCCTAAGCTTCTCCACTACACGCTCAGCTACAGGGAGGGCGTACCCGAGCAGCATCCTCCCTTTGCTTGACTCTAAAAGGGACAAGCCTTTCCCTATGACCTCCTCACTCTTCGCTCCAAATCCTTCAAGCTCTTTTATCTTGTGGGATTCCAGCGCCTTCTTCAGGTCTTCAATGTTCTTAACTCCAAGCTTCTTGTACAGCAGGATGGCACGTTTCGCGCCCAAGCCTGTTATAGATGTCATTCCAGACATGTCGATCGGGTATTTCTTCTTCAGCTTCTCGTACTTGAGAATCTTACCGGTCTTTATGTATTCCTCAATATGATTCGACATCGTCTTTCCTATGCCCGGAAGTTCCATGAGCGCCTCCTTGCCGCCTTTCTTGTATATCTCCTCTATCGGCTCCTGCATCGTGCTTATCATCAGTGCCGCTTTCTTGTATGCCCTCACCTCAAACCTCGCGGTTGGGAAATCCTCAAGGCTCAGCATGTCCCCTATCTCATCGAATATCTCCGCGATCTTCTTGTTCTCCATCCTCTCAGTAATAATTGCGAAAGAGTCATTTTAGTCTTTTGCGTCAAATATAAAAGGGGGAATATGGCTGAAAAAAGCCCAGACACAGCAGAGAGGCTTAGCAGGATATACCTTGCAATAATCTCCAGGTACAAGGACTACATTGAGGAAAAGGAGAACATATCTGTTGCCGAACTGCCCACTCTCATAACTCCGAAGAACGGGGCGGTCGCCGTAAGGGCCGACCAGCTAAAGTCGTCGTTCGGAGCCTATGACTACAGCAAAAACTTTGAGGAGGCAAGCAAAAAGGCATTCTCCTTCGTAAAGGACGAGGTCGAGGAGGCGCTTCTTCCTTTGCAATTCTGGCTTGTTCCGGAAGAGACGCTGGCGTTCATGATGGGGGACACTTTCGACAGGAACATACTGCTCTGCAGCATGCTCATAAACCTGGGCAACCCCTCTGCCAAGGTCCTTGTTGTGGTAGACGGGGAAATAAGGAGGCTTTCCGTATACTACGAGTTCAATAACTCTGTGGTGATGTTCCATCTTGATGATGGGATAAAGAAATTTGAAAGCAAAGAGAAGATGATAGAATCTCTCGGGACTGGAGACGAGGTAACAGCGTACGAGTTTAACGACAAAACCTACAGGGACATCGTCTGACTATCTTTTTACTCTTCTGGAGGTGCGCCTGTGAGCCCTCTTGATTCGTCTCAGCTTCTGCACATTCCTATACTTCTTTCCAATCTTCCTATGGGATCTTCTGATCGTCTTTTGCATGTTCACACCAAATCTATAGCAGAAAACATTACCGGCAGTATTATCGTAGCATCGCCATCTATCGTTGTATATTCTGCCTTCTCCTTTATCTTACCCCACGATACCGCCTCTGTAAGCCTGGCACCCGACAGGCTGCCGTCAAACTGCGTTGCGGTTGTTATGTACACCGCATAGTCAAGCCCTCCCTTGAACTGATTCCACCAGATGACGTGGTGTTTGCTTATTCCTCCTCCAATCATCAGTGCGCCAGTAACCTTGTTGTCGAACGATATGTCGCTCAACAGCAACTCATCGCGTATCAGGTTAAGCTTGAAGTCATGGCCTTGTGAAAAGATGGCAAGCTGCGTCCCGAATGCGCCGTCAAGTATGCCGGGGTTGAATATCGGCACGTTGTTCAGGAAGGCCTGCCTTATTATTGAGCCATTATCGCTCATCCTCCTTCCGAATTCATAGGTCAGCTCGCTCGCGCTGTATTCCTTTTTGTAGCCCTTTGACCTGTAAATGTCATTCATAATCCTGCTGAACTCCTTCTCGACCTTCTGTCCGTATTCCTTGTTTTCTATGAAAACGTTGCCAAGGCGGTATATTCCCATCTTGTGGAGCTGGGCATCGTCAGCGCTGAAAGAGCCCAAGCTGTACTCCCCCCCAATGCTCCTTGCGAGGTCGTGATCGAGCGTCCCACCCGTTGTTATTATCGCATCGAAGTACTTCACAGAACTTGCAAGGACCCCACGAAGCCCTGTGGATACAAGATCCGCGGGAAATGAGAGGAAGTTGAAAGATTTCTTGTCACCAATCATCCTTTTCAGTATTTTTATCCCCTTTACCATGTGCTGCGCTGAGAATCCTCCTATGGAATCCATGGAATGCATGAGTTCAGACACTTTCATGCCCTTCTTTAGCGAAATATCCTTTACAGGGCGCTTTAGTATCTCTTTTTTTGAAGCCATGCACTCTATTCTCATAACATAGCTTAAAATCTTTGCTTGGTAGTAGCATTTTTATCTCTTTGTAGACAATATCAAGTAGCGACTGGTAATCCGATGCCTCCAGAAATAAGCAAGGACGACGAGGAGATATTGCGCTTCATAGAGAGCGCAAAGCCAAAGATCTATGTGATTGGCACTGGAGGCAGCGGAAGCAATACTATAACTAGACTGGCGAGCATAGGCGTTCAGGGCGCAACACTAATAGCAATGAACACAGACGCCCCGCACCTTGTCAAGACAAAGGCGGAGAGAAAGCTCCTTATTGGAAAGAAGATTACAAAGGGCATGGGCGCAGGAAGCGACATAAAGGTAGGAGAGGAGGCGGCAGTGGAAAGCAAAGAAGAAATAAGGCACATGATCTCTGACGCCCAGCTCGTTTTCGTTACGTGTGGACTTGGTGGAGGCACAGGAACCGGATCGGTATCAACAATTGCTCACGAGGCTAAGGAAGCAGGCGCACTCACAATCGCAATAGTCACATTACCGTTTTCAAGCGAAGGCAAGACAAGGATGAGGAACGCGCTAGAGGGGCTTGCAAAGCTAAAGAGAGTAACAGATACAACAATAATAATTCACAACAACAAGCTGCTTTCCGTTGCACCAGACCTGCCGCTAAACATGGCATTCAGGATATCCGATGAAGTACTTGCGGGTGCCACAAAGGGTATAGTTGAGATGGTAACAAAGCCTGGAATGGTAAACATAGACTTCGCGGATCTTAGAACTGTACTCAAGGATTCAGGTTATGCTGTAATAGGAACGGGAGAAGGGCTGCCTGCAAACGATGGGACGAGCAGGGCAACAATTGCGCTTGATAACGCGATAAGGAGTCCGCTTCTTGATGCCGACCTTGCAACAGCTAACAGGGCGCTTGTAAATATAGTCGGCGGAGAGAGCCTCACGCTCAGGGAAGCGGAGAGCGTCTTCCAGGAGATATCCGGAAGGATAAAGGACGACGCGCTGCTGAAATGGGGCGCAAGGATAGACCCTGACATGCAGAGGGATGCGCTGAAGGTGATGCTTGTTGTCAGTGGAGTACACTTTCCAGACTACAGTGACGAAAATCTAACCAAGAAGATAAAGGAAAACGAGGAGCTGGACCTGGACGAGCTCTTTGAGAAGAGCGAGCACTAGAAGATGAAACGCATGGATAGTTGGCGCATAGCTGCACTTGTTCTTGCGGTTTTGTATGCAATTGGGCTTACGGCAATATTGATCACCTCTTTTGGCAGCCCAGTTCTCACTGCAATATTATTGATTAATACGTCTTATGCGGCCTGCATAGTCCTCCTGATTGTATCGTCATTGAAGGGAGCAAGGACTTTCGAACCGCTTTTCGTAGGCATAGTGAGCGCCATAATTTACAACGTAGTCATTCTTCTTCTATTGCCTCTGCTTGCGCTTCATTTTGTAAATGCAGGCCCGAATCCAATTGCTACATACACACCGATACCAACATCTGTTAATCAATCTACGCCTACTCTCGCCGGTGGAATCGCTTATCTCATCACTCCTAGGTTTCCGCTGCCGTTCAGTAGTTCCCTTGGCGGCATAGGCGGGTTTAGGATCTATTTTAATTATCTAGCTTCTGCTAGCTCGCAGCTTTATTTATCTAGCGTGCCCATACTTATTCCAGAGTGGGTGCACCTAGTAATAGTGTCAGTAGCAGCCATAATACTCATTTTCCTATTCCAAATCCTGTTAAAACGCTTATTTGCGCCCAGAATGAGGTTTGCCGCTTCAGGTAACAGAGGAGTGCTCTATTCCGCTTTGCTTATGGGGGCTCTCACCTTTGTAGGATTAGGGCTCTACTTTGGCCTCTTTGTGTATGTTGTTCTTCTGCTCGTGAGCGACAGGTTTTCAATAAAAAGTTAATCAGGCTGCCTCTTTTTCCCTATACACCAAGTTTTAAATATCAGGATAAATAGAGTGCTAGCATGGCAGCGCCATCAGTAAGAATAGATAGAACTCTAAAAGAGTTTGCCAGCCTTGCGTCTAATCCAAACGATGTAAAGTTCGCAGAAGAGGTTCCAACACTCGCTAGACTTACTGTTATTATGCGTAGAAATGGAAGACCTCTTCTACAAAGCTTCGAAAGAGGAGAAAACCCATATGGAATTAGGCCACTATCAGTTAATTCGCATGGACCATACGTCACAGTAACAGCAGAATTAGAATCAGGACAGCCTTTACAAATTTTCTATAGCACAATTACAGGAACCAAAGGGACATACCAACCTTTTTCAGCACGTGAAATTGTAGGAAACCCCGGAAACCCTGTCATAACTGATGCGGATTTGTATGACCGTGTCTCCGATTCAGATGTGACTACACGTGTGTCTTTCGGGTTTATATGGGAAAGTAGGACTGGAATGACTTTTTATCGCCAACAACCTATTGTAAAGGTTAAAAAAGCAACTCTCTTCTCTTCAGAAAAGTCAATAGTTCACTATATTTTTGATGAAAAAAGCAGAGTTGCATATAAGTTTTTAGGAGAGGCTCCGCGCGAAGAAGAGCGAGAGCCCAAGTTAGTGAGACCAGACACTGCAGATGCACTTAGATACTCATTTGAAGGGCAACAACTATAGAATTAGAAATCAACTTACTGCCTGCTTCTCTACCTTCTTCTCTCTCACTACATTTTTCTTTGAGATCTTTCTCCCAAGTATGACATCGTTCTTGTAGCACTTGCTTGAGCAGTAGTAGCTGACCGTGCCTATCTTGTAGACATACATTATGCCCCCGCCCCTAGGCACCTCACCAGAGCAGTATGTGCATTTCATAAAACGACCTACTTGACCTTGATCTCTCTCGCTTCTCTGCTCGTGTCAGGCAGCCTTATAACATCTCCAACGCGCGCAGGCCCGAGCATGTTCCTTCTTATGATCCTTCCCTTGTCCTTTCCTTCAAGGATTCTGCAGCTTACAGAATAAATTTCACCGTATATTCCTGTCTTGTTCTTGTTGTTGATCTCGACTATCTCAGCCAGGTAACCTGACAGCTGTCTTCCGGACTGTTCCTCTGCCATCTAATCATTCTTCCTCTTTCTCTTCCATCGGGGCTGCCGGCTGCGGCTTTGGCGCCGCCTCCTTCTTCGGCGCAGGCTTCCTCTCGGCCTTCGGCTGCTCCGGCTTTGGCGCAGCAGCTGATTTTGGAGCTGATCCTGTCACCCTTCCTACAACGTCCTTGATGAGCGCGCTTGCGGTGCCTTGCCCCTCAACCGCTATCGCAGCGCACGGAACTATTAGGCCTATAGCCTTTCCGAGCTCCTGCTTCGTAGGTACATACGAATATGGGATCTTCTTCTGCTCGCAGAGCATCGGAATGTGCATAACAACCTCCTCTGGCTCTATATCGCCGGCCATGACTACGAATGTTGCAAGTCCGCGTTCTACGCTCTTTGTGACCTCGTTGGCGCCCTTCTTTATCACGCCAGACTGCTTTGCTAGCTGCAATGCTTCGTACGTCTTCGCTACCACTTCGTTGGATACCTCAAACTTCACATATGTTTTTGCCATATTAACACCGTCGGTTTCCTTCATTCAGTATCAGGCACTGCCAATACAAGAAGAACAGACTGTAGTAATGTATTGAGTTATTAAGCTATTTAAAGCTTTTTATGAGGCACTTCAGTCCATGAAAGACTGGGCGTTTGGAGGCTCCTCCGGCTGCCCCTTCCTCTTCCTTATCTCCCTTACGACCTTGTTCTGCAGGTCTGTCGGTAGCTTTTCATAGCCCGCGAACTCCTGGTACCAGATAGCCTTTCCTTGCGTCATGCTCCTCAGGTCGTTCGAGAAGCCCTTTATCACCTCCGCAACCGGCATCTTCGACAGTATCGATACCTGCCCGCTCTCCTGCTCGATGTTTATTATCTGGCCCCTCCTGCTCTGCAGGAAGGAGATCACATCAGACATATAATCGAGTGGAATGTTTATCGTGAAGTTCTGCTTCGGCTCCTCGAGTATTACCCCTGAGGTGAGCAGGCCTGCGTATATTGCCCTCTTTATCGCTGGAATTATCTGGGCGGGCCCTCTGTGCACCGGATCTTCGTGTATTGTTGCGTCGACCACCTTGACTATTATTCCAGAGCACTTCTCCCTAGCAAGCGGTCCGTCCTTCACCGCCTCGTCGAATCCGTCGAGCAGCAGCTCCATGACCTCGTTCATGTACTGCACTCCCTTCGTTGTGTCTGCGAACATGCACCTGTTTGTTATCTGCTCGACCTCCTTAGCTGTCGGCCTGTCCAGTCCAGCAGCAATCATCGCCTCAATCGCAACCTGCCCCTTCGGCTTTCCTTCACGGATGTTTCCTTCATCTATTGCCTTCAGTATCGTCGCTGGCATGGGTTCGACCGTGATGTAGAACCTCGAGTGCCTGTTCGGCGATTTCCCTTCTATTGGGCCTGCCTTCTTCTCTATAGTCTCGTGGTAGACCACAATCGGTTCGCTTGTCGTTATTGGAACCTTGAAGTCGTCCTTCAGCTTTGTCTCAACAGTCTCAAGGTGAAGCTCTCCCATACCGCTTATGAGGTGCTCTCCCGTCTCCTGGTTTATCTCCGCCTTCAAGGTCGGGTCCTCCTTTGTAAGCATCCTGAGCGCTTCTATCAGTTTTGTAGTATCCCTCGAGTCCTTAGCCTCTATCGCCTTTGTCACGACCGGCTGCGAGTAGTGCTTTATCTGCTCGAACGGCTCTATAAGATCTTCGCTAAGCGTATCTCCCACAGATATGTCCTTTATTCCCACAAGCGCTGCGATGTTGCCCGCCGGTATCTCGTCGACAATGACCTTGTCCGGTCCCATGTATATTCCAACCTGCTGCAGCTTCTGGGTGTTTGACCTTCCCGATATGTGGAATTCTGTCCCCTTCTTTGCAGTTCCGGAGAAGACCCTGCCTACGGCGACCTCTCCAGCCTGCTGGTCGTATTTTATTCCGAATATGACCACGTTCGCCTTGGCGTTTATGTCAGTGCTAAGCATCGCCTTTCCATCCGGCGAGTTGAGATCGCCGTGCCATATCTGCGGTATCCTGTACGGCTGCGCCTCTGCGGGGTTTGGAAGGTGCTCCACTGCCATCGCGAGCGTTGCCTCATCGATTGGGCAGAGCTCCTGGAGCGCAGTCAGGTCATTCTTCGCTGTAAGCTCAAAAACATCCTTGAAGGTCGCCTTCTTCGTCTCCATAATCCTCTTCGATATCGCCCACCTTCTCAGTGCCGAACCGAATGCCACGCTTCCTCCATCAACGCTGACCTTCCACTTCTGCCCGTAGCCTTCCGGGGCATAGTTCTCGATCATCTGGTTTATCTCGTTTATCAGCTTGAGCAGCCTCTCTTGCGTCTGCTCTGGCGTCAATCGCAACTCTGTAAGAAGTCTGTCAACCTTGTTGAAGAACAGAACCGGCTTTGCCTTCTCCTTCATCGCCTGCCTCAGCACGGTTTCCGTCTGCGGCATGATTCCCTCAGTAGGATCGACCACAAGTATTACTCCGTCTATGGCCCTCATCGACCTTGTGACGTGGCCTCCGAAGTCGACGTGGCCAGGCGTATCGATCAGGTTTATTATGTAGTCTTCGTTCTTGTAGTTGAAGCCGAATGATATGTAAGCCGACTTAATCGTCATCCTCCTATCTTTCTCGATTTCCTCATAGTTGGTGTAGAGAACATCTCCAGCCACGCTCTTCGCTATGAGTCCTGCCCTGGCGAGCAGAGAATCTGTAAGTGATGTCTTTCCGTGGTGGACGTGCGCTATTATTCCAACGTTCCTGATGTGCTTGTGGTCCTTCATCATCTTTGCTACTTCTTCGACCACATATTCCTTTCGTGCCATGCGTACACCTTTACTTCGCGCTCCTTGCCATGCGCTCGGTCTCGTTCTTCCTCTTTATCGCATAGCTGTTTATATCGTTCCTAGAAGCGAGTATAAGTTCACTTGCCAATGCGTCGGCAAGGGTCTTCTTGCTGTGGAATGCGCTCGTGACGGTTGCCATAGCAAGATTCCTCAGCGCAATGTCGAGCCTCCTGCTCGCGCTTACGTCGACAGCAACGTTAGATATTATCCCTCCGTATCTGACCCTTGTAGTGTCTTCTATCGGAGCGCTATTCTCAAGCGCCATCACGAACACCTGTATTGGATTCATGTTTGTCTGCTTGTTGATCATCTCGAATGCATCCTGCACGGTCTTTATCACCTTCACCTTCTTGCCCTGCAGCCTGCCCTTTGTCCTTATCACCCGCCCGCCAACCTTTCCTCCTGTTCCTCCCCTCATCAGAGAGTTCTCAAGCCTCTCTATGATGTTGATGTTGGCCTTATGATACTGGTTCTGGCTCCTTCTTCCATAGGAATTTGGATAGATGACCGGCTTCAGGTTGACGTAGTTCCTGAGGCTCGGGTCAAACACTTCGACATCATAACTGTACTTGTTGAAGAGGAGAGCGGATCCAGACATGAAGATGTCCTTCTTCGCATCGGCAGATTGGGTTGGAGCAGCCCGTCTTACCCTCTTTGGAGCCGCGGGCTTCTGCTCAACAACGCCATGTTCTGCGTTTTGTGCACCGGCCCCTCTCTCTTCCTCTGCCATATCATCATCTCTTCGGTTTCTCCTTCTTTCCCTTCACTATCTGCTGCAGGTTTGTCCCGTTAAGCTCGACCACCTTGTACTTCCATCCTGGGATGCAGCCCATCTGCCCCCTCTGCGAGCCTCCGAGCCCCTCTATCGTTACCTCGTCGTGCTCGTCGATGAAGTTTATCGCTCCGTCGCCAGGCACGAATGCGTGGACCGCCTTCCCATTCTTTATTATCTGGACCTTTACACCCTTGATCATTCCGGATGTGGGCTGCTTCTGCTCCACGGCAGTCTTCTGCAAGACCAGCGCCCTGGCTCTCGGCACGGTGCCCATCTGGTCGTACTTCTGCTTAAGCTTGAAGAGCCTTCTCTTGAGCGGTTTCTTGAGGAGCCTCTGGTGCCTCCTCATCCTTATGAGCTTCCTTGCTGCAAATTCTCCGTTTGGCATAATATCAATCTTTTAGAATGTTCGAGTTCCCCGCCTCTATTACCGACAGCGTCGATATCGAGTATGGCTTTCCGCACACAGCGCCAAGCTCTACAGGGTTTCCCTGGAACCTTATTATCTTTATTCCCGCAATGCCGGCAATGTGCAGTATGTCCTGGAGGTTTGACTCCTTGTTCTTCTCAGCCACTATGACGAGCTTTGCGCTGCTGTTCCTTATCGACTCTGTGACGGTCTTGAGCCCGAGGGCTGTCTTACCGCTGTCTACAGCTAGTCGTATATCGTTAGCCAGATCTGCCATGCAAAACACGCCAGAATTAAGCATACGGGCACAATCCCTTTCGAGAGAGAACCCAAGAGTATTGATACGGAAAAATATATATAGGTATTTGAGTCGCTATGATAGAAACATGTGTCAATCAACCGAGTCCTAATCTCGAATACTTTTTCATTTTTTCTTCATAACCAGGTAACTTAAATTCCCTATAACCTCTATCCCCTCCATCTGAGAAGGCATTAGGGTCTCGCTCGCATTCGTCAATGGCGCGATAAAGATGCTTCAATAGCACAATAGCGGCCGCCGCAAGAGCATCTGCCTGGAACCTGTTATCTACATTATGGCAGTCATAGCCGTCTCCTCTGTAATTTGGCATTATTCCGCACGCATTGCCTGGTACAATATATACTGATGGGCCTTGGCTATTATTCGTATGAATCTCAAACGAAAGCACAGAGCTATATTCAGGGTCGCTAAGCACCTCTTTAATTTCATCCGTAAGAGCATCCATAAATTTTTTACTATCCTTAAGCCGCGGCATCCATTTTTTGGTGTCTTCAGGAAGTTGCCTGACACCTACCCAACCTGAGGTTCGACCAGCGTCGCTACTAACTCCCCATGTTGGAAGGTATATCCCCATGGCGAAATCTTCCGTAACAGACTTTGCCAACCTTTGGAAACGGTCCTCCCTCTGCACCAGCTTCTGGAATGTTGGGTCTGCCTTCAGATCTCCAAGCATCTGCTCTGTTTTAGTTGGTGCCTTCTTAGTTGCAGAATCTGGCATAGTACATCAAAAGTGCTCTATAACTCTTGATATTTATAGTTTTAGAAGTGCTTTTTAGTCCTGCAATGTTGAGTTGCAGCCAGCCGGCTGGCTGAGCGTTCCGCTGAGGATGAGCTTTAGGTATCCGAGCAGCGGTATCGTCCCTATCACCTTTCCTTCAACATATGTCTCATTTATCGGGTAGTTGTTGTACTGCATGTCCAGTCCCGGGTTGTTGTCCCCCTTTGTAAGGTAGTAGTATGTTCCGCTAGCGTTGATTATCGCATAGACCCTGTGTACAATGTAGCTGTCTCCCAACTGATAGAAGTAATCCATCGGTATCGTCTGGTAGACTATTATGCTGTTGTTGCGGTCCCCAGTTATCGTCGTGTTCCCTATCGTTATAGACTTTGTGTACGCCTCCTGCTCCACGGTTCCGTTGCTGTATTTAACATCCGTCACCCCGCAGGTGTACCTTACAAGGTTGCTGTCCTGGCTAGAGTTCTGCACAAGCTCTCCGCCCCCGTTTGCCTCGGATTTGAACAGCCCGAGGGTGTATCCAGGCAGCATGATCTGCGATATGTTGGCAGTTCTGCCGTTGACCTGGTAGGCCACGCACTCCAACGATTCAGATCCGATGTTGTTGAGCATGCTCTGCATCTGATTTGGGGTGACCTGCACCTGGGGGGCCTCGATCCTGCTAGAGTTAGCCCCGTGCAGGACTATCAGGTCTCCCCGCTGCAGGACCGGGAGCATGCTGCAGCTCGGAACCGCATCTATCGGATAATTCGTATGGAGGAGCGCCCTCAGTGCAAACCAGAAGATCAGCACCGCAACAACCGCCACCACTATCTCGAGCGCATTTCTCAGCTTGCCCGACTCCCTCGAACCGTTCATCACCTCCAGGCCGATGAGCGCGATTATCAGGACAAAAGCTGAAACGCCGAAGATTATGGCCAGGGAGGGCCTCCCCTGGAAGAGTATGTAGAGTATGAAGACCGCAACGAGCACTATGTAGAGGGGCCAGGTAGTTATGCCCCTTTTTCCATCCGCTTTTCTTTTCTTTGCCACTCCACCACTGGTTATCTCCTATTGGTAACCTCTATGCCGACCGCACGAGACTGCCCCTCCTGCATCGCCACCCCTATCGCGGCTTCGGCCATGGTTATCAATGAATCATTGTGGCTTACAACTATAAATTGTGAGTTCTTGCTCAACTCCTTTATAAGCTTCGAAAGTTTCTTGGAATTCTCCTTGTCCAGCGCAACGTCTATCTCGTCGAATATGTAGAACGACATAGGCTTCCTCATCTGTATCGCGAATATCAATGCCAACATGACGAGCGACTTCTGACCTCCAGATAGCTCCTGCTCCGAATGGGACTTGCTACCCATCTGTATGCTGAACTGGAGCCTCGCATTGAACGGGTCTGCTGGATTGTCGATAAGAAGGTGCGCCGAACCGTCGAATATGCTCCCATAGAGCTTCTTGAAGTTCTCGTTCACCTCGCTGAATGTCTCATTGAAGACCCCGAGCTTCTTCGACTCGATCTCTCCTATCATCGAAAGTATCGAGGACCTCTCCTTTTCAAGTATGTCGAGCTTCTGCCTGGCCTCGTCTACATCCTTCTTCCTCTGAGCGTACGCCTCCGGGGCCTTCAGGTTGACATTCCCGAGCAGCTCCATCTCGTGCTTGCACTCAAGGCTCTGCTTCTCAAGCTCATCTATCTCCTTGAACTCGACCTGCTCCATCTCCTGATAGGAGAGAAGTTCTGCCTTTATGTCGCTCAGCCTCGTCTGCATCTGCGACCTCCTCGACTCTGTCTCTATAAGATCGCGTTCAATCTTGTCTATATCACTAGATATCTTACCCTTCTGGAATCCCATCTTCTGTATCTTCTCCTCGGAAGCCTGCAGCTCCTTGAAGAGCGATGATGAGCTGTCGCTCTTGCTCTTTATGCTCTCCTGTATCTCGATCCTCTTCTTTTCCTGCTCGCTTATAGCAGACTCGGCTTCTGAGACCTTTGACTTGGAACCCTTGATTGCAGCATCTTCGGCCTTTATCTCCTTGGCGATAGAGCGAGACCTCTCATCCCTTATCTCGTTCTCCTTTCCAAGCTGGCCTATCTTCACCTTCAACCCTTCAATTGTCTCGCGAAGAACCTTGACCCGCTCCACATTGCTCTTCGTACTACCGTGCTTCTTGTCTGTCGGCTTGTTGAGCGCGTTGTAGAGGTTGTCACACTCAGCTTTCAGGACCTCCCTCTCCTTCTCGATCTCTATCTTCTTAGAAGAGAAGCCCTCCTTTGAGCGATTCAGCGCAGTTATTCTTGACTTCATTGCCGCGATGCCCTTCGAAACATTATCCAGCTCACTTTTCAGCTTGTCCGCATCAGATTGAATGTACTTTATGCTTGTCGAGAGGTTCGCTCCCTCCATCTCTTCAGCTGCGACCTCCTTCCTCTTCTGCTCCCACTCCTTTTCAAGCGATTCCGCCTTAAGCGCAAGAGCCTTCTTGTCGGCATTCAGTTTTGTGAGTTTTGCCTCGAGTACTGCGGGAAGATGCTGCAGTGTAAGCCTTCCTCCCGTCACTATTCCTGACTGCTCCACCACCTCTCCCTCGAGCGTGACAAGCCTGTGCTTTCCAACAAGCTTCGATCCCTTCACCTTGTCTACCAGATAGGTATCCGAGAAGATATACTCGAAAGCGGCCCTGTATTTATCATCGAAGGATATGAAACCGATCAGCGGCTCCAGCCCCGCCTTCTCCTCTGTGGCGCGCGCATTCATCTGCTTTAGCGGTATGAACGACGCCCTTCCAAGGTTGCGGCTTTTTATTATCTCTATAGCATCGCTCGCAACGTCAACAGAGTCGACAACAAAATAGTTCAGCCTGTTCGCTCCAGACGCGTGAACTGCAACGGCATACTTTTCATCGTAAGTGCATAGCTCTCCCGCCCTGCCGTAGAACCCCTTCTTCATCTCCGCCTTAAGAACAGCGAGCATCTTGTCTGTGCTCCTTCCAGACTGCGCGAGCGACTCCCTTACAGTTATCAGTTCAGAATCTATGTCGGAAACCTGCGACCTTAGCTCGCTGAGCTTTGTTTGGTATGTGGATAGGCCCGCCTTGCCCTTTGCCACCTTTTCCTGAATGCCTTCAAAGCGCGACTGCATCTTCTTCAACTCGTTCAACGAAGCAGCGCGCTGCTTCTCAATTTCGAGCAGCCTCTCTTCAGATGTCCTTAGGTCTTCCTCGTTTCTAGAAAACTCGGAATTGCACGATACATATTCACCGTTTATGTTCGAAAGCCTAGACTCCAATGCCTCCAGCTCCTTCTGCTTTTCGGAATATTTCACTATGAGCTCCTTTCCGCTGCCGTCCATGCCGACGTCAAGGGTCGAAAGCTCCTTCTCGTTGGCTGCAAGTTCGCCGTTGATGGATGATAATGCAGAAATGTTGGATTCTTTCTGCGCCTCTATTTGAGATGTCTCCTCCTTTAGCGCCTTTATCCTCTCCTTGCCCTTCTCCATCGCCTCCTTTATGTGCGATATCTCCGATTCTTTCAGTTTTATTGCAGAATTTATCTCCTCAATGAGTTTGTTTGCGGTTGCCAGCTCTATGGAACCTTCGTTGAGCTTCTTCGACATGTTCTCTCTGTATGCTGTCGCGCTAGACAGCTCGTCCTCGAGCTTTGTTATCTGGTTCTCGAGCTCCTTCTTCCTGTTCGTTGCCTTCTCGTATCCTTCTACAGCCTTCTTGTACTCATCGTTTATCTGCAGCTCCTTAGCTTTCAATATAGTGTAATTTACTCTCTTCAGTGTGCTTGCAAGCTCCATGTATCTCTCCGCATCGCCTTTGTCTTTTTCCAGTTCGTTGAGGAAACTCTGCCTCTCACCAAGCATTATGTTTGATTCGGTCGTCTTTGTCTCCACCTTCTGGAGCTCCTTCATCGCGATGTCCTTCTTGTCATCGAATTCGCTTATTCCCGCAGCGATGTCTATCAGGCCGCGGCGCTCCCTTGCGCCGAGGCTGAGCACCCTCTGTATCTCTCCCTGTGCTATGGTGTTGGTGTCGTTTATCTCCGCCTTGTGCGCCTTCAATACGTCAATAAGCTCCTGCCTTGTAACCCTTTTTCCGTTTACCCGATAGGCTATCTTGTTGTTCGACTTTATCGCACGCGATATCTCAAGGTTGTCGTCCCCTGTGAAAGTTGCGGTTACGTAAGCCCTTCTAACGCCATCATCCTTGATCGGCTTAGCCGACTTGTTGATCAGGTCTTTTGAGGACGAGACGCGCATTCTCTTGAGCGAGGTCTCACCAAAGGAAAAGAGCAGCGCGTCGCAGATGTTTGATTTTCCAGAACCGTTCGGGCCAACAACACAGTTGAATCCCTTTCCGAAGCTTATGCTCGCATGCCTGAATGACTTGAAGTTGTGAATCGTGAGTCTATCTAGATACAGCATTGGTCCACCAGGGTCGCATCTGGCTTTTGACGCTTACCTTCTCGTCTATACTCTATTTATTACTTTTGCTTTATCACGGCTTTATCGGAAGCGTCCCTTCTTCTTTGAAAGATATACATCAAGCGCTGAATCAAGGTACTGCGCATTCAGGATTCCTGCTATCTGCCTGCCTTTCATTACCACCAACGTGTTCAGTTCATCATTTCTCATGGTCTCTATGGCCTTGGAGAGCTTTTCATTAGAACTTATCTGCGGTATCTCAACGTTGAAGAGGTGCACATCACTTTTCTTTATCACATCAGAGTCCCTGATCAGCATGCCCAACTGCGGATTCCTTATGCTATATACTTTGGATCCTTTCCTGAACAACACAATACGCGTGCCCTTCTCGAGCAGCAACCTGTACAGGTATTTTGTCTGCATTCCTGACTTTGCCATTACGAAATTCTTGCTTATCATACTCCCAGAAGTTATTTTTGATGTATACTCCTTCACCTCTGCGCTCTGCAACTCTGCCTTTGCGCCGTCATAGAGGAAGAGCGCTATTATGAAGTCCCAGAAGACGATGAATTCCCTGTATGTGAAGGTGGCGTTTGGAATCACCGCAGCATATACAACAGTTCCAATCACCAATGCAACAACCACCCACTTGCTCACCCCTACGGCCAACTGCGTCGACTTTATGAAGCTGTGTTTTCTCTGAAGATAACTCCTGAGTACCCTTCCTCCGTCAAGCGGGAACCCTGGAAGAAGGTTGAAGAGCCCAAGAAGTATGTTTATCTCAAAAAGGAAGAAGAGCGCCTGCTTTACCAGTCCGGTTGGCGCGTATACGAACAGAGCGCCGCAGATGATGCCGATAAGTATGCTCATCAGAGGTCCCGCAAGCGCGATCTTGAACTCGATCTTCGGCTTCACCTCATCCAGGTTTATCACAGAAGCGCCGCCTATCGGCAGCAGAACGATCTTCTTAACGCCTATTCCATTGCGCTTTGATACAAGAGAGTGGGCAAGCTCGTGGATGAGTACGCACACGAATAGCAATATGATCAGAGAGAAGAGGTAGAGCCCCTGCGACGATGTTGCCAGCAGAATGAAAGCAAGGAATATCAGGAGAAGGAAGGTCCAGTGCAGCTGTATTGTTATCCCGGCAATCTTCCCTATATTCGGAGACAAAGATACCATTCCGACACCGCACCTAATATTATTAATGTAATTAACTTAATTGTGTTCTTATGGTTAAGTACGAGGTTAGGTTTCTTTACGACAAGGCGGCGCTGCTGCTCTACAGCGAAGAGAAGAAATACCTGGTTCTTGGAGATATCCACATAGGACTCGAGAAGAAGCTGCACGACAAAGGGGTGCGCCTTTATGGCAACGCGGAGCGAATGGCCAAGCAGATAGTCCAGCTTGTCAGGGAAAACGAAGCTTCAGGAGTAATTCTTCTGGGAGACATAAAGGAGAGCATACTCTATCCTGACACTACTGAAAGGGCCGAGATATTGGAGTTCTTCGACATCCTGAAAGGAATAGACCTCGAAATCGTTGTCGGAAACCACGACGGCCACCTCGATGAGATAGTAAAGATGCCGATAGAGAAGGAGCTTGTGGTTGGAAATGTGGCCATGCTCCACGGGCACATGTGGCCGTCCGAAGAGGCGATGTCAAAGGAATACCTAATAGTCGCGCACAACCACGTTGCCGTGTCAATCAAGGACGAGAAGGGCGCAATATACAACGAAAAGGCGTGGATACTGGCCAGCCTGAATGAGAAGGGAGCAAGGGAGCGCTACAAGAACGCCAACAAAAGGATAAAGCTGATCGTCATGCCGGCATTCAACGAGCTGATTACAGGAAAGCCGGTCGGAATGCTCGACGAGAGGCACATCAACCCCCTGTTCAGAAATGGCATATTCGACTACGAGAATGCGAATGTCTACTCCATATCTGGCAGCATCCTGGGAACTCCGAAAACACTTAGCAGGTAATTAGTCCTCCTCCTTAAGGATCGTTATCGGAATCGCATCCTTCTCGAACTCTAGAGCCGCGAGGTCTATCGGGCTTACCATGCCTTCCGGAACCTTCACCAGCGGAGGAGCCCCGTGCGCAAGCTGCAGCGCCCTTGCGCCAATTATTCTGGCCTTTTCATATTTTGAGTAGTTTTCTGCCATAAATTCACCGGATAAGCATCAGAGCGGGTTTGGCGGGAACCTTGCCTTCGCCTCCTCCATTTCGGCCTTCACGAGCCCCCTCCACTTTGCGAAGCCCTCTACGGACTTCGGATAGGCCTCGTATATCTCGTTAAGCCTCTTCATCTTCTTTACCACATATCTGAGGTTGTTGAAAGCGTTTAGGTTGTTTGCGCTCTTTATTATTATCTTTGCCTTTGTCGCAAGGCTGAGCTCTGGTATCCTGCCGTAGCTTATGTCCTCGGCCTCCTTCGCGGTAAGGAAGACACGCATTCCATAGTTTATCACATCGTTGTTGAGCGATTGCAGATACGTCCTGAATACCTCAAGGCCTGCCGTCTTCTTCCCGTATGCGTCATTGAATGCGAGGTTGTACTCCCAAAGGCCGTCTACGGCAACGTTGCCGTTCTTTATCGCCCTTGCAGCCGTCTCGCCTGCAAGTATTCCCGATACGAGCGCGGGCCCTATCCCGCCTGCGCTTATGGGGTTGGGCATCGCCATGCTGTCTCCCGCTCCCAGGTAGCCGTTGAAGGTCAGGCTGTCGAGCTGCCTTCTAACAGCAACCGACCAGTATCCCTTTCCATTATTGTTCTCGTTGAACAGCCTTGGGTTCTTTATCACAGGGTTGACCTTTACATAGTCGTCCATGAGCGTGTGGAGGGTGTCCTTTCTGTTGAGCTTCTTGTTCCTTATGTCGAGGCTCTGCTTCTGGACGCCAAGGCCAATGTTGACCCTGTTTCCCTTCTTCGGGAAGACCCAGCCGTATCCGCCCGGCGACCACTCCTGGTTCAGGTGGATCAGGGCGTTCTTCGGGTCATAGAACCTCACGTCCTCATGGTCTATATCGAAATCGTAAATGTATCTGCCGGTCGACTCAACATCCGATATGTCTACGACCTTGTCCACATACGGGTTGTCGGGCAGCTTCCTCCTAAGCGTTGTGGCGACGCCGAGCCCGTCAACAACAACCTTTGCACGAATCTCCTTGTGCTCCATGGCCTTGTTCTTTCCAAAGATCCCCACAACGAAGTTATTCTCTATAATCGGGCCCTCTATCTCGAACTCAGGGATATACTCAGCGCCGTATCTCTTTGCAACCTCCATGAGCTTGTATTCAAACGCAGGCCTGTTCAGCACATATCCCGCCCCCTCGAAAGGTATCTTGTACTCCATGTCCGGCGATAGGACCAGCACGCCGTCAACCTTCAGGTCGAGCTCAGGATAGCCGAAGTTTATGTCGATCTTCGACTTTATGAATTGAATGTGGGCATCAGCCACCGCGTCTCCGCAGACCCATCCCCAGTTTGTTTTCTTGCCAACCTCTTGTTCCTTGTTCCTGTCCAGGAGCGCGACCTTCATGCCGTTCTTTGCTGCCACTGCCGCGGCAAGGGAGCCTGCCATTCCCGCCCCTGCAACTATTACATCGTATTTGTCCTGCATGGATAATTCACTCTATACTTGAAACTATCAGATAACTAGCCTTATACGCTCTATATACTGTTAGTTGCACTATTTAAAATTTTGCATTTATTCGGCACACCAGCAAGTGCAGGGGGAGAGATTTGAACTCTCGAAGGCGCAAGGCCACAGGATCTTAAGTCCTGCCCATTTTTCTGTGGCATATAGCCAGACCAGACTCTGGAACCCCTGCCTGTAGATTTAATCCATGGCAGTAATATAAATAGTTAGCAGAAGCTCAGCCGTACATGGACGGGCCCTCCGCCCCCCTCCTGTGCGCCTCCTGGGACTCGCTGCTCTTCTTGAGCATCTCCTGTATCTTCGCCTCGACCTCCTTGGCCTCCTTCTCGAGCTCCGTCACGTCTATATTCAGCTTGAGCAGCTTGTTTATGCTGATTATCGCCTGCTCCGCATACTTCGGGTCTATTATGCTCGGGTCCACGGGAACGAGTATGTTCGTATCGGTGATGTTGGAGCTCGATGCCTTGAAGAGAAGGAGCGCGCTCACGCCGGCAGAGACCCCCTCCACAACAGGGCGCAGCCCCTCTTTCTGCGCCGCCTTAAGCGCCTCCTGGTTCGATGCGATCACGAATGTCGTGTCGTTGTCCTGCCCCTTTCCAGGAATTCCGCTTATCGATATTATCTTTTCAACCTTCTCCTTTGTTACGAAATCGAACACCTTGTTTGCGAGCTCGCTTATGAGGTCCATGCGGACCGGGAACTCTGCAAAGATGGCGAGTATCTTCTTCTTGTCGCTGAAGTAGACCCTTATAGGCGGCATCGGCTTGCTCTCGTGTATTGATACTATTGGAGGAAAGCCCTCGCTCTCCATATAGCCTATGTATCTCATGCCGAGCTTGTCGATTATGTAGCTTACGGCCATCGGCCCGACAAGCCCAAGCCCCGGGAATCCCTCTATGAACGTAGAGCCCGAGAGGTCCTCATCCTTGAATAGCTTTATGTTTATCATGGTCAGCAAACTACATTAAAAAGCAAATTATAATAACCCAAACCCTTGCTTTCTGTATTTTTCTAACGACATACCGACGATAGTTATTTAAGTCTTGCCGTCGTAAATTTATTGGTGAAATCATGGCACAAAGAGTAGGAAGCGAAAGGGTGAGTAGAGAGGACGGTTATCTTTACTACCTTGGAAAGGACGGACACGTATGGAGAACCCCAATGAGGACAAACACAAGGGGCAGAAAGGCTAAGGTCAGCAACGAGACGGTAAGGAGGGAGGAAGGGTATCTCTACTTTATCGACAAGGGCGGATACGTAGCAAGGGCAAAGATGAACAGAAGGGGACGAAAGTAATCTTCTCGAATCTTTTGTGTTGCAGAGCGAGGCTAAACGCCGAACTTTGCAACATCCTTTATTTTTAACCTATTTCTTTTGACGAATCCGGCATTGAATTCGACGACATACCTCGAGGGCTCTTTTGGCCTGTAGCCAGAAAAATCGAACCGCTTAGAGGGCATCGCCGACTCCACAAAGTCCACAACTCTCCTGTTGCTATCGTACCAGACTATGTCGATTGGGAAGATCATGTTCCTCATCCAAATTGAGTGGTAACCGTCGTTAGGGAACACGAAGAGCATGCATTCGTTCTGCTTCAGCGATTTCCTGAACATCAGGCCAACGGTCATCTTGCGCGGCGTATCGGCCATGAGCGCAACCATCTTTTTCCCGCCAATCCAAATGACCCCCTTTTTGATATCCAGGTTTCTTGACAGGAGTCGTAGCAGGCACATGTCTATCATTTTGTTAAAGAAAGGCTCTGCTCTCTCATGAACTGCGGAAGGTAGAACTTGCTCCCCGAGCCCTTTCCGTTTATGCTGCTGCCCTTCCAGCCAACGAAGGTGTGCAGCCCCACGATCGCGCCTGTCGTCGCGCTGGTCTGCCTGTTTATGTACACTGTGCCGGCCTCTATCCTGTCCATAAAATCATTTATCTCCTTCTTCTTTTTGCTGTATAAACCGGCGGTAAGCCCGTATTCAACATCGTTAGCCATCTTCAGCACCTCCTCAAAGCTCTTGAATCCCTCCACGGTAAGTATCGGCACAAAGAGCTCATTGTGCACAAGCTCGTCATCGTGCCTTACCTCCACTATTGTCGGCTCCACGTAATATCCATTGAGTCTCGTGTTCACCTTGTTGCCCCCGTAGAGAACCCTCCCAGTTGCTTTCGCTTTCTCCACAGCTTCCTCATATGTCTTGTATGCATTTCCGCTTATGAGCGGCCCCATGTAAACCTCTTTGTCGAGAGGATTTCCTATCTTGAAGCTCCTCGCCTTGTCTATCAGGTTGCTTATGAACTGCTCCTTAATCGATTCGTGGACGTACACTCTCGAGCACGCGCTGCACTTCTGCCCGTCAAAGCCAAAGGCCGCGCTTGCGACCCCCGAGACGGCAAGGCCGAGGTCCGCGTTCTTTGAAACGATTACCGGGTTCTTCCCCCCCATCTCGACAATGAATGTCTTGTGTAGGCCCAGCTCGTACGACTTTGATATCATTCCAAGGCCAACGGACTTGGAACCCGTGAATGCAATTCCGGCCACATTCCGGTTTACCACAAGCTCCTCTCCCACCTGAGATCCGGGGCCCGACACATAGTTGAAAACTCCGTCAGGCACCCCCGCCTCCTTCATGTATTCGTATATCTTGAGGCCGGTAAGCATGGTCATGCTGTCTGAGGAAGAGGGCTTGAAGACGACAGTGTTGCCCGTGATCATCGCGCCAACGCTCATGCCAGTCCCTATAGATACCGGGAAGTTGAAAGGGGCTATAATGCCAAATACCCCATATGGCTCCATCCTTATCGTTACAGTTTCAGGCCTTTCAGAAGGGGCGCCCTGGAAGCCAGCCGATACTCTTGCCTTGCTCTCCGCCATCTTCGTCTTTCTTGTGAAGCCCTTGTTAGCCTCGAGCTCATTGGCATAATACCTCATGAAGTCTATTGCCTCGTCAACCTCTCCAACAGATTCGTATCTTGACTTTCCATTCTCGTAGCTCAGTATTGCCGATAGCGTGAATTTATTTTTTGAGAAGACGTCCGCCACTTTTCTGAAAAGCGCAACCCGTTCCCTATAATCTGTATTCTTCCATTTTGCAAATGCATCAGACGCGGCGCGTATTGCCAGCTTCGCCTGCTCTCTCGTGCCTTTCTGGAAGTAGCCTATCACGCTGCCGTCTATCGGGGACCTTTCTGCAAGTGTCTCGTTTGCAAACACTTCATGTCCGTTTATGTACATCGGATATTTTTTGCCGAACTGCGCTTTTACCGCCTGCGCGGCCGAGTCAAACAGCTTGTCGAACTCAGATTCCCTTCCGCCCTCAACGAACCTCTTGTATGTGAATTCGTTTTCGAACTTTCCCCTAGCCATCTTTCTATATTGTGTGCGAAACATTATATTGCTTATATTTTTGTGGAAGTGTCAAATATTGTAAAACTATGTCGCTTTTCCATCGGTAGCTTTTAAATACTATGGGAGGCCATATTAATTATAACAGGGTTATAATCAGTGGGGATAATGCCAAATAACGAGGAAGAATTGTTAGGGTATGCCGACGCGGACTACAAGGAGCGTTACGGCTTCAGCGACAAGACAGAGTACGCTTACAAGACAGAAAAAGGCCTATCAGAGAATATTATAAGAGAAATATCGAAGATCAAGAATGAACCCGGATGGATGCTCGAGAAGAGGCTAACGGGCTACAAGGTGTTCAAGAGCAAGCCCGTGCCGACGTGGGGCGCAGATTTAAGCGGCATAGATTTTGATGACGTTTACTACTACATGAAACCAGGCGGGAAGAAAGAGGATGCGTGGGACAAGGTACCTGACGACATAAAGAGGACATTCGACAAGCTTGGAATCCCAGAAGCAGAAAGAAAGTTCTTTGCAGGGGCAGAGATACAATATGATTCAGAAGTCGTATACGGTCACGTTAAGGAAGAGCTAGAGAAACAGGGGGTCATATTCACAGATACAGACAGCGCTGTAAAGAAGTACCCAGAACTTGTAAAGAAATACTTCGGAACTGTAATACCCGCTTCTGATAACAAGTTTGCTGCACTTAACACTGCCGTTTTCTCAGGAGGTTCATTCATTTACGTGCCAAAGGGTGTCAAGGTGGCAATGCCTTTGCAAGCGTACTTCAGGATAAATGCAGAGAAGGCCGGCCAGTTCGAAAGAACGCTCATAATAGCAGATGAAGGCGCAGATGTTACATACTTGGAGGGGTGCACGGCTCCCGTATATATCGCATCTTCTTTACATTCAGCAGTTGTAGAGATAATAGTACACAAGGATGCACATGTAAGATATGTTACAATACAGAACTGGTCAAGGAATGTTTACAATCTTGTAACGCAGAGAGCATTTGCTTACGAGAATGCGCATATGGAATGGGTTGATGCAAATATCGGCTGCCTCGTAAAAGGAACACAGGTATTTACAAACAATAATGTTAAAGGAATAGAAGAGATAAAAATTGGAGACAAAGTTTATTCATTGACACAAAACTTCAATATAGATTCACGAAAAGTCACAGGCGTAAAAGAGAACCCACCCTCTGATGTATATAAACTTACAACAATGAACTATAGAGAGATAATTGCTACTTCAAACCATCCAGTACTTGTTCTTAGAAAAGAAGATAAACTTAATAGAGTCACTTGGATGCCTCTTGGCGCTATTAAAAAAGGAGACTTGATAGCTTTATCTGGGAACTTGCCCGATAGAGGCGTACCATATAAGATACTCGGATTTGAGCACACTAAAGGTACAAGAATAAAGATGAATATACCGTCTGAAACAAACGAAGACATAATGTGGCTCTTGGGTGTATACTTAGGTGATGGTTGCACTGAGCCTGCTAGAGCGAATTTCGCAGTTCCAGAATACGACCCTGCGAATAAGAGGATAAAATCCATTATAGAAAATATATTCGGATTGAAATCTACACAGTATAAAGTATCAATAAGGGTGGGATCAGCAGATTTTGCTAGATTTATAAGGCAAATTGGATTCACCGGTAATGCAAAGACAAAGACGCTACCAAAATGGGTATATACTCTACCTATCTCTCAAAAGCGCGCATTTATAGATGGGTATTGGTCAGCAGATGGAAATGTAAAGAAAGGACACAAGAACATGAGTATAACCAGCGTCAACCTAGGGCTGTTAGAACAGATAAAATCCCTAGCTATATCATGTGGTATGAATGCTACAAAGATAAGTAAGTGGACAAGAAAAGAGAAGAAACCATTGGGCAAAGAGGAAAAAGAATACACTCACTATTACCTCTATTTCTGGGAAAAGAAACTTGATACACCACTTTATTTTGTCCCTGTGAGCAAGGTTGAATATGCTGGAAAGCAGATAACTTATGACATAGAGGTGGAGGACTCCCAGAATTTCATTGCAAACGGAATAATAGTACACAACAGTAAAGTGAATATGAAATATCCCTCAGTGTATCTGAAAGGAAGAGGCTCGAAGGGCGAAATCCTCTCTGTTGCTGTTGCCGGAGAGAATCAGGTGCAGGATTCTGGCGGAAAGATGCTGCACCTAGCACCCGACACAACGTCTAAAATAATTTCAAAGAGCGTCTCTAAGAAAAACGGCACGTCATCTTACAGAGGGCAGCTTTACATTTCAAAAGACGCAGCGAATGTAAAAAGCACGGTCCGCTGCGATGCTCTCCTGCTAGATAAGGAATCGAAGACCAACACATATCCGTACATGGATGTGCACAGGGAGGATGCAACCATAACTCACGAAGCGGCTGTTGGAAAGATTGGAGAGGAGCAGCTCTTTTACCTGATGTCAAGAGGACTAACGGAGGAAGAGGCACTGACGACTGTCGTCCTCGGATTCCTCGACCCTCTCACAAAGGCGCTACCTCTGGAATACTCGATAGAGCTGAAGAGACTGATAAAACTCGACACAACGAATTCTGTCGCATAAGGTGATTCCTTGGATCCGTATAGACTATTTGCTGAAGATGCCATCCAAAAGTACAAGGACCTGCCAGAGGAGCAGAACGAGCTGTACAAGAGGAAGTACGTTGGCGTAGGCCCAGAGGCGTTGGTTGAGATATTCAGAAGGGCTGACCCAACTCCGAAAGACACCGCAGAGTCGATAGACGCGATATCCAAAACACTCTTCAGCAACACAATAGTCAAGTTTGATGTTATAATAAGCGGCGACGACTACATCATAGGTCCCAACGCAAAGTACGTGACAGTGCTCTCTCCCTTTGACGTGAAGATAGCCCTCCTGGAAAAGAAGCTCTTCAAAAGCTCTGAGGACAAGCTCGCGGCTCTCATACACGCATTTACAAGAAAGATGGTATTCATCGATATCCCAAAAGGCGCAAAGTCAAACATAAACATACTATTCCTCAATGCAAACAGCCCCCTGGCGGTCCAGGTCATGATTAACTGCGCCGAGGAATCTGAGCTCCAGATGATGGAGTGGTATGCATCCGCTTCGAGTAGACCATCGGCAAGCTGCGTAATGCATGAAGCGCAACTGCATCCATATTCAAAAGCATCAATAGACGCGGTTCACAACGAGGACAAGGGCACTATTGCGGTTGGGCTTTCAAAATACAAGGTCGGCAATTCAGCCAACCTCAGGATAAACTACCTGTATAACGGCGGATCGCACACCCGCGCGAAGAACAGGTTTGATGCTGTTGATCACGAAGCATCGTTACACGTTAATGAGCTGATCTTCGGCTCTTCAAGCCAGAAGTTCGACATAAGCAGCTATATAGAAAACGGCGCACCATCAACAACGGCAGAACTCCACACGAAGGCGGCACTGATGAACGAGTCGCAATGCATGATGAAAGGATTTGCGAAGATCCCCTTCGGGTCGCGCGGCGCCAGGTCCTTCGTTCATGAGACTGGTATGCTGCTGGACAAAAGCGCTTACCTCGATTCGATACCGGCAATGTCGATAGACGAGAACGAGGTAAAGGCAACCCACTCATCGGCCACTGGGCCCATAGACGATGAATTGATATTCTACCTGATGTCAAAGGGGCTTGACGAGACAAAGGCAAAGAAGCTCCTCGTGGAGGGCTTCTTCTCAAGCGCAGTCACGAGGTTCAAGAGCGACAGCGCGAAGCTAGCAGCCGCCTCCCTGATAGCGGACAAGATAAACACCAGCGCATTTGGAGGAAAGCTGAAGATATCTGCTGAAAACATCTGGGTGGGAAGAGCGAACGAGGAGGACATATTCAAGGATCATTACAAGTACAGGTGAAACAATGCAGACAAACTACGAGATGGCGTTCAACGAATTCATGCCGGCCTTCAGGGCCGCCGCCGCAAGGCTCATGACGGGCAAATACGGAATAAGCCAGCAGCAGGCCGCACACCTGCTAGAGATAACCCAGGCATCGATAAGCAAGTATGTCAATGGAAGGTACTCTGAAGCGGTCAAGGGCACCGAGGCGGCAATAAACGATAACCTTGTAGACGGGTTTGTCAAGCAGGTCGTGGCAGACCACGAGAGGGATGCGCAGAAGGCGATGTGCAAGGCGTGCCAGAGGTTCAACAGGTTCGACTGCGCTATAATGATAAAATAGGTGAAAAAATGATTCTGGAAGTGAAGGATTTACACGTGGCAATAGAAGGGAAGGAGATAGTCAACGGGGTCAACCTCAAGGTCAAGGAGGGAGAGGTCCATGTCATAATGGGCCACAACGGGTCCGGGAAGACCACCCTGGCAAAGACAATAATGGGGTACCCAAAGCTGAAGCCGAGCAGCGGAGACATACTCGTTGACGGGCAGAGCATCGTCGGCATATCCACAGACAAGAGGGCGAAGCTCGGCCTCTTCCTGGGCTTCCAGAACCCTGTTGAAGTTGAAGGAGTAGGATTCATAAACTTCCTGCACAGCGCAAAGGAATCTGTAGCCAGCACGGTCAACACAAAGGAGCTGATGGCCGACATAAGGAGCAGTGCGGTTAGTTTGAAGATGGTCGACAACCTGATAGGAAGGTCGCTCAACCAGGGGTTCTCAGGCGGAGAGAAGAAGAAGGCCGAGGTCCTGCAGATGGGCGTCCTCAAGCCGAAGATAGCGATACTCGACGAGCCGGACTCGGGCCTCGACATAGACGCCGTGAAGGTCGTGGCTGAGAACATAAGCAATTTCGCAAAGAAGAACAACATGGGCCTTGTGATAATAACACACTACAGCAGAATCCTCGACTACATGGACCCGCAGTTCGTGCACGTGATGGCGAACGGCAGGATAGTTGCCGAAGGGGGGAAGGAGCTCATAGCAAAGCTTGAAAAGGAGGGCTACGAGTCTTTCACGAAGTAGTGATCTATTGGGTAAGGGCATAGATGTACCGGCCATAAAGAAGGACTTCCCAATACTGGGAATAAAGGTAAACAGCAAGCGGCTTGTCTACCTCGACAGCGCGGCAACCTCGCAGAAGCCCAAGCAGGTGATAGACTCAATCTACAGGTATTACACGGAATACAACGCCAACATACACAGAGGGGTATACCAGATAGCCGAGAGGGCGACCGAGGAGTACACGAGCTCGAAAAGCAAGGTCTCGAGGCTGATAGGAGGCAGCTCCATAGAGGAGATCGTCTACGTAAGGAACACGACAGAGGCGATAAACCTTGTATCGTTGTCCTGGGGCGAACAGAACGTGGGGAAGGGCGACCACATCCTCATATCGGAGATGGAGCACCACAGCAACATAGTCCCATGGCAGATCCTGGCAAAGAGGAAGGGCGCGACCCTCGATTACATAAAGCTGAACAAGCAAAACTGCGAGCTCTCCTACGAAAGCTTGGAGAGGGAGCTGGCAAAGAACCCCAAAATAGTCTCATTCACGCATGTCTCAAATGTGCTCGGGAGCATAAACGATGCAAAGAGGATAACAAAAATGGCAAAGAAGGCGGGCGCAACAGTCTTGATAGACGGGGCGCAGTCCGTTCCCCACATGCCCGTCAACGTCAGGGAGCTGGGCTGCGACTTCTTCGCCTTTTCCGGGCACAAGATGCTTGCGCCAACAGGCATCGGCGTCCTCTACGGCAGAAAGGAGATATTTCAGGAGATGCCGCCGCTCTTTGGCGGCGGAGACATGATAAGGTCGGTGGATTTCCAGTCGTATACCCCTAACGACCTGCCCTGGAAGTTCGAGGCCGGAACATCCAACATAGAGGGGGGCATAGCCCTGGGGTACGCGGTCGACTACCTTGAAAAGATCGGAATGGAAAGGATAAGGGACCATGAGAAGAAGGTGACAGGATACGCGCTGGAAAAGCTTTCTGGAATAGGGAATGTGAAGACATTTGGCTGCGGCATGGGAGAGCTGGACAAAAGGGGAGGGGTTGTCTCGTTCTCAATAAAGGGGGTGCACCCGCACGACGTTGCCACGATATTCGATAGCGAGGGGATAGCGATACGTGCAGGCCACCACTGCGCCATGCCCCTTGTCACCGGGGTCCTGAAGGAGGGCGCAGTATCGAGAATGAGCTTCTACATATACAACGACGAAAGCGATGTGGACAAGGCGGCAGACGCGATACTAAAGGTGAAGAAGATATTCAAGGTGAGCTAATGCCCATGGACATCTACGTTGAGGAGATAATCTCCCACTACGAGCATCCGCACAACAAGGGCAAGATGGAGGGCTCCGACGCGGATTTCCATGAGGACAACCCCCTGTGCGGCGATACGCTCACAATCCACATAAAGGTCAAGAGCGGAAAGATATCAGACATCTCTTTTGAGGGGAGCGGCTGCGCGGTGAGCCAGGCGGCCGCGAGCATGCTCACAGACCATGTAAAGGGCATGCAGCTGGATGAGGTCAAGAAGATAGGATACGACGGGGTCAAGGAGATGCTGGGAATAGATCCCGGCCCGGCAAGAATGAGCTGCGCAACCCTCGCGATAAAGACCCTTACAGGAGCCATCTTTGTATACGAGCACAAGAAGAGCTAACTGTAGTTAAGCGTTATGTATCCGCTCAAAGTGAAGTTCGGATTTGTTTCAAGCACGTACTTTCCATAATTGCACACTACCTGATTGGAGAATGGCGTTCCATTGTATGAGGTAACGGGGAAGCCATCGTAGTTTATCCATGTCTGCTTGAGCGGTATCCTTGTGTTGTTCATCCAGAAGCAGAGGTTCATCTCGTCCTGGAAAACGAAGAGCATCCCCAAGCAATTTCCTCTGTTGTCGCAGTTTCCCAATGTAGATACGTTCATGTAGCCCTCCTCCTGCTGGCTTATGTTCGTTGCAAGATATACAAAGTAGGAGGAGTTCGCATCAGTTGAGTGTATGGTGAGGTTTGCCACGCCGAACCTCGAATTTAGCAGGCTGCTGTTTGTAAGCTGCGCCTGCGTTGCGTGATTTGTAGGGCCCCAGAAGTGTATTGCCAGAAGTATGGCAA
>DATJLP010000005.1:0-24910 GCA_035509375.1 Candidatus Acidiferrum sp.
TGGTGTAACTATGTATCCACAACAGACAGCATATGATAGAGGTGTTATGTGGAGCCCTGACGGCAGGCTCTTTCAGGTAGAGTATGCACGAGAGGCGGTGAAGAGGGGGGCTACGGCGATCGGAGTAACAACAAGGGACAGCATCGTTTTTGTCGCCCACAAGAACATAACCACGCCGCTTGCAATACCTTCGAGCATGCAGAAGACCTTCAGGATCGATTCTTACATTGGCGTAACGTACAGCGGCATAGTTGCCGATGGCCTTCACCTTATAAACATAATGCGATCGAGGACCCAAACCCACCGCATGGTGTACAATGAGACGCAGTCTGTTGAGACGATAGCGAGGGATGTCTCTGAAGAGCTGCTTCTTGCAACGCAGTATGGGGGAATACGCCCCTATGCAATATCCGTCCTCATCGGGGGGATAGACAAGGAGCCTCGCCTCTACGAGATAGATCCGGCTGCGACAGTTGCGGGCTACAAGGCCGATGCGATAGGCACTGGAAAGGCAACAGCCGACGAGATGCTCGCAAAGGAGTACAGGGACGATATGAGCATTGACGATGCGATATCGCTTTCCGTTAGAATAATCAAAAAGCTTGGGGAGAAGCAGCAGCTTACGCAGGATAACCTTGATGTTGCAACGATAACCAGAAAAGACGGCTATGTGGCGATGCTTCCGGACAAGGTCGGCAAGTATCTCTGATGGCGCACTCTTAACGGGATGTATATGTCTTCTTCTAAGACGATTATAGCGAAGTATGAAAAGGATGGCTCGACATTCGAGGTATTCGTGGATTCGGACCTTGCGCAGGACTACATACAGGGGAAGATAACAGACCCGATGAAGCCGCTTGAGGTGGAGGAGATCTTCAAGGACGCGAAGAAGGGGGAGAGGCAGAGCAGCGAGAAGATAAAGAAGGCATTTGGAACAGAGGACATATCAAAGATCATGGAGGTCATACTGAAGAAGGGGGATATCCCTCTTACAACAGAGCAGAAGAACAGGCTGATGGAGGAAAAAAGAAAGCAGATAGTGAGCATCATAGCTAGAAACTCGATAGACCCAAGGACGAACGCGCCAAACCCTCCGATCAGGGTCGAGAACGCGCTGAAGGAGGCAAAGGTGCCGATAGATCCCTTCAAGAGCCCGAACGAGCAGATAGATGAGGTTGTGAAGAAGCTGAGCGCGATCATGCCGATAAAGTTCACTACAGCAAAGATAGACGTGATCGTCCCGGCCGAGTACGCAAGCCGCTGCTACGGAATACTGAAGCAGTACGGCATCAAGTCCGAGAAGTGGCTCTCGAACGGAAGCATAGAGGCGGTGCTGGAGTTCCCCGCGGGAATGCAGAGCGAGTTCTTCGACAGGATAAACAAGGCAACGCAGGGAAAGGTTGAAACTAAAATGATAGAGAATTGATTTCATGAAAGAGATTATTTTACCCGGGGATCTTCTGGCGGAGACAGAGGTTAGGGGCCCGTATTCCTACATAGAGAACGGGAAGACCTATTCCATGGTGTTGGGAATGTACGAAAAGGAGCGCGGCGCCATCGTCCCCCTGGAAGGGGTGTGGGCGCCGAGGCTTGAGGACACAGTTGTCGGAATAGTGACGTCGTCAAGGAACAGCGTCTACGAGGTCGACCTGAAGTTCCATGGGCGCGCCCTGATAATAGGGGGGAAGTTCGAGCGCTTCACGTTCAATGTCGGGGACGTTGTTGAGGCAACGATAAAGAACATAGAGGACAAGAAGACGATAATACTGAGCTACCCGAGGCTGCTTGAGGGCGGCACGCTCATAAGCATAAAGGCTATGAAGGTTCCAAGGGTAATAGGAAAGGACAATACGATGATAAAGCAGATATCCAACTCTGCAAAGTCGCTCATCGTTGTGGGTAAGAATGGCCTCATATGGATAAAGGGCGGGGACATTGCCCTAGCGACAGAGGCGATACTTCGCATACAGGACGAGGCCCACGTTTCGGGGCTTACTGAGAGAATAAAGAAGATGTTGGAGAAAAACTAGGTGAATATATGGCTTCAAAAGCTAACAAACCGGAATTGATAGTAAAGGGAAAGAGGCTCGACGGAAGGGCATTCGACGAGCTCAGGCCTCTGAAGATAGAGGCCTCTGTGCTCAAGAACGCGGATGGGTCCGCATACCTTGAATGGGGCAACAACAAGGTGCTCGCGGCGGTCTACGGGCCAATGGAGACCCAGCCGAAGCACATGGCCAACTCCTCAAGGGCGATAATAAAGTGCAGATACGCTATGGCACCCTTCTCTTCATTGTCCGAACATGGAAGGACGGGCCCCAACAGGCGCGCCACGGAGATATCAAAGGTAACGAAGGAGGCATTCGAGAATGTCGTGATGCTCAATGAGTTCCCGGGAAGCATGATCAACATCTTCATAGAGATACTGCAGAGCGATGGCGGCACACGCGCTGCCGGGATAACCGCTGCCGCGGTTGCGCTAGCAAGCGCCGGAATACACATGAAGGATCTCATATACGCGGTCTCGGTCGGCAAGGTTGGCGAGCACCTACTTCTCGACCTCAACATGATAGAGGACAATTACTCCGATTCTGACATGCCTATGGCGATATCGCCAAGGAACGGCGATGTTGTGCTGCTGCAGATGGACGGCGAGTACACCAAGGAGGAGCTGAGCAAAGCGATCGCCATGGCGGAAGAGGCGGGCAAGACGATAAGCAAGATCCAGAAGGAGGCGCTTAGGAGCGTTTACAAGAAGGTATCCGACAAATACGGCGGTGAATGATATGGACGCAATAGACGTAGTGAAGAGCAATTACATACGAGAGCTCCTCTCAAGAGGCATCAGAGAGGATATGAGAAAGGTTTCCGATTTCAGGAATATATCGATAAAGTCGGGACTCATACAGAATGCGGAAGGGTCTGCTCAGGTAGACCTTGGGAACACAAGGGTTCTTGCCGGAGTGAAGCTTGACATTGGAGAGCCAAGAGAGGATGAGCCGAACGATGGAACTGTAGCGATGTCTGCCGAACTTCTTCCATTGGCCTCTGCAGACTACGAATCCGGACCACCGAGCCCTGAGTCGATAGAGCTCGCAAGGGTTGTGGACCGTGGCATACGCGCCGGAAAGTGCGTTGACACTGCCGACCTCTTCATAGAGGAAGGCAAGGCATGGAATGTCTATCTTGACGTGTATGTCCTGAATTACGACGGGAACCTTTTTGATGCAAGCGAGATCGCTGCTATGGCCGCGCTCATAAACACAAAGGTGCCGGCATACGAAGACGGAAAGGAGATAAGAGAGAAAAGGATTAAAGCGCTTAAGATAGATAATGTAGTGACATCGACGACATTCGCAAAGATAAACGGCAGCCTGCTCTTGGATCCGGACGGTAATGAGGACGCAGCCGCGTCCGCGAGAATGACGATAGCGACAGACGGCCAGTTCATACGCGCGATGCAGAAGGGCCTCGGAGGCAGCTTCTCAAAGAAGGAGATCGCGGAGATGGCCGAGATGTCGTTGGGCAAGCACCACGAGCTGAAGAAGCAGATAGAGAAAGCGAGATGATTTTATGGCAAACGCCAGCATAAGATACGGGACAAGCATACGCAAGAGGTACCGCTCCATAAAGGCTGAGAAGCAGGCCTCCTACAAGTGCGAGATGTGCGGACGCATTACCGTCAAAAGGATAGGCACAAGCATCTGGAAGTGCAGGCACTGCGGAGCAACATACGCCGGCGGGGCGTACACGATGACAACGGCCGCAGGGGAGGTTGCGAGAAGGCTCATAGAGGACTATGGAAAGAGGAGATGAGATGGTTGAGATAGTATACGATCCTATCGGCACACTCGTTGTGCACGACGTCTCGAAGATTCCGTTTGAAGACCTGATGAGGGAGCGCGTGACCCCTGGGGCAACGATGCCGCTCTATTGGTGCAGCGGGATACTCTTCAGCTTCGCTTCGCCACCCATGACCGATGAGGTGACAAAAGAATACTTTGAGGGAAAGATCCACTGGATGGAGGTCCACTACTCTGAGATGAAGGATTACAAGCCGGTTCTCGAGCTGAACGACGAGCATTACGGCGGGGCCGTAAAGGTGAGGGCGATCGACACGAGCGGTTCGCAGCTCCACAAGGACTTTACTGCATGGCTTAAGAAAGTAAGGAAGATGTGATATTATGGCATATGTATGCACGCACTGCGGAAAGAAGATGAAGACCCTCGAGGGTTTTGTCAGGTGCCAGTACTGCGGCTCAAGGATAATGATAAAGAGCAGGCCGAACGTGTCCAGAGACTCTTCAACGGACTAGTTGATCAGCCCTTGTGTACGAGGCCGAGTATGCTGCCTATCAGGCCCAGTATGAAGCCTATGATGAATCCCCCAAGAGTGGTAAGGCTGATTATGCTGAATATCAGCGCTATTGTGGACCACAGCCTCACCCTTTTCGGGTCGGTGCTGTAGAGCATCACCGATGAGATTATCATTATCACTCCTGCCGCCAGGCTTATTATACCAAGTATCTCGGTGACAACAGCGGCGCTGCTGAGCGCGCCGCTCCCCAGGCTGCTGAGGCTTGCGGTTGCGTTTATGATTGTTGAGTTTGTGCTGTTTGTCGGAAATGGGCTTGCGCCAGTGGAGAGCTTTCCAAGGAGCGCGGATGTTGCCAAGGTCAGCGCTGCGCCTATCAGCACTATCAGGCCGCCGATAAGGATCAGTATGAATGCCGCTGTGGGCTTGTTCTGGAAGGTGCTCTTCATCTTTGGTTGATTGGCCATCGGATCAGCCCAGGATTACTTGGTGCCCACTATTATTGTCTCGGTTATGTTCTTTACCCTTGTATACTTGACGCTGTTCTTCGCGAGCAGCATCGCGGTGTTGTCGCTCCTTACGAGGTTGTCGGCCTTTATGAGCAGCAGGTTTGCAACCGTTCCCTTCTCAAAATCTAGTATGGCATCCTCTACCATTCCTATTCGCTTTCCTTCGTTTGTGATTATCTCCTTTCCAAAGAGTTCAGATAAAAGAATTGCCATTATCTCACTTAGTGTGCATTATCCTTTGCGATGCAAATATTCTTATTATGTATGCTCTCAGTTCGGCCATAAACTTCTTTTCGTCGCTGCCGAACTCCGCAATCTGCGAGTCCTCAAAGAGCTGCCTGTTTGATGTCACGAGGTTCTTGAGATACTCATCGGTGAGGTGGTAGCACTTCGTCTTGCACTTTGTGCAGACATAGAAGGGCATTACCGGCGCCTCGGAAACCTGCGCCATGGTGTCCATATACCTTGTAAGCGGCGCGGTGCCGCACTTCGGGCAGTCCTTTTGCAGCACTATTGCCGAATAATCCTCCAGTATGGGCTCCTCTTTCGATGCCTTTGAGATGAAATCGTTTGCGTATTTTTCCGCATCGCTTCCTTTTAGAAGAACCTGGTCCGTTATGCCTCCGGTCGAATCAAAGCTGCTTTGCATCACCCCCTGCTTCACAACCTCGAAGATCACCGTTGTGCCTTCTTGCACTATCTTTACCTTGCCGTTATTGCTCCTCGAGAGTCTCGGCCTTGACATTCAATCACCGAATTTCAACCTGTAGGAATCGATGTCCTCCTTCAGTATCGTCTTTCTGCCCTTCCTCTTCGCCTGCGTGGAGGCGTATGCCGCTATCTTCCTCGCCTTCGCCTCAAGTATCGCTGATATCGACTCTGCGGCCTTGTCGGTTAGCCTTACCTGGCTCCTCATCTTGATGAGCCGTTTTATCGATGTTTTTGGTATTCTTGACAGTTTATCACTTACTTTTCATATCAGTACTCAAGATCGTCGTCACAGCCATAGGCTCGGCATATTGCATATCATCATTATTCCTCTTTTTTTACAAACAATAAAAAGGTTGCTATGATTTGTATTGTTGTGGCGGTGCGGGAACAGCAGCTTTATTAATCTTTAAACAAAGAAATATTTCGCTTATGGTGTATAGATGGGCGTAATAGATGTGGAAGGAGCGGCCTTTGACGAGCAGGTAATGAAGTCGAACATTCCGGTAGTAGTAGACCTGTGGGCGGAGTGGTGCGGGCCCTGCGTCAAGCCAGATACAATAATTTTGGGAGATAATAAGCCAATATCCAAAATTGAAGACGGAAACCGTGTCTTTAGCCTTACAGGGCATGTAGAAGTAACAAAAACGTTTGAAAGACCTTATAAAGGAGATTTGATCTCAATAAAAGGCTGTGGAATGCTACCAGTACAGGCCACCCCTGAGCATCCGATCTTGGTTTCTACTTCAAAATCTAGTGACCGCATAGATTCACTTTCAGAGCCATATTGGAAAGAAGCGGGAGATCTAGTAGCTAAAAATAAAGATAATGATGGCGATTATCTAGTAATGCCACGTTTGAAAGGGACTGTAGCAGTGAAGGTGATAGATTTACAAAAGTATATTGATGCGAAAAACCTCAATATGGCAAAGGCTAAAGGAGTTCCTCTAAACTTCCCACTAAATGAAGATACTGCTTGGCTGCTCGGTATTTATGTGGCGGAAGGAAATACGAGCGATAATGCAGTGGTTTTCAATTTGGGCGGTAGGGAAATTGAGTTGCAGAAAAGGATAGCGGTTGTTGGGAGGCAACTTGGTTATTCGCCTTGCATAAGTGCTACTCGCAATGGTGCGTGTAAAGTTTCGATTAAATCTAGAATGCTCGCGCGTGCTTTCCCCGAATGGTGTGGAAAGTTGGCACCAAATAAAAAAATCCCTGATTTTATAATCCTGCATAAAAATGAAAAAATAATAAAGGCGTTTGTAGAGGGCTACCTTGCAGGCGACGGGAACATGAGCAGAAATTCCATATATCCAGATAGTATAGTACAGAATGCCAGGAGCACGTCAAAGATGTTAATGATGCAGCTCCAACTACTTTATGCTAGAATGGGCATCTTCGCTACAATAATCCTTGCAGGCAAAGGAGGCCCTGCAAAAATTCTAGGCAGAAACGTAATTACACACGATATATACACTCTTTCCTTTGCAAAAAGCGGAAAAACACAGGCAAAAATAGAAGATAAACGCATTTTAGTACCTGTTCGTAGTATAAAGCACATTCCATACGAAGGAAATGTGTGTAACTTGGAGACTAGAGATAATACGTACCTTGTAAATAACGCAGTGGTACACAATTGCAGGATGTACTCTCCTGTTGTAGATGAGGTTTCAGCAGAGTACGAAGGAAAGGTGAAGTTCGTAAAGATAAATGTTGACAACAACGAAGAGCTCGCAAAGAAGTACAACATAATGAGCATCCCAACAACCCTTCTCATAGAGAAGGGGAAGCTGAAGGCCATGAACGTGGGCGCGGTTCCTAAAGAGGCATTGAAGAAGTGGATTGACAAGAACCTCTGACAGGCAATCCTTAAATACATTAAATTGATTCTAATTACGAGATTTTAGTATGCCAGATCTGCCATTTCCAAGAGGCATGAGGGATCTTCTTCCGAATGCCGCGCTCTTCAGGAACGAACTTATCGGTAAGATAGAGGATGTCTTCCGGAGGTTCGGCTTCCTTACGATAGACACGCCTATGGTCGAGTCTCTGGACCTCCTGAACGCAAAGGGCGTGATCGGAGAGGATGCGAAGCTCATATACGAGCTGAAGGGGGACAAGCTTGGTCTCAGATACGATCAAACTGTATCGCTTGCAAGGTACATGGCGATGCATCAGGAGCTTCCCCTTCCTTTCAAGAGATACGCGATTGGAAAGGCTTGGAGAAGGGACGAGCCACAGAAAGGAAGGTACAGGGAGTTCACACAGGCTGACGTTGACATAATAGGCGGCGAGATTGCGCCAACAGATGCCGAGGTCTTGGCTGTTGTGGCCAAGGCGTTCGATGAGATAGGCCTCGGCTATAAGATAAAGATAAGCAACCGCGCACTGATGAACTCGCTGCTCGACGCCTTCGGGGTGAAGAAGGAGCTCCATGTGGAGACGATGCGCATAATAGACAAGCTGGAGAAGCTGGGCCGCGACAAGATAGTGGAGCTTCTCGAGTCGCTCGGCCTTGAGAGGGATCCGATAAGCAAGATAGACGACCTGATAAACATGAAGGGAACGAACGATGAGAAGATTGCGTTTGTGCAGAAACTTACAACCGACAAATCAGCCAACGACCTTGCCGGCCTGATAAAGCTTGTCTCTTCTTATGGGATAAAAGGAAGCTTGGAGGTTGACTTCTCGATAGTGCGCGGGCTTGACTACTATACCGGCGTTGTTTTTGAATTTACTGACCCGAAGGGAGCGTTGCGTGTCTCTCTTGCCGGTGGCGGGAGGTACGATAACCTGATTGGCTCGTATGGCGGAAGAAGCCTGCCTGCCGTGGGGGTCGCAATAGGCATAGACACGATAATGGACATGATGAACTTCATGGAGTCTCCAAAATACACTTATGCGCGTCTCTTCATTGTCTGCGTAAAGGATTCCAATTATCAATACGGGCTCAAGACCGCAAACTGGTTTAGGGGCCAGGGAGTAGCGACAGATATAAACCTTGCCTCCAGAAACATATCCAACCAACTATCGTACGCCAACTCGATGAAGTTCGAATACGCTGCCGTGGTTGGAGACGCCGAGGAAAAGGAAGGAAAGATAAAGCTCAGGAATCTAATAACTGGGGAGGACATTTCGGTGACTCCACAGGATGCGTTGAAGATAATAAACAGGTGATATTTTGGCAAAAACAGATGTTGAGAGGGTAACGGACGAGAAGGTGGCGAAGGGCGGCCTGCTTGTCAAGTTCTACTTCGACATGCAGAGTGAGGACAAGGAGAAGCTGCAGCCGCTCCTCGTAGACCTGATAAACGAACGCCTTATGAAGGAACCGGGCATAGTCTACTGCTACGGGGCGGTTGAGGAGCCGATAAAGAGGGATAAGTACTTCATAACCAGCGCGGCTGTGCACGTCCTCTTTGAGAACATAAGGAACCTTGTAATGATAGCTTTCAAGTACGCGCCCATTGGTGTGGAGATAATAAAGCCGCAGAAGGACCTACACGTGAATGTCTGGGACATGCAGTCTATGCTGCTGGACGTCTCCCAGTTCTCGGTCGACTACTCAAGGTACATACTTGAAAAGGTGCTAAGCTCGGAAGACATGGCAAAGATAAACCAGGACCTTGAGAACAGGAGGGAGATCGGCAAGAAGCTGATGGAGAACAGGCCAAAGGAGGGGGAAGAGAAGAAAGCCTAGTCATGTCGTATTGTATATCGTCAGGTTTGTCGTTATCCAGCCGTACTGCTGCGTCGGCTTTGACGAGAGGTAGAAGCCCCCGGCTACTATGAAGTTCTGCTTTGTCGTGGTTGCCGATACGATCCTCAGCCTTACGACCTTCCCAACAACATTGGTCAGCGGGATCGTTGCGTTCCTGAATGTAGACGACGAGTTACCCGGCTGCGATATGTTGTATGTGTTGTAGACCGCTATTATCGCGGGCGAATCGTTTGTGAGCACCTCTATGTAGAGGCCTGCGTGGGGCTTGCTCACGATCTTGAAGTTTATGAACGGCTCGCTGGCTATGAACGGGCTTGACGTGAGATTGCCGGGGCTTGCCTGCAGCCCGCACGAGTATGTGCTTGCCACAAACTGCCCTGGTATGTTGGACCATGGAGAGCCGACATAGCAGCTCGAGTTGTCAGCGTGCGTCAGGTTCAGCGGCGCAGTTCCAAAGCCCGCCCCGGTTATGTTCCAGCCTGTATATGCGCCGCTTGTGAAATTGCCGTTGTATATGAAGTCGTATACAGAGTGGGGCGCGACCGTGGTTTCATTGAACTTGACTATCGAATAGCCGCACGTCCCGTTAGATGCGCCTGTTGTGAGTATGACATTGTAGGCTTGCATCGGCGCTGTGAGATTCCTGAAGAAGGTTATGCAGCTGTATGTTATCGTCTGGTTTATGTATGTCTTGTTGTCCGCCCCTATCATCGTTAGGTGTATGCTGTTGCTGTTTCCTGCCGCGACCCATATCCCTATCGTGTTGACCGTAAGGAGGCACCTTGAAGAGGTGGTTGCATTCAGCTCGTCAGCTGATAAAACGTAGTCGTAGCACGCGTAAAGGACGCTCGTGTTCTTTGTTGTGGTGGTGGAGCTCGATGTGCTGTTTTTGCTTCCTAGAGGCACGGTTGTGGTGTGCGTGCCTATTGAGATGTGGAAGCCATTGGTCTCCACAAAAGCTATAACAGTGGATATTGCTATGACAGCTATCAGTACGATCCAGGCGCGCTTCATTAAAACACAACAGGCACTAGGTATTTATTTGCCTCTGTTTAATATATTTGTTGTTTCACGGTGTATATTTGGGAAGCATACCAAGGAAGTGGAAGAAGAAGGGAAGAATGCGCTGGAAGTGGAAGAAGAAGCGCAGGAAGCGCTTGAAGCGCGCACAGAAGAGGAGAGTCGGAGAGCTGTAGCTAGTTTGGCTTGCAGACCACTACCCTCCATGCAGAGGTCGGATATTTCTTATACAGCCACCTACTAAGCTGATCTCTCACAATTTTTGCCAACTTAGGGTCTACTTTCTCCGAGATTAGTATCCCGTTGCCTTTGTACGTAAATATAGGCACACTATTCCATTCGATCAGCATCTTTAGGGGGCTTTTGAACTTTACCATTTTGCTGGTAACAACTCTGAAATTTGCTTTTTTTAGAAGTTTCCAAAGCGGCATCTTCGCCTTTTTCTTATTAATTTTTATTCTGACTTTGTATTTTTCAAATACCTTCAAAGTTTCCTTCTTCCATCCAGCTTCATCAAATCCTCCTTTTACTGAATTCACTGGAATGGTAAAAATGAACTTGCCGTTGTGTTTCAATATTAACCGTATGTTGTGCAGTACCTTCTCTTTATTTTTAATTTGCCAAAATCCTGCATTACATATCACTGCATCAAATTTCTTGGAAGTTAGTTTTGGGAATTTGGAGGCATCGCTTCTGATAAATTGAACATTTTTTAACTTTTTTATCTTTGCTTTGGTCTTAGCAACGTTTAGCATACCGTAAGAAGAATCTATGCCGATGATTTTTCCTTCTTTATAACTTTGTGAGAAAGCAAATGTCGCTGCCCCCGTTCCACATGCGATATCCAATATTAGGGAATATTTCCTTTTCGGCATATATTTTGACATGAGAAGAGCTACTTGAGTATACATTTTCCATTTGTTTTCGAATCTATCGTAGGCGTCTGCGCTAGAATTCCATGAATTGGCCATATTATCAAACTGCAGAGCAGATCTGCTTGCACTTTAGAAGTCCTCTATTTTGCGATCTTCTCAAGTATCGGATAGGTTTGGTACAATCCTTCGTTCTCCAATTGCTGGTAGAGCATGTAGATTATTCCTACTGTCAGAAGGATGCCCATGCCCGTGCCGACCGCGCCGGTGAGCGTGGCTAACGCCGCGAGCAGGCCTACGAATATGCTTCCCAGCACTGTGATTGTTGGGATGTACTTGTTGAGCACGCCCTCCACGACTCTTGGATCCCTCCTGAAGCCCGGTATCTGCCATCCCATGTCGCCCAGCTGCTCCGATATGTTCTTTGGGCTCTGCCCTGTCATCTCAACCCAGAACTTTCCAAATATTACGCAGAGTATCACCAAGACAACCGTATAAATTACTACATGTAGGTATTCGGGAACCAAAACCATTCCGCCCCACGGCAGGAAGAGCTGCGTGGTGTGCTGCACCAGATATGTGAAGTATGTACCGTAGCCGCCTATTCCGCCGTAGTTTGCGGAATACGGGAGCGGGAAGGTTGGAGATATGAGATATACCAGCCCTCCGGCAAGCTGCAGGGTGGTTCCTCCGCCTACCGTGCCCACCGGCTGGTAAAATGCGAAGAATCTGGCGAGGTTTGTAAGCGATCCGCCCACATTTGCAAGGAATCTCAACCAGACCGTTGCGCTGAGCTCCAATGACGATGCGAGTATGACGGGAAGCACGCTCACGTACAGGAACGGTATTGGGAGCCTGCCTCCCACACCTCGTAACTGCTCGAACGACAGCGGCAGCTCGATCTTCATCTCGTAAGCGTAGATGCTCACAAGGAAGACTATTATGGCGAAGAAGAGGGGCCCGAATGCCAGCAGGGCATTGGGTATTGCGGATGAGCCGCCCGCCTGGACGGCCTGTATCGCCTCAGGTATGAGTATGTCGAAGGTTCCCGTAACTATCGCGAATGAGACTCCGGAAGCGATGAAGAGGTTTATCCCTGATGTTATTCCGTACTTCGTCATCGTCTCGTCAAGGAATATTATCATGATTGCGCCTATCGCCAGCTGCAGCATTACAAACCCGGTCACGGCCGGGGTTGCAGCTGGAACATAGCCCGTAGCAACGAATATTACCGATTCTACTATCGCTATCGACATCGCAGCGAGCTTCTGTATTGTCTGGAACCGCGCCCTCTGCGCCGTGTCCTGCATGTCTATCTTGATTATTCCGGATCCGGATATCAGCTGCAGCACTATGCTGGACAGGACTATGGGGCCTATTCCTACGGTAATAACGCTGCCTATCTTCGCGGCGAATATTATGCTTACAAGCTGGAGGAGCGGCTGTGTCACCGCCTGCTGGTTTATCCCGATGGCATAGGTGTTGTAGAGAAGGAAGTATATTCCCAATATGCCTGCGGTCCACATCATCTTCTCTCTGAGGGAGAGGGGCGTGGCTGGCCCCTTTATGGAGGGAATGAACTTTGATATATTGTCTATGAATTCCAATGCCATCTCTGCACCGATTAGGTTGGCTTTCCTGCTATCTTGACCATGTACGCGCTCTTTCTAGCCTCTCTCGAGATTTTCGTCCCCTCATTGAGGTATTCCTTCAATAGTCCGCCCAGCAGCGCGATTGAGAGGTCAACGAACTCGCTCCTAGAGTGGGACCTGTCGAACAGGACATCTACTTTTATAGGATTAAGGCTTTTAACTGTTACCTCGCCGATGTTCAGCAGCCTTGCGACCCTCTCTATTTTGGCCATTGCGTGCGCCGGGCTCTGCTTCCTCCTGCCCTGGAAGAGCCCCTCCCCTATCTTCTCCCCAATATACCTTCCGATGTGCTGCATCTCCCTCTGGTACTCTTTCTCCATGGTGGGCGATGCTGAGAGGAGGAAGTATGCGGGCGATATCGTAGTTTCTGCGTTCTTCTCCCTTCCTTCCGATTGCCTGACTATGTGCCAGACGAACCTCTCTATTGCACCTTTGGCGTCCCCGCTCTTTCCGGAGCCGTATCCAGGCATGAAGTCGCAGTAGTCGGAGCCGTTGTTGGAGCAGTCGTGCTCGGATATGTTCACATACTGCTTCTTTGCGGCGGTGATGTACCCGGACATCAGCCCGGCCTCGAAGGAGTGCAGGTTAACGCCAAGGTACTCGTGGCACTTGTCGTGCATCTGCACCCTCACCATGTCCGGGAAGACGTTGTAGCTGACATTCCGGTAGCCGGCGTGCTCGAAGAACCTTATCAGGTCCTCTATAGATTCCTCGTAAAAAATGTAGCGCTTCTGGGAGTTCATCGCGGAGAACAGGTGCCTGCCGGTGCGGATTCCGGCCCTCCTGCTCACCTCTACCATGCTTGGCGTCAGGTTTGAAAGCAGCGAGATCAGCAGTATCGAGTCTTCCGGGACGCCCCTCTGGTCCCTGTGCTCCAGTATCCTTGAGACGAGGGCCTCCTCGCTGCTCGCCACATACTCGTCGTGGAGCCTCTGCCTCTTTGGAGGCCTGCGAACGGGCATCCTCTTTCTGTGAACCCGCTTTCGCCTAGCAACCCTCGCTCTTGCAGCCATCTTCTCCCTCGATATAGTTCAATCTGCAATCTTATAAAAGGATGTGCTACCTCCTGCTGCCTTTTATTTTCGAGACCATCGAGGCGTAGTAGAGGATGAGCAGCGCGTTTATTGCGATGATTGCGCCTATTATACCTGATGAATACCTCGCGATGAATGACTCCAGCACGGATATCTCTGCTATGCTGACCCCCAGTGCGGCTATCCCGTATATTATCGGGGCTGAGCAGCCGCAGCCAGCTATTATGCCGGTAAAGAGCGTTGCCGCGGTGCCGAAAGCGCTTGCCGATGCGCCCGCCCTCTTCATGAAGGAGCTCCTTATGGCGTATACGCCGAAGGCGAACATTATCGCAGATGTTATTGCCAGAAGGTATATCAACGGCTTGGGCACCGATACCAGAAATATCCCATAGTTCTGGTACTTTATCATGTATACAAGGACAAGGTAGTAGACAATGGCGGCCAACGCGGCAAGCGCCGCGTACCAGATTGTGAAAACTCGCCTGAATGATGCCGCAAGGTTGTGCAAAAGGCTCATGAACCAACGCCCAGTTTGCTCTCCAGCTCGGGCATTACGGGAATGCCGCATATCGGCGCTGTGTTGTTTATGCTGCTGCAAGCGAGCGCTATGTAGATGTCTGCGGCTGCGTACTCGGTCCAGGCGAACTGGTCGTCGGGGCTTGCAAGCTGCGAGAGCACCTGCGCGTGCGTCATGTTTGTAAGCGCAAAGGGCGTGGATGTCGGCGGGGAGTTGCCGAGGTCGACTGCGTCGGCCCCGTTGACCACGTACCTGCCCCATATCGTGTATGGGGTGCCCTGGAAGCTGTTTATCTGAAGTATGTACTGCAGTGCGTCAGAGTAGGCGAGGTTGCCCGTCGAGTTCAGCTCCTGCTCTATTGCCGGGAAGGACTGGAGGTCAAACCCCTGCGTCACTGGCTCCGAGTCCTCTATCGGAAGGAAGTTTATGTAGCTGCTGTTGTAGAAGCTGCCTATGTTGACTGCGGCCGTGCTGTATTCGTCTGGGCGCCAGTACAGGGTTGGGAGGTCGCCGTCGCCGAAGCTGCTGTATCCCTTGTAGAGCTCGCCGAAGCTGCCGAACCTGCCCAGCGCGAGGGCCATCGCCCACCTGTTCTCCCCGCAGTATATGCAGGTTATGCTTCCGAAGTATATGACAGAGGGCTTGCCGTTTACAGTGAAGAGGTTGACCTGCTGCGGCTGCCCTATGCCGACCTCGTTGTCTATGCTCCCATTGAGAAGCATCTCTCCGGCCGTCTCAAAGTAAGAGTCTGGTGCGTTGTTTATGACGGAAAGCTCGCTCGCGTTGAGCTGGGAGTTTATGCCGGTAAGCCTGCTCCCGAACGTCTCGTTCTGGGTCACGGTGGGATAGCCCGACAGGCTCAGCGGGGGGCTGACAAGCTGCGAGGTTATGTTGTAAGAGGGCAGCGAGAGCGTTGCGTTTGTTTTTGCGCTGCCATTGAGCTGCCTGCTTAGCGCTGTTATCAATGCGTGGTCGCTCACGACCTGGCCTGACAGTGAGTACAGGACGAAGGCCTGGTATGCAACCAGAACTATGAGCGCTATCACTATGATGTAAAGGATCTTCATCGCAGAGGAATCGCCCCGTTTCCTGGACCTCTGCCCTGTGGGGCGCGCGTTGCTTGCCATACGAATTTACCCGATAGATAAAGGATTGCAATAGGTTATTAAGTTTAAAAGTATTAATACCTATTTGTATCGTGAGGGTTATGCAGACGCGGCAGCTACTGCAAGAGGAGGTCAAAAAGAATATTGTTGAGATGGCCGATGCCCACTGCCACCTCAGCATACTGAGCGACCCTTTGATAATCAGGAGCGCTGTAGATTACGGAGTGTCCACGATCATAACAAATGGGGTCGACACGCCATCCAACATAAAGACCCTGGAGATATCGGACAACAAGAATGTCTTTCCAGCGCTCGGAGTAGACCCCGAGCACGCGCTTGCAATAGAGGAGAGCTCGTTCGAGAGGGAGATCGAGTTCAATGTGAATATGATAATGCAGAATGCGAGCAGGGTGGTTGCAATAGGGGAGATAGGCCTGGACTACTGGATCGGCGGCGGGCCGCGCAACCTTACAAGGCAGAAGCATGTTTTTAAGAGGTTTATCGACCTTGCGATGGAGATGGACCTTCCGATGTCGGTGCATTCCAGGAATGCGATGAAGGACGTGCTCGAGATATTGAAGGAGAAGGAGGCAAAGAGGGTGCACCTCCACTTCTTCGAGGGGGGCGTTGAGGAGGCAAGGGCCGCGCAGAAGCTGGGCTATGTGATCTCTGTGCCGCCAATAGAATCTGCAAAGAGGAAGCGCGTGATCTCATTCATGCCAATCGAGCAGATCATGGCTGAGAGCGACTCTCCGGTTGTGGGGCAGACCCCAAAGTCGGTTGAGAAGTCCATAAGGTACATCGCTGAGGTCAAGGGGATCGGCTTCGACGAGGCAGCTTCTCTGCTCACAGAAAACACGAAGAGGTTCTTCGGCACGAGAAAGAAGGGAGGAAAGCTGATGCGTTATTAGCTTTTGCTTCTCATTATTTTCGAGGGCCCGTAGCTCAGCTTGGATAGAGCGAAAGACTTCTAATCTTTAGGTCGCGGGTTCAAATCCCGCCGGGCCCGTTGAGGCGCATCCATTGATAAAAGCGGTTCTTTTCGACTTTGACGGGGTTATCGTCAACTCCTTTGACGCGTTTGCAGCGTACTTCCAGAGAATACTGGTGAAGCACGGCTACAGGAAGCCGTCCGAAGAGGAGATAAGGAGGGTCTACTACATGCCGGAGGTCGACATTCTGCGCACTCTCTCCAATGAGAGGGAGGACGAGAAGGTGTACGAGCTCTTCAGCGATAAGGAGACGAGGCCGTCCGAGTTTTCGCTTGCGGACGGAGCTGGCGGAGTGATACGCAGGCTGAGCAAAAGGTACAGGCTTGCGATAATATCAAATTCCGAACGAAGGTTCATACTGCCCATACTGTCGAAGGAGGGGATCGACAGGTGCTTTGAATTCGTAATAGCGAACGGTGAGACAAAAAGGCACAAGCCTGACCCAGAGCCGATCCTTGTTGCGCTCTCCAGGCTGGGAATAAGGCCGGAAGAGGCGGTCTATGTGGGAGACTATCCGAGCGACATAGAGGCCGGCAAGGCTGCAGGCACAAAGGTGGTCTACCTCTCAATGGAGAGGGACGGCAGGGAAGATGCGCGGATAACCTCGTTGAAGGAGCTGCCTGCCGTGCTGATTGGAATTGATAAAGGATAATGATTTGGATGCCGGTACGCAGGCCTAGGATGATGGCGACGATTGTCGTCTTGGAGACAAATCTTTTATATGAAAATGCCTCACATTTATGCTGATAGGATGGCGTGGAACTCAACAAACCACGATGGGCGGGAAGCCGCAAGGATTGCATCGGGAAGCATAGGGGTCGACGATGTTGTGAGGCACGTCGCTGCGAGGTGCGCAGATGTGGGCGTGGCCATACCCACCAATAAAAGGGCGTGGTACCTGCTTTTTGAAAGGGTTAGGAATGACTCTGGCGCCCCGGACCCGGTAAGGGCGCTTTATTTTGATCCATCTGGAGCTTCGCAAGAGCTGGTAGAGACCTTGCACTCCCTTACAATAAGTAGAAGCCTGCTGCTTGCTGGCCAGAGCTTTGATAGGTACGAGGTTCCTGACACAAATAAGAAAAAGTGGCTTGATCAGTTGAAGGCTGCCCCGGAAGAATACAAAATATTCTTGAAGGAGGCATATAAGGCCGCAAGGGAGATCTTCCCCTCTATAGAGCTCAGGGCCTGAGCCCCTTCCTGATAATCATTTCGCACCAGAAATGTCAGTTTTATTGCGGAAGAATTCGATAGGCCGTGCCTTAAGGCTGTGAGGCATCTGAAGGCGCATCGCCGCTGTCATCCGCCTGTCTGCCCCTGCCGCCCCTCTTTGCCTGCTTCTCCACCCTTGCATTGGCAAACTCTATCGCCAGGTCCTCCTCTGCAGTGCTGTCCATCCATGCCTTTATGTAAGAGGCTATGTTCCTGAAGGGCTTGGAGAACCTGTCGGTGAGGACGTACGCGTTGCTCTCGTGCTTCAGCATGCCTATCTGCACTGCGAAGTCGAGGTAGCGCTTCGCCGTTGCTATCGGTATTGATTGCGGAACCTCCTTGAGGCGGAGCTGCCCTTTCTTCTTCACTTCAAGAAGGAGTGTTGAGAACCTGTATGCCTCTGTCTCGTTCTCGTAGAATATCTTCGCTATGTCCTTGATGTTGACGTTCTTCAGCTTCTCCTTTAGCGGAGCATCCTCAAACTCCCAGTATTTTATTCCCATTTGGTCACTGATCGCACTATTCTATGGAATAATAGTTATTTAATCTTATTCCATAAATTCGAAAGTTTACTTTTATTTATTTTTTATGAATGTTATGATGTCTCCCTCCTTAAGGCGGTGTGCAATTCCCACCCTCTCATTTGCAAAGTGCGCGCTGGGGCCGCTTATCACCGCGCATTTCAGCTCGTCAACTATCTGGGTGTGGAACTTCTTTCCAGCGTCGCCCACAGTTGCGCTGGTTCCGAGTATCATCGGCGTCAGCTGCTCTGCGCCTATCCTTGGCTTGAGGTAGATTGTCATTATGCCCAGCTCACCATAAATCCTCTCCTTGAGCTCGTCGATGTTTATCTTGTTGGTGGCGCTTATCGGCACCACCTTTATGTTGTACCTCCTTGACAGCTCCGCGGCTATCTTTTGATAGTCAGGGTTGGTGTCCATCTTGTTTAGCGCTACAATCGCATTCATGTAGATCGCCTTGCCAGATATTATGGATATCAGCTCGTCGTCGCTCGTCTTCCCCCATATCGAGATGAGCACGTTGTGTATCCCCAAACCCGAAAGTATCTCCTTTATGTCCTCCTCTGGAAGGCCGGACTTGTTGACCTCTATCCTTATCCCTCCGGTAAGCTGCTCGTTCATCTGTATGTAGGGCTTCTTCTTGTTTATGTTTATCTCCAGTGCATTGAGCTCCTTCATCAGCTTCTCGAACTGCTGTATCTGGTTTATGTCGATGACAAATACGATCAGGTCTGCAGACTTCGCCGCAGATATAACCATCTTTCCGCCGCCCTTACCAAGGTGAGCGTCCTCGATGAGCCCTGGCATGTCGAAGACCTGTATGTGGGCGTCCTTGTAGAGCATGGTTCCGGGAATTATGCTTGTCGTGGTGAAGGCGTACTGCGCGGTCTTCGACCTCGTGTTCGCTATAACGTTTATCAGGGACGACTTTCCAGTGCTCGGGAAGCCAACCAAGGCGACCGTTGCGTCTCCCGTTTTCTTCACAAAGAAGCCAGTTCCGTGCCTCTTTTTGCTTGCAGTTATTATGTCCTTCTTTGTCTGCGCTATCTTTGCCCTGAGAATGCCCAAATGGAGGTTTGTGGCCTTGTTCTGCTTTGTTTTTGAGTACTCCTCCTGCAGCTCGTCCAGCTTTGTCGTCAGCGTTTCTGGCGGTTTGACCATATGATACACATAAATTTACTTTTGTAAATATAATTTATACTGATAAATCAATGTTTATCTCTAGTACGTTTCTCAAAATATGTTTTTAAATACTTATCATGTAACGGATTTATTAAAGTGGATGAAATGGCTAAGAAGATGAAAAGGCGTAAGGCAACTAAGAGGAAGAGATAGTTCGTCTCTTCTGTGTTTTTTTATTTTATCTTTTTCTTTTATTTTATGCTCCTGCCAGCTTGGCGAATCTCTTCCTGAACGTCCTGTCGTTCTTCATAGTGTCAAACATCTTCTTCATCTTGTTGAAATCCGAGATAAGCTGGTGGACGTCCTTTTCCGTCGTGCCGCTTCCTTTGGCAATCCTCTTTATCCTCTCTGGATTGTGCAATACCTTCTCGTTGCTCCTCTCCTCCTTTGTCATGCTCCCTATTATCACCTTGTACTTTTTCAGCTTCTCTTCTCCCTGCTCTGCAACGTCCTTGGGCACGTCTACCGCCCCCATCATCCCAAACACATTCTTCAAAGACCCCATCTTGCCCATTGCCTTTAGCTGCGAATAGAAGGACTCAAAGTTGAGCTGGTCCATCTCCACCTCTTCCGGCTTCAGCTGCGCCTCCTTTATAGCAGCCTGGACGCTTGCGGCCAATCCCGCTATGTCGGGTATCCCCAATAATCCGCTTATGAACTTTCCGGAATCGTAGGGCTCTATGTTGGTCAGCTTTTCTCCGGTTCCTACGAACATCACTATCGACCTGGCAGCGTTTGTGGCGCTTAGCGCGCCTCCTCCTTTTCCTGAACCGTCGAGCTTTGTTACTATCACACCGCTCATTCTCACCGCATTGTTGAACTCCATCGCCTGGCGGCCAGCCACCTGCCCTATGTCTGCGCTTATCACCATTATCCTTTCATCTGGCTTGAATGCATCTGAAACCCTCTTCAGCTCCTCTATCAGCTGCCCGTCAAGCGCGCTCCTTCCGCTCGTGTCGCAGATAATTACGTGCTTGTCCTTGAACCTCTCCATGCCCTCTTTCACGATCTTTGCAGCATCCTTCTCGCCCTTCAGCCCGAAGAAGGATACATTTGCCTGCTTTGCAAGGGTCTCAAGCTGCTCGTAAGCCGCAGGCCTGGATACGTCGCAGCATATCAGGGCGGCGCTCAGCCCCCTGTCCTGGTAGTACTTCGCGAGCTTGGCTGCGGTTGTTGTCTTTCCAGACCCGTACAGGCCCATCAAGAGTATCCTCTGGCGCTTCAGCTTTGGGTCGTACGAAGGGCCCATCAGCGAGACGAGCTGCTCGTACACCATGTTTGTTATGTAGTCTCTCGGAGAGACCCCCTGCGGCGGCCTGCCCTTCAGCGCCTTCTCCTCTATGCTCTTTGTAAAATCGTGGACGAGCTCTACCTCTACGTCAGCGCTGAGCAGGCTCTTCTGGAGCTCCTTGTTGAACTCCTTGATCGTCTTTGCGTCTATTATGGTGGCGTGCTGCAGCTTCGCTATCGCCTTTCGCAGCCCTTCTCCAAGATCCATAGAAACCGGTATAATTATTGTAGAGTCGATATTTATACCTTAATGCGATATTTATCTGCTTGTCGATGAGTTCAATGAGGATGATACTTACCCAGTCGAACCTTACGCTTTTGGGCGGGGCGGAGTTTACCATTTTGAAGATCGCCCAGAAGTACAACCCCATTATTTACACCGCAGAATACGACAAGAACAGGACGTATCCCGAGTTCAGGGATTTTGATATAAGGGTAATAAGCAAGAACTCCTTCTCAAAGATTCTGAGGTATGGGAGGATGGCGCAAGGCCTGGATTACGGCCTTTCCTTCTACAACCTCAAGATAAGGGAGGATTACGATATCATAAACGCGCATCTCGGCCCAAGCCACTGGATAAGGAACAAGAACGAAAGGGTGATGTGGCACTGCCACACCCCGCTTAGAGACATTTACGACCTTTATGAATTCAGGATGTCGAAGAGGGCCGCTTACAAAAGGCCGATATACAAGCTTGGCGCAGGCTTTGTAAGGAATATGGACCAGGAGGTCGTAAAGAAGATCGAGCTGGTGGTGACAAACAGCAGGATAACCCTTGCAAGGATAAGGAAATACTACAACAGGAACGCGATAGTTGTCGGCACGGGGGTCGATTGCAAGAATTATGAGAATGATGGCGACGGCAAATACTTCTTCTATCCGTCAAGGTTCTCGCCAAACAAGAGGCAGGATTATGCAATAAAGGCATTCCAGCTCTTCAAGAAGAGGGTGAAGGGATACAAGCTGGTATTGTGCGGACCGGTCTCCAACGACCCGTTCTACCAGGATTACTACAAAAGCGTAGAGAGGCTGGCAGAGAAGGTAGGCGATGTAAAACTGTCCCAGGCTTTGCCGCAAAAGAAGGTGATTGACATGTATTCGAAGTGCACTGCGGTCATTTTCGCTGCAAAAGACGAGGACATGGGCCTAGTTCCGTTAGAAGGAATGGCGAGCGGTAAGCCCGTTATAGCGGTGAACGAAGCGGGTCCAACAATAAGCATTAAAGACAAGACAACGGGCTTCCTTGTAAACAGTGTTGAGGAAATGTCGAAGAGAATGGTTCAGGTTGCAACAGATCATTCACTTGCAGAAAAACTTGGCAAGAAAGGAAGGCAGGTTGCAAAAGAGGAGTGGTCCTGGGACGCTTTCTTCAAGCGATATGATGCCGCGATAAAGAGAGTTCTTTAAGTCCTGTTGGGTCTAAGGTACCTTCCAATGTAGTCCTTCCTTAAAGCGGTTACTTGGTCTGCAATTTTTAAACCTCTTACCAATTCAAAGGTCGTATAAGCCCAGCCTCCAATGGCCATTATTCCTGCTATCTCTTGTATTATTGGTTTGCCCTCAGCCAATGCAATAACTGTGAAGAAGGTTGGTGTTGGTATCGCCATAGCTGCATTTGTAGTGCTCTCTCGTCCTGCAACTCGCAGCCTTTCTATCTGAACAGTAATGTCTTCAAATTCTTCTATATGAGAGTTTCTCTTACTTCTTCTAAACATCCAATCACACATCATCTGTATTTTCCAGATATTTAATACTTTTAGAAAAGTAGTTGCTGTTATGACTTTGGCGGGGCGATCTTTGGCGCAGGGGATGGCCCAATCACATACTTAGATATGACCTTTGCGGCATAGTCCAAGGCCCTCTTTATGTTGGCCTCTGTGTTCGCTCCTGTGCAGATCATCTTGCCGTTCTTGAATAGTATGATTGACACGTGCGGGTCCTGTATCTTGAATATCGCTCCTGGGAACTGCTCAGGCTCGTAGTCCACCTCCTTCACCTTCTTTGATAAGGAGTACAGGTCTATCTCTGCGTGCAGGTCCGCACTTACCACTATGTTCTCTATTTTTATGACAGGGTTCGTTATCATCCCGTCCTTCTGCTTCTTAGGTTTAGCTGCCGTTTAAACACCAACATAGTCTATTTATATCCAAAGATTTAAATAGCTAGAGAAATTCTGTGAGAGAATGCAGAAAGAAGTAGTTGTGGTTGGTGGCGGAATAATAGGGCTCGTGATTGCAAAGGAGCTTGCGAAATCAGAGGTCCCTGTAACGCTTTATGAGGGCAAAAAGAGGATCGGAGAGGGCGCGAACAAGGCTTCCGGCATTCTTTCTATAGGAGGCCTAGAAGGCATAGGGGTAAACTACAAGGAGGCGATACTTAACAGGCTCAACGGAGCCGTCCTTTACGCTGGCGGAGAGAAACTCACCATAAAAGCGGGCGGGCCAAAGGCCTACGTCCTTGATAGAGAGATATTTGCGCTGCTCTGCGCAAGAGAGGCGGAGAGGGCTGGCGCGAAAATAGTCACGAACACAATGGTTGACAAGGAGATGCTCTCCTCTATGGAGAAGGAGAGCATAATAGTCGGCGCGGATGGCGTTGTATCGTCTGTAGCAAGCAACTTCGGCTTCCCGAAGATAAACGATTACGTTCTAACATACAAAGCCGAGTACAGCAACGCAAATATAGATGACGTTAACTCGTGCGAGCTCTTCTTCTCTGATGCGCCAAAGAAGTTCTTCGGCTGGACGGTGCCTTATTCTAAGGACAAACTGGAGGTAGGAATAGGCGAATGGATGAGATCCAGAAGGAATAGCCTCTCTGTCTTTAACGCGTTTGTGCGCAACCCGATGGTGAACAGGGAGCTGGAAGGCGCAACAAAGCTATCCGGCCATGCCAGCATAATCCCATTGCAGACAAGGAAGACGACCGTCAAGGGCAATGTCCTGCTTGTTGGCGATGCTGCCGGCCAAGTGAAGGCAACAACTGGGGGTGGAATAGTGTTTGGCACCATGTGCGCAAAGACCGCCTCCGAAGTAATAGTGAGCCATATTCGAAAAGGGACTCCGCTGGCGCTTTACGAGAAGCTTTGGAGAAAGAAATATGGGCTAGACCTTCTGATGCACAAGCTCATCCACAGGTACTATTCCGGTATGGGAAGCAGGGGCTCTGGCCTGGTGTTCAGAATCGCCAGGCTTGCCGGAGTTGAGAATTTCCTTGGGGAATACGGCGACATGGACAGGCCGAGCGTTGTTGTTAGGAGGCTTGTTGTTAGGCAGAAGTGACTTCGTCTTTTGTGCGTGCTTATACGGAAACAATAAAAAGGTGTACCATTTCAACACTCTTGTGGCGACGCTGGTAATTCCTTCGGAAGTTAAGGCTGCGGAGAGATTAAACCCGGATTATGAGACCGTGGTGGCGATGCACCAGTCTGGTGGCAGTTATGTTGCAATACCTAACAGTGCCGGGCTGGGCGGTGGATATATAACGCCGTGGAAGAACATGCACGTTGGAGCGGAGCTTCATGAGGCGTTTACCGGAGATGGAAAGATAGTTGGATCTGTTGTGATGCTGAGAACTCTTGACGCGGGGCATAACCTTGGCCTATTCGTGGTACACGATATCGAATCTGTAAGAACTCACTTCCGTCCAGATAGGCAATTTTTGGCTGATGGCCTTGTTACTGAACACCGATACAATCCAAATATCTTTTCCTTGCTTGGCAGTCAGTTCGAGACTCTTGGGCTAAAAGAGGGAGAGAAGATAAGGTATTTTAGAGACCCTTCTGCAAAGCCTGTCGACTCGCTGCTTAGGTCTATCACACTCCAAGCGCAGATGCAGCAGCAGACGCAGCCCCTAGCAGGACTTGAGGATATATTCCCACGAAGATGACCACGATCAGGCATATTCCTACAGCTATGGCAATGTTCCTGTCCATCGCGATGCTTTTCTCCTCCTTCCTCAGGAACATCTGGTTTATCACCTTTGCATAGTAGAATATCGAGATGAAGCTGTTTATGATTCCTAGAAATGCCAGCATCGGGTCGTTTGCACCTAGGGCGCTTGAGAAGAGGAGGAACTTTCCTGCAAAGCCTATCAGTGGAGGTATGCCTGCCATCGATAGCATCAGTATCGAAAGCGCCACGGCGGCAAACATGTTCCTGCCTGCCAGTCCAGAGTATTCGTCCATCGTGCTGATGTTCCTCTGCTCCAGCCAGAAGACGATCGAGAAAGCCCCTATTATCATGAAGGTGTGCGCTACTATG
>DATJLP010000006.1:0-29449 GCA_035509375.1 Candidatus Acidiferrum sp.
ATGCGCGCGAGGTGATATCTGCTATAGGTTCAATATTCGGAGTGACCCCGTCTATCGTCACCGGCAGGGGCATACTCAGGTTCGTGGAGCCGGAGTACCGCGTCCCGTTCTCGACGATAACCGAGCAGATGAAGGAGAGGACAGAGCAGCAGGTGACCTGATGGATGGATTTGACCTTGTGTATCTTGTGCTTTGCTCCACGGTGGTCATGCTCACCCTTGCAACGCTCTCCTCGTTCGGCCACGCGTGGGAGGGCGTCGCTGTCATACTCGCGATAGGCGCAGAGGCCCTCATATTCGCCATGGCGCAGATAGACTACGTGGTCTTCCCATTGGTCACCACGATACTCGGAATAACCACGCAGCCGGCAAAGGACTACCTGATACCAAAGAGCAACGACGCGATATTGAAGAATGTCAACGGGCTCTTCTACGCCACCGGCTTTGTAACCGCAAACCTTTTCGGATACACCTTCAAGCTGGAGGAGCAGGAGGAGAATGTCGAGGAGAAGATGGCCTCCTCGCCGGAGAACTGGGAGAGGGCGGTGATGAGCCTCAACTTTCCATTCAGGCTCAATGTCATATCTGTCGGAAGGGACGTGCAGAGGGTGAGGGACGAGCTGGAGGGGCAGCGCGGCTACCAGGAGTTCCAGCTTGCGCGCACCCTGCAGGACAACAAGGCGGCCTCCGAGACGATAATAATAGACATAAAGAGGAAGATCAGCATGCTCCAGACCAAGATGAGCAGGATATACGGCGGGGAGAAGCCAATATCGGTGCTGATGTACTTCGAGACCACGGCAGTTGGGGTGAGCGAGAAGGCGGCGCTCGACGCGCTGACCTCGCAGATAAAGCAGATACAGGTGGGCATGAGCGTCCTCGACGTCCAGCTTGCCAGGATCGCGGGAAGGGAGCTCTACTCCCTCTTCAAGTACAATTTCTCCATTCCGATAACGAGAGAGGACATAACAAACGAGTTCAGCACGCAGGGCTAGAAAGGTATATAAGAAAACGATGAAAGAGTGAAGAGATGAGCCTCATAAAGTTCCAGAACATAATGTCGAACGAGATATCCAAGAGGTCGTTCTTCTCAAGGCCGCCTGAGCCGCCGGCAAGCGTGCTCATAAGCGACCCGATGCAGGCGATCTACATCGGCAACACAAACATCTTCAAGGTTCCATTCAACTGGTCCTTCATAAACCTCGCAAACCCGCACATAGCGGTGGTCGGAATAACGGGTTCTGGAAAGTCGTTCTTTGTGAAGACATTCTTGAGGAGGGCAAACTACATCTGGAACACAAACGCTGTAATACTGGATTGGGCGGGAGAGTACAAAAACTGGGTACGTCAGACAAGGGGGAAGGTGGTCTCGCTGGCGAGGGGCGACTACCTCAACATACTCGACCTGTCTGGCATGACGCCGCTCGACAGGTCCAAGCAGATAATCAACGCGTTCGAGATACTTACCGACATATCGATATATCCGGAGCAGAAGAGGCTGACCGAAGAGGCGATAGAGCAGGCGTATGGCAACGCTGGCTTCGTCCTTTTCGAGGTCGCCCCGCTCGAAAGGCAGTCGCCCACACTCAAGGACGTGATAGCGCTCCTCCAGGAGAAGATGCAGGAGGGCACCTACGAATACCCAGCCGAGCTCGAGAACGCGATCTACAGGCTGAGGCAGTTTGCCAGGGAGGGCGAGGACTACTTTGCAAGGAAGAGCACTCTCGACCTGGGAATGCTTGCAAAGTCGGGGCTTGTCGACATAGACCTCTCCGGTCTGCCCGACGACAAGTTCAGGGCGCTAGCCGCGCTCTTCATACTCCAGACGATAAAGGAGAAGATGAGGTCTGAAGGTTGGATAGAGAACAAAGGGCTGAAGGCCTTGATAGTCCTTGACGAGGCGTGGAAGGTCGCGAGCGACGACAAGAGCGACGCAGTAACGATAGTCAGGGAGGCGAGGAAGTACGGCTTCGGCCTGATAGTCGCATCGCAGAGCCCCACTGACGTGAACGAGGCGATCTTCTCCAATGTGGGCACAGTCTTCATATTCAGGATAAAGTACGAGAAGTTCATGGACTACCTGCAGGGATCTCTCAAGTTCTCCAATTTCATACGGGAAGACATAGGAAGGTTCGGAGTCGGCCAGGCGGCCGTGAAGATGGAATTCACGACGGCGCTCAACTTCCCCGAGACCTTCATACTCGACCAGATAAACGGCGAGGAGCCGCTCTACGTCTACAAGCTTGACATGTCTGACGTGCTCACCCAAACAGAGATCGCATCAAAGCTCGTGCAGAAGGACTACGAGCTCGAGAGGGAGGAGCTGCGCAACAAGCTGATAGAGCACGGCCTGGGAGGCGAGATAGCGAAGGAGGTCTTCCTCGCGTTTGACGCAAACCAGAGGAGCATGAGGATGCTCAACTTCATAAGATTGCTGAAAAGCGAGGGGATCACCAACACCGAGATAGTTCCCTTCCTGAAGAGCCTCAGGATCGACGAGGCGCTGATAACCAGAATACTCTCATACACTGATAACTATGCCCAAGTCTAACCAGAGCACCTTCATAATAAGCAGGATAGAGCTTAGGAAGATACTATCAGCTTACGGCGTCACAGAGAAGAAGATGGACGAGCTCTTCAGCAACATGGAGAAGGCGCACAGGCACATAGATGCCGTCCAGTTCATAGGCCTGCTGGGAAGGGCGGGCCTCAGCAGGGAGAGGTCGGTAAACGTCCTGAGAAGGATAAACATGAACGACATAATGATAGAGCAGCTTCTCGACATGGCGGACGAGAGCAGGATAAGCGCAGAGACGGGAAGGCTCTACGTCGCCACGCTGGATTCCGAATGATGATTTGATGGAAGGAAAGAGGCCAAAATGCATGATATGCGGCAAGGAGAAGGAGGGCATAGGCATACGCCCCGACTGGGTTGTAAACACAATAAGGTGGTTCAACATACACACCTTCAAGTACAAGAACCCGAACAGGCCGGTTGTCTGCAGGGAGTGCTTCCAGAGGTATAGGAAGCAGAGGGCGGGTTTTGAGAGGAAGAGGATCGCCTACATAATAATAGGCGTTGTGTTCACCATTGTCTTGGCGCTCGCCTCAAAGGAGAACCCCTTCTCGATACTTGCGGGCCTGGGGGTTACCGCCTTCATGTACCTCTTGTCGCTGGTGAGCTATGTCCCGGAGCTTGACATACCGGCGAAGGGCGCGGCCCAAAAGTGAATAATCAAAAGGTGAATAAAGGTATTAAAAATACCTCTTCATATTAGATAGAGTGGTAATTTGGCAGAGGAGCAGCAGGCTGTTGGCTTTGTGGAACCCGAGGTTGAGGAGCTAAAGGTATCCGCTCGCCTGAACGGCAATATGGAGGAGATAGCAAAGAGGCTCTCCACCCTGGAGCTCTTCTACCTGAAGCAGACCCCTGACGGTGTCGTGCTCCTCCGCGTCGAGAGCAAGGACATACACAACAGGCCGTTCCTCTTCTTCCTGGTGACCCTCGGCCCCTCGGCCGTGACGGTCCAGTACTCAATAGCCCACGACAGCAGCGTGAAGCTGCGAAGGCTCTACGTCGTGAAGAACCTCCTCAGCATCCTGTCGCTCATAACCGATGTGTACAACGTCGACAACGCATCGCTGCTCCAGCACGCCGATTCGGCAATAGACGACGTGATCAATTCCATGCCGCAGAACTACAGCACCCTCTACAACACCTACGACTCCCTCTACAACGAATACAGGGAGCTGCGCAGGCTGAACATAGAGCTCTCCGCCTCAAACAAGAACCTCACGGTCCAGGGGGTGAAGCTGAGCAACGAGAACCGCGAGCTGATGCAGAAGCTCAAGGAGCTGCAGAGCTATTCCGACGAGGCGCTTATGGCAAGGGTGCAGGACTGGATAGAGTCTCACGACAGCACCATAGACATAGACGAGTTTTCAAAAACAAACAACATCACTCCCCCAAGGGTCGAACAGGTTCTCAACACGATGATCTCACTGGGGTATATCGCTATCAAGGGTTGAAATGAAATACGTTGTAAGGATAAACAAAAGGGTAAGATACTTGAAGACCTACACGATAGTCAAAAAGGTGGGACCGCAGCCCAATCTTCTCACAAAACTGTTCATAAAAATCTTCAACAAGAAGGAAGAGGAGGGCGCACCCCTCTAGTGGGAGGCATGCGAAAGAGCACAAAACTGCTGATAATAGTCATCATAATAGCCATAGCAATACCAGCCGGCCTTTTCACCTACGTGGCGCACCAGCTGCAGGTGATAAACAACTTGACTGTTCAGCTTCACCTTCCGCCCCCGTCGGTCAGCGCGTACATATCATCGGTCAACCTCCTCTCGTACAACTCGAACAAATCCCTCATACCGAGCGTGGTGCTCGAATACAGCACCGTAAACGTTACAACGATATACGCCAATGTTACGCTTTTTGCAAGGAAGCCGCCGCAGCAGTTCTACGTTCTCAACACATCACAGGACTGCTACGGCTGCGACAACATACAGCAGACCACGCAGCTGATAGCCGCGTACCTCAACGATTATGGCATACCATCGGGGTCGACCCTCCCGGTCGTGGACGAGCAGGATCTTCTAAGCATGCCGAGCGACTCCGTGCTGCTGATACTGAGCGGAATAATGCCCTCCTACATGTTCCAGTACAACCCGCAGATAAATGATTCACCCATCTCATACCTCCTCAGCAGGGGCGTGGACATAGTTTACGTCGGCAGAAACTTCAGCGAGACCTCAGAGGGCCAGATAATCGTCCCGACAAACAACACCGCCATCCCGTACTACCTGGGGTGGACCTCGAAAAACGCAAGCTCCCGCGGAAACGGCTTCTACTTCGATAACAAGACCTTCTCGCTCATTTCCGGAAAGGACTACGGGCCGCTGAGCTACGTGAACTATGCGAACGGCTCTGTTCTTGTATTCTCAAATTACCTCGATTCGTGGGGCAACTCCTCAAAGGCTGCGCAGGACATAGCAAAGGCGCTCTCGCAGCAGTTCTGGATAACGAGCTACACGCAGGGCAACGTCATAATAACCCCGCAGGCGAGGTCCAATTCGTCTGGGATAGAGCCCCTCTTCATGGAGCCCGGCTTCAGCACAAAGTCAACGCTGCCCGGCGTCGCATACGGCTTGGTAAGGATATACACGACAGCAAACTACTCGCCGACAGGCAAGGGAAGCCTGTACAAGCAGCTCATGTACACGCAGAACCTGACCCAGAACGGCACAATAACGCTACCGAGCAATGTCCTTGCCGGCTCCGACCTGCCGGTCTCGATAGGCATAGTCACAGGCTCAAGCTCGCAGACCACAATATCCCCGCACATATCGATCTACTATCCAAACATGACGGTGGTGGAGACCTTCCCCCTCCCCTCTTTCACCGCGTCGGGCACCTTCCAGCAGATCTCATACGTGCAGTTCAACCTCCCCCCCGGCAGGTACATAGCGCAGGTGGCGAGCTTCTATGACAAGCAGTACGCAGCCGCGTATTTCAACGTGCCGCCAATAAGCGTTGTGCTGCAGGGCACAAATTACTCGACAGGGACCTTCACCTTCCTGGTCACCTCTGGCGGGCTGCCCCTCTCTGGCATAAACTACACGGTAAGGACCAACGGGCTCTACCCGATGTCTGGCGTGGTGGCGAACAACGGCACCATAACCTACAAGCTGCCCAGCGGCTCTTCTGACAAGGGCGTCCTCACATTCAACATAAGCATGCTCTCGCAGTACTTTGCGGCCTCGACAAAGAGCCCGGTGATAACGCTGAGGATAAACAACCAGTACATCGAGCTCGCAGCGGTTTCCATACTCGCTGTGATAATAGTTACGGTGGTGAAGGCGCCCAACAGGGACGAGTTCTACATAGACGTTCCGGTGCTGAGGAAGCCGCACGAGGTGCCGATAAGGATAAAGGCGTCCGAGCTGGTCTCTGCGTTCGAAAAGCAGAACGTGTTCTTCAAGTGGAGGTACATGCCGCTCTCTGTTACAGAGGTGAGGCAGGCGATATTCAACAACGTAAGGTACAACAACATGATGGTGAGCATAACCTACAACAACGTTGAGCTGCTGCTCGCGCAGATGGTCACCGAAGGCTACCTGCTGTGTGCGGACAACCTTTACGCGCCGCGGGGCTGGGTGACCGAGAGCGGCCACGACATAGAGTATCTTGCCACATTCAAGAAGCTGAGGGTATTCTTCGTATCGCACGCGTACCAGGCAAACGACATAGACGGCAGCGACCGCGCCGACATAATCGCGACGCTGCACAACGAGCGCATCTACATCGTCATCTACTCGAGGACAAGCAAGTTCCAGAAGGTCCCCATCTTCCCTGACGCAAAGACCTACCTCGCGTTCCTCAATTCTGACGCGGTGGACGCGTTCAACAGGTACATATACTCGTCGGTGAGCGCAGAGGCTGAGGAGCTTAGGATGTACATATCTGCCGGGCAGGTCAGCATACTCGACGCTGACAATCCGGCTGGAGTGCTCACATAGATTCTTCTTCGGGCTCTTCTGCGGCCGCCTCCTCCTCTTTCTCTTCGCCATCCTTCATCTTCGGGAACTGCTTCGCGATTATCTTCTCAAGCTTCTTCTCAATCTGCGCCTTGTCCGCCTTTGTGAGCGCGCTGACGTCCCCTGAAAGCTGCTTCACGTACCTTGCAACCGACCTGTACCTGTTGGCGTTGAAGTTCACCTGCTCCTTCCCTCTTATGTAGCGCTGCACATTCCTCGCAGCGTCCATTATCGCAAGCTTTATCTCGTCGATTATCTCCTCCTCTTGCGATATAGCCTCCTTGCCTACACCAGAATATGGTATGTAGACCGAGGAGACGTTGACAAAGATGCTGACAGGCTGCGTCTCCATGTCTATGTTGTACCTCTTCCACTCTATGTCGTTCGCCGCCTTGCTTATCGCGCAGCTTGCGCTGTCGAAAAGCAGCGGTACTCGGTTTGCGAACCTGAGTATGTTTCCCGAGTAGCCCTCCTCCTCCTTCTTGCCTGCGCTGCCGCCGTAGGCGACCGCAGCCTCCACTATGAAAGGAATGCCCCCCCTGAAGATGCGCGGCTTCCTTTCCGTTACCGACATGTGCTCCGGGTTGAGTATGTTCTTCAGCGCAACCTTGATCTGCTTCTCGCCGATCGGGACCACCGAGCTGGCGTCTGGCGCGATCCACTTTGCCTGCCTGATCGCGTTGACCAGCTTCTCGGCATCCTGCCACTCCATCCTCTTCGGGTCCTTGTCGAAGTCTATTGTGCTGTCGATCTCCTTTAGCTCCTGTATCTTGTTCTGCGTCGTCCTGGCGAAGGTGTCCACCATAAAAGAGGAGATCTTCCTGCTCTCGCTCGCATGGGCGAACTCGAGGAGGTCGTTTGTCGAGAGGCCGGCCGGGTGGGGCCTTGCAACCTCGGGTCTCTTTGGGAGAACCTCGACCGCGCGCACGAAGAGCGACTCCTGGCCGTTCGGGTCGGTTAGCTTTATCTGGGCGTGCGGGTTAGACAGCGCCGTCCTTCTCACATATTCGTATGCGCTGTGCTCCCCGCTCTCGTACCTTATGTCTGCGAACTCCCCTTCTATGATAAGTCCCTTGAAATCCTCGTTCAGGTCTACCATGTCGGTGATGATTGGCTTGTTTGTCGCGGTGTTAAGCCCCACCCTGCAGGAATATGCCTTTCCCTTCCCAACCGATGACTTGACGAATATCGGCTTGCCTGTCGTCACCTGCGAGAAGAGAAGGCAGCCCGCGGCCCCTATGCCCTGCTGGCCGCGCTGCTGCATGTATCTGTGGAACTTCGTGCCGGCGAATATCGTGGCGAGGGCCTTCCCGACAAAGAGCTTCGGGATTCCCGGGCCGTTGTCCTCGACCCTTATGACATACTTGTTGTTGTCCAGCTTCTTTATCGATACGTCTATTGTGGGGAGTATGCCAGCCTCTTCAGCAGCGTCGAGGCTGTTGGTGGAGTACTCGTGCACTATCGTCACTAGCGACCTTCCTGCTCCGGAGTAGCCGAGCATCTGCCTGTTCTTCTTGAAGAACTCTGCTGCGGAGTGCTCCCTGAACTCCTTGAATATCTGGTCCGCGTTCGCTGTCGCCATCTAAATCATCAAAAGACAGGGTTGTGAGCCACCGCCTTGTTTTTCCTGTGGGCCGCCTCCATCCTCAGGTACGCCAGCTTGTGCGTGCCTCCCTGTATTAGGGTGTTGACCGCCGTCTCTGCCTCCTTTATCTCATTCATGTTGCCTATAAAGCTTACGGTGTCACCATAGATGCACATCTTGACGGAGCTGACGCTCTCTATGTAGAGCTTCGCCCTGCCCCTCTCGCCTATTATGCGCGCTTTCATGCGCTTGACGTGCTTCTCGCTTCCCAGCTCATTCTTCAGGTCTATCGATGAGAAGTAGGAGTCCTCGTTGAGCAGAAGGCGGGCAACATTCATCTCAAATCCCCTTCCAAATGCCATGATTACGCGCTTCGCTACGAATACATCATAAGCCTTCCCTTCGAGGGCGACGAACTCGTCGTCCACTATGGATATCTTGCAATGGCAGATCTTCTCCAGCAGCTTCATGCCTGGTTTATCCGCCCTGAGGAGCGCAATTCTCTCGCTTGGAATGTATACACTATCCATTCAATTCCTACAGTTTACCTCATACAGTATTAAAATACTTCCCGGTTTTACGAGGGAAACCCTCTTCCATATCAACAAAATAATAGCGGAATAATGCAGAAAAGAAAAGGTTCCCCTAATTCCGAGAGCGGAAAGCTTTAAATACTTAATCATTCACAATAGATTCGTGATTAAGTCATGATTTGTAACCTGATGAGTCATGAATGAATCTTTGATGATTATATGCGTTCAAGAAAATCAATAGAAAATGCCCTGATGGAGATACAAAAGAACATTGCGAACATAAAAAACAGCACCAGCAAGGAGAGGGAGCTGCTCGCAGAGAAGGAGAAGGCAGACCAGACGAGCACGGACCTATTCTCGCTTGTCAAGTACATGATTGATGAGAACAGGCGTACGACCATTATGCTGAAAGGAATATCAGACGGATTGGCAAGGCTCGAAAGTGGGATACGCGACACCTACTACGACGAAGAAGAGATAGAGGACCCAAGACAGGTTGTCAAAGGCGCAAGGGAGATACCCGTGTCTGCTCTAGACGCAGAGATAATAAAGTGCGTCCAGACGCAGCAGGGAGGCATGGCCTGCGCCGATGATGTTAAAAAGCAGATGAATTACAAGGGAAGGAACGCCGCATCTGTGCGGCTCAACAGGCTGGCCGAGCTCGGCATACTAGATAGAAAAAGGCTGGGCAGGAAGGTCTATTACAAATATGATGCTGGCAAGGCGACCGACACACTAATTGTTTCACCCCCACAGTAATGAGGAGCCTTCGGGCTCCTCATCTTATGTTTGGTCTCTGCCAGAATTTATTCTAACCTAGTTTACGAACCAGAGCTTTGAATTGGTGACTTGTTCCTAAGAAGCTGCTCGAGCCTGCCCCTATCTATCGCATCAACGATACTGGTTACCTGTTCTCTCAAACCTCTAATTTGATAAGAATTTACTATCACAGCATCAGGAACTATGTCCATGACTGTTTTTTCACTCTTATACTCAAGCTGCTCTTTTGTTGCAGGCCTCCCATAAGTTCTAAGATACGCCTCTAGCCTATGAGCATCGTCTACCGGTTCTACTCTCAAAACTAAAACATCTGGAAATGTTTCCCTGACTGAGGCAACGTCTTCTGGGCTTCTCAGAGCATCTACTATGAATGGAAAACTCTTTCTCAATAGTATCCTCTTTGCGAGACGCCTCCCCCAAATTCCAGGGTCGAGTACACTCATCTCAACCCCCACCTGCTGTATGAATGATCTATCCCTGCTTTTTTCTGCAGGGCGGCACAAACGCTGCGAAGCCTCCGCAATCACGTCTGGAGAAGAGGAAAGCCTGTGCACTTCAACTCCAAATCGCCTCTCTTCCTGCTCCTTCAACTCAGCTGCATAGGTATCTTTCCCACTTGCCATTTTGCCTACCAAAACAAACGAAGGAATGTTTACAGTATGGTCTACAAGCGGAACAGCCCTTGAACTAATAGGCATTGTTACCAAAGATTGCTGTATTCGTTATGATATAAAAGAGTTACCTTTCATCATTTTTAATCTGGGTTAGCAGAGCCTGATTTTCAAGAAGTATCTTGAAACAAAAGGGGAGTTGCGGGTGGATTTTCTGCCTATTTTCTGTGTCCAGTATCTTTTTTGCCTCTCCAAAACTCAAAAACATGCCTCCAGAGACCTCTTTCTTGTCGTGTTTGGGTATTTTTGAAGAAAACACAACATACAATTGTACAAACCTGTCTTGATCAGCTATGTGAAAGGTTGTTTTGTGGCCTATTTGAAATAGCTTGTCTGGTTTTATGCCCAGCTCTTCCTCAAGTTCTCTCCTAGCAGCATTTTCGTAATCCTCTCCTGAAAGTACATGCCCGCCTGCAGATGTGCACCATGCGCCTGGCATATAAGAGACTGTATCTGAACGTTTTTGAAAATAGATATCTCCTGCATCGTTTATTACAAAAACATGGACAATCCTGTGGGTCAGCTTCCTGGCATATATATCGTTTCTCGATGTTTTTCCAACTACATTGTCATTGCTGTCAACAACATCAAGGATTTCTTCGCCCATCAAGACAACCTATTGGATAAGATTTTGTGCATATTTAAGACTTGCCAAACTCCGTAAAATTTATTCCAAACTAGACGGTTTCAGCTTCTCTGAAGGCCAAAGGCCGCCCCGACCTCTTTTAGGTAATAAGCCCCTTTCTTGGCCCACGGTTCTTCAAGTCCGCCGCTCTCTCTAAGCTCTTTCTTTGCCTGGGTTATCGCCTCCTGGCCGTTCACGCCAGTTTTGGAGGCTATTTCAAAGGCGCGATCGGTTACCGGTTTTCTCAATAACCCATAATAATAGGCCATCGACCTCTCCTTAATGTCGCCCAGCTGGGTGAACACCTGGGCCAGCCCCTTTATGCCTCTTTTTTCCAATGCCTCTTCCAAAACATCTGCAAGTTTGAAGTAAACAGGACGTTGCGATGCAGGATCCTGGTGCTTTTCAATCTCGGAGGCCAACTCTCTCAAATGGCCTGTAGCTCCGATAGCCTGCAGCTCCACCACCTTTCGATCGCCATTCAGCCTCAGAATCTTGCCCAAAACCTCGATGGACCTTTCAAGCATCTCAGAATCGTAAGCGCCTATGTACATCAAATTCTTGATTGATACCTTCGCCCATCCTTTATCTTCGAACCCCGACTTAATTTCAGGCAGGGCGCCCAGCAGCGGTGCAGAGAGCAGCGTCTCGTACAGCTTTTTTGTCTTTTCCGGGCCCAAGAGCTCCCTGTTCGTCTCTATTTCATAAAAAAGGTCGCTGCTTAAGCTGCCGTAGGCCTTGCGCAACTCCCGCATTACATTCTCTTTCTGCTTCCTTTCCATAGCACCATTCCCTCTCACTTTATCAACATATTTAACCCTTCCGAGAGCCTCCGCTTTTACTCTGCCAGCTAACCAGAGTCTATTCCTGATTCAATAACTCTATAACTTTTGGCACCTCTTTCTTCATGCTGGTGCCGCCAGTGAGCCTCAGTGTGGTAAAACCTCTATCAAGGCAGTGCCCTATGAACCTGGCCGTTTGGAGACCGTCTGCCATATCTACTATTCCAGTCGCCTTCAGGAACTTGGCTAGAAGCTTTTCCCATTCTCGACCGTCATTTACTAGATAATCGCCATAATAGTGAATGCCCCTGCCACTTCCAACCAGCACTCCTGGGTTTCCTTCAGATATCGCTTTTACCCTTTCGATCACGTCATTCAGAGTTATTTTGTCTGGGTCCACATCCATCATCGGTATATGCTTTGCGGATCCGTCTACACAGATCACCTTAGAACTGATGCCCCACACCTGATTTGGTTGGGTCACGGTTAAATCCTGCTGTTCCAGGGCTAGAAATTCTGCTCTAGGGTAATCCCTTTCTATAGGGTAGCCGTTTGTCCTTAGCGCTTCTGCCAGGTGGCTTCTCCTTTCATCTGCTGTTCTAAAATTCGTACCGTACTCGCTTCCAACAGTCCAAGATTCAAGCCTTACTAATGCTATTTCTGGATGATGCTCTACTATGGTCTGCGATACGCGCAGCGCAACGTCTCCCACAGCAAATCGCCTGCCTTTCACCATTTTCCCACGCAAATTGTCTATTTATCCAGATATATAAGCCTTTTTCGAGCCTTTCCGAGCGCCATAGCCAAGCCCTGCACGCACCATTTTAATACCTTTTAGCCAATCCTATAACGATAAGATGGCGGAGAATCTGCGCAAGTTCATATCGAAGATGCCATATTCCTACAGGGTTAACGCCAGTGCGGCTAGAATAAAGGAAAAATACGACAAATACCAGGGCAAGAATGTATCTGTGGCAGGGCGAATAACGGGAATAAGGAAGTCAGGCAAGCTGATCTTCATAGACATACTTGACACAACAGGGAAGATACAGGCCTATTTTGATTTCTCTGTTATTGGAGAGAAAATATTCGACAACCTCAAAACCCTCAACTCTGGCGACATGATCGGGGTTAAGGGTACGGTATTCAAGACGACTCCGGGAGAGATCAGCATCAACGTAAACAGGTACAAGCAGCTCGCAAAGGCGATACGCATGCTTCCCGACAAGTGGAGGGGCCTGCAGGATGTCGAGCTGAGATACAGGAAGAGGCACCTCGACCTGATAATGAACCAGGAGTCCAGGAAGGTTGCAGCGACTAGGAGCATGATAGTCAGCCACATAAGGCGCTTCATGGAGAAGAAGGGTTTTATGGAGTTCGAGACCCCGGTTATACAGCCGCTGTACGGGGGAGCTGACGCAGAACCATTCAGGGTGCATGTCAACACAATCGATGAAGACGATTATCTAAGGATAGCCAACGAGCTCTACCTCAAGAGGCTGATTATAGGAGGCTTTGACAAGGTTTACGAGATATACAAGGCATTCAGGAACGAGGACATAGACACGACGCACAGCCCAGAGTTCACGATGATAGAGTGGTACCAGTCATATGTTGACTACAACGACATGATGAAGCTTACGGAAGGGCTTCTTTCTTTCGTAATGAAGCAGATCTTCAAGACAGAGACTATAACCTATCAGGGGAAGAAGATAAGCATGGGCGCGCCCTTCAAGAGGATAAAGTTCATCGACAGCATAAACGAGAAGGTGGGCAAGGATGTGATGGCGATGAGCGACAACGAGCTCTTCGCGCTTGCAGAAAGCAAGGGGATAGGCCTGCAGGGCGGCCACAGGAACAGGCCGCACGCATACAACAAGCTACTTGAGGTGCTTGTGCAGCCCGAACTGACACAGCCAACGTTCGTAATCGACTTTCCAAGGGAGACTTCTCCATTGACAAGGCCAAAGAGGGGCAATCCGAAGCTGGTTGAGCGGTTTGAGTTGTATATATCTGGAATGGAGATCGCGAACTCTTATTCAGAGTTGCAGAACCCGATAATACAGAAGGAAAACTTTGACGCAGAGGCGGCGAAGAGCGCCGAAGGCGACAAAGAAGCGGAACCTCTAGACATGGATTTTGTCGAGGCAATGGAGTACGGAATGCCTCCAGCAGGCGGTCTGGGCATGGGTATAGACAGATTGACCATGCTTCTTACTGACAAGGCATCGATAAAGGAGGTAATACTCTTCCCCATGGAGAAGAGAGAATCGTATATTAAGAGAAGCATACAAAGAAGGAGTTGATTTCTACATACTAAGCAAATTTATTCGATAATTGGTGCTTAATTTATTAAGCGTTAAGATAGAATTAATTTAGATATACATGTTAGAAGAGCCAAAAATAATAGGATTTAATACGCTTGATTACCCTAAAATACCTTTTAATCCATCTAGAAAACTCAGGGTGACATTGCTTCAAATTTTTATAGTAAATAAAAAAGACTTGAGCAGAACTTTCTTAAACTACGACTCAACTTATTATGATGAGAAGAGTAGAAACAAAACCCAGAAACACTATCCTCTATTTAATGGAAAACTAATAGTGTTTTTATTAATGGCGAAACCTAACTCTGGTAAAGGGAAACCAAGAATATTCACAACAATTCGGAAATGGACAGCACAAAAAGAAAAGTATTATAGAAAACATAGCGGGAAAACGCTTTACATCGAGAAAGATAAGGAATAACATCTATAATTTGATCAACACAGCCTTCAGCTTTCTGAAATCCTTTTCTATCAGCGGCATATTCTTTTTTATCCTGACGGCTGCGGCAGGGTGCAGCGTTATGAAGTAGTTGTAATCCTTTTTTATCAGCCTTCCATGCAGCTTCATCACCTCTTTCATCCCGAGAAGTTCCTTTGTAGCTACAGCGCCCACAACAACTATTACCTTCGGTTTTATGATTGCAATCTGTCTCTTCAGGAATGTTCTGCAAGCGTCTATCTCCTCATCTGTTGGAATCCTGTTCTTGGGAGGGAAGAACTGTACTGTGCTTGTTATGTAAACCTCTTCTCTCTTCAGTCCAGCCCTTTCAATCAGCTTTGTGAGGAGCTTTCCGCTAATCCCCACAAACGGTTTCAATAACTCATCCTCTTTCCTTCCCGGAGCCTGGCCGACTATCATGACCCTTGCATTGAGAGGCCCGTCTCCAGGGACCAGCCTCTTGCTAAGATTCCATCCCTTGAACCTTACCGGAAGCTTCGAATACTCTCTGTTGAGCTTCTCCATCTCTTCCACCCTGTCTATGTATTTGTCGGCACTCTGCAGTACCGTTAAAAGATGCTCCCTTCTGAACCTTCCCATGGCCTCCTTAACAGTAAGCCATTCGTAGCCCACGTGCTCTGGTGATATTGTCACTTTGCTGCTTGGCGGGACTTTGGCAAGGAAAACTGTGACAACCTTGTGCTTCTTCTTTCCTTTCTCCATCACATCATATTTCATGTAGTCCTTGAAATGTGAATCAGGCACGACAGAGAGGCCAGACTCTTCCCGCGCCTCTCTTATCGCCGTCTCCCTCACCTCCTCATTTCCATCCACGTGGCCCTTAGTCATATCAAGCCAGCCTTCCTCCCTGTCCAGAAAGAGGAAGAGCCTCCTCGATTTTCTGTAGGTGTAAATTATTACTGCGCCGGCGTATACGGTTTCCATAACATCACTGTATCGAGTTGGCAATGAAGAAGGCCCCGCATAGGACCTTGCTCGAGCTTCCAATGTTTCCAGATAGAATATCGTACACCCCTGACTGTATGTAATTGATAGCTCCCAGAGAGGCAAAACCAGGCGGGCTGCACGTCTTGCCGCTCTGATTTACCAGGCTGAAGAATTCATAATTAACCGACACGTACTCTCCGGATGCGATGAACGGTGCGGCGAAATAGTCTATGTAGAAGGTATCATTGCCAGAGGAAGCCTCGGCCGACGTGAGTTTTATCCCATTGTGCAGCAGGTATGTCCTCTCATCGAATATCTTATTTGCTCCGGTGACAACGAACCCGCTTATCGGGCGCGTGGTAGCGAAAGTAGTCACATAGGTTGCATTTACCGAGCTGGTCCCATTAATTATTGCAAACGAATAAGTGTAATTTTTCTGGTCAAGCCTGATCGTGTATTGAGAATAGGTTGCAAGAGTGTCGCCAATTCCCTGATATATGGAATTCTGCCCTATCGTGCTTATGTTTCCGTAGAAGAAAGACGGAGAGGTGTATATCGCGTTGAGGTATGGTACGGAAAGGAGGCATGCAACAGCGCCAAGCGCTATTGGGATTATCCACAGAAAGCCGAAATTTTTGTGCGCGGTTGCAAAGTCCCTTCTCAGATATTGCAGTTGCCCTTTCTTCAGCTTGTCAAGACTCATCCCATATTTCCCTGCAACAAGGAGCATGACTATCACCGCCAAATAGAAAAGAAGCTGGCCGGCAAAAAGGTGGAAGATCGATAGCGCCTGCGATATCCCGTAGTAAATCCAAGAATAGGCAATGACGAACATCCTTGCAAAGTTGAATACAAACATCAGGATGAAACCTGATGCAAGCCAGAGCGCCTTCCTTTTCAGCTCTCCCTTGTAGAGGTATGCAACGGGTATGAGGAACATCAGCAGTGCTATGAATGTACCGATGGGGGCGCACGTCGTTGCTATCGATATCGTGTTGTTTGAAGCCGATGTTATATTTATCCCGCTAAGCGTGACAGGCGCGCCGAAGGATTTCAGCACATTATACACGAAAGCGGCGTTTAGGCTAGCAAACGCCGAGTTCTGCAGCAGGATCGGAATGAGTATTAGCGGCGATGCGAAGAAAGAGTAGATCATTATTGGTATGAATTTCTTTGGCGCTGAGGTTCCAAACAGGATTATAGAGAATGACAGGATCAGAAGCGGAATCAGGAGCGCGTCTACCCTGAATGTCTCGAATACGTATGACAATCCCACTCTGAAGTAGGAAAGCAGCAAGACATAGACCACAAAGATTATGACCCCTATTCCCGCAACCTTCATATCCTTGTTGAGGTGCAGGTCCTCCTTCAGCATGAAGAGCAGGAAGGGAAAGAGCATCAGCATTACTACTATCACGTATGTCGCAGCGTCCGTGTCAAGTATGGATGGGCTGGTGGTTGCCAGCGTCCCTACCATTGACAGCAATATCGCTGCAAACATCACCAATATTCCAAATACCTTTCCTGGGTCGGTGCGCATGCAAAACACAAGAATTGTCCTCAGCCGAAATGGGCTTCATCATCATTCAGTAGTTACTCTTTTCTTCATAGGACGCTAATTACTGTGTGGCAATATTAATAAGGAATTGCATAAAATGAATAAAGTGTTATTGTGAAGCAAAAGGGGTACAAGTTTGTCAGCCACACCGCAGACGTAGAGCTTATCGCGGTAGGGAGATCAGCCAGCGAGGCGTTCAAGAACGCCGCACTTGCGCTATTCGATACCTCTGCCGACATATCAAAGGTGAGGCGATCAAAGGGCAAGACAACAACCCTAAAAATTAAGGACAAGGCGGACAACCTTAAGGACCTCTTGTGGTTCATGCTGCAGGATGTGCTCTCAATGGCAGATTCGAAGGGAGTTTACGGCTACAAGGTCAAGAAGATGCAAATAAAGGAAAAGAATGAAGGGTATTTCATCAACGCAGAATTTTTTGCAAAACCGCAGAACCCAAAGCTCTCTGTCATATATGTAAAGGGGGTTTCCAGGTTCGACCTTAAGGTCATACATGCACAAAAGGGATTTAAGATTAGTGCTGTACTTGATGTGTAATGTATGGCTAGAGTTAACTTTCCCAAGATAGGCAGCAAGCACAGCTTCAATTCGTTATTCGACCCCAGCAAGCTATTTGAGGGCGCAAGGAAACTTCACATACAGAAGAAAGTAGTCCTCATCTACAATAAAAAACTAGAAAAGCAGATGGTAAAGACACTAAAACTCAGGAAACACAAGGTACTGGCAAAACTCTACAACTGCGACCAAGCCTATGGGAGTAAGCTCCTAAAGAACACAATAATATTGAAGATAAACATCGGGGCGCCTCTCACTGCCACGATAGCTGAGGAGATAATTCAAATCGGTGCAAGAGAGTTGCTTATATTGGGAACTGCGGGCAGCCTGAACGCCAAAATTGGATTCGGAGACCTTGTCATTTGCAACAAGACTGTAAGGGATGACGGCACATCACACCATTACCTGAAGAATTCAACCTTTGCATATCCTGATACAGGACTCACAAGGAAGCTATCCTCTAAAATGCGTTCTATAGGGATTAATTTTATCAGTGGCCCTAGCTGGACTATCGACGCACCATACCGAGAAACCCCCGAAGAGGTAAGGCACTACAAGAAAAAGGGAATACTAACGGTTGAGATGGAAGCTTCCGCGCTCTTCGCAGTGGCAGTGACAAGAAAGGTGAAAGCTGCAGCCATCTTTACAATATCTGACATACTGGACTTTGATTCATGGTCTGGGTTTACAAAATCCAGCAAGGCGATAAGAAGCAAGAGAGCCTACCCACAAATGTGTAAGATAGTGGAGCTCTTTGACGCATAAATTAATAAAATAACGTAGATCAGGCGCCTGCAAGGTGCGCAGGTATCGCGCTGACCCCTATATACAGAGCTAGCATGCTTCCTGCAAAGAGCAGAAACCAGAAGAGGACAATCAGCGCAATCCAACCGGGGCTCCTGTTCTTTATCCCTGATTCGGCGCGGTCCATCATGACCGTTACGGGATATCCCACGATGCCTCCAATCCCGAACGAGACATACAACGCAAGCAGCGCAAGCGGCGATTTGGTAAGCCCGAGCGCGTAGCCATACGCGCCATACCCTATTGACATTACGCCAAGAAGGAGCCCGTAGAAGCCAATGTACTGGATCTTCATCTTCTTGTATATCGACACCGCGGCTCCGATGAAGAGAAGGCCGACAAACGGGTACATGTCATAGAAGAGGGTGTTGTATGCTCCGGAAAGCGGCCAGGTAAACTGGCCGAAGAGGCCGCTCAGGAACATGTAGACTCCCAGAGCGGCGAGCGGTATCGCCCCTGACGCCACAATGTTCTCCGCCTTTTTGCCTTTCCTGAAAAGAACAAAGCTGTGAACCGATATGTAGAGTATCAGCAGTCCAGCAAACCAGAGCGCAAAGAGCTGCGCGCCAAGGAAGTCTACCATACAATAATCATACAATGGGTAGGTATAAATTCCTTGCGATGGCCTGCCAAAGCAAGCTATAAATATCATTAGAAAGTGAGCTATTTTGTGATAAAATGCTCGCAAGTCTAGAACCAAGGAAAAGGCCAGGCAACGAATTTTCCCCATATGGGACCAAATTGGGAACGCTCGCCTCCAGAGACGGTTCTATAAAGTTTGAGCTACTGAGGTTCGATGTTTATGCGACAGGCGTATCAGCAACTCCATTTCTAAGTGACCTTAAAATAGGAAACCCTGAAACTTCACTTGCAGTGGTAACAGAAGCGCTCGATAGAACAAGCGCTAGGCTGCACGCCGCCGACCTATACGGCCTGCGCGCAGCAATCAATTTGCAACTTGGAAGAAGCGAGGAGGCGCTGCAAGATGCAAAAAAAGCTACTGGCATATTCGGCCACGCAACATACATAGGTTACCAGGCGCAAATATTGGCCAAAATGGGGAGGCACGATGAGGCGGCCAAGAAATACAAAGAGGCATGGTCCGCCTCGGTTTACCACCTATCAGAATACGCCGAAGGAGCTGCGATAGAGTTTGGAAGAGCGGGAAGGACGAGAGAGGCGCTTCGCCAGTACGACCTTGCCGTGGAATGCCATAACAGCCTGCGCCGCAACCTCACCGGCCCAGATGCGGATATCAATAGAATTACCACGGCTGTAAAGAAACTGCTCGAGAGGCTTCCAGAATCAGAAATTGGAGAGCTGGCAAGAGAGACATCCGGGGGCGCGGCGAGTTTTGTTGCAAGAGTGGTACACAGCCAATACGCCCTCAAGAGGGCCTAACTCTTCAACTTTCAAGCCAGGAGAGGGAGTTGAACCCCCCTTTTCCGCTCTGCAGGCGGACGCATAGCCGATCTGCCATCCTGGCCTCAATAGCTTTTTATTCCCCATTATTTATATATTCTTGTTGATAGTAACCAGGGATTGGAATGGATGCTTCACACATCAATATACCAAAGGAGCTCATCTCTAAAACAGAGTCTTTTGACGCAAGCACTCCGATATCAAAGGTGCTTTCGGCCGTGGACAAATACGGCGCGGTTGTTGTCAACAAGAGCAACCAGTACTACGGAATAATAGACAACAGATCGCTCTACAATTCAAGGATCTCTGCGGGGAAGAGGGAGAGCGCGGGCAAGTTCGCATCCGTACTTCCTGCAATAAACGACAGCACGAGCGTAGACGAGATGATGCTCGGGTTCCACAAGAGCAGGGCAAAGGCGCTTCCATACTCTTCAGGAAGGAGGATAACAGGGGTCATAAAGAGATTCACTCTCTTGAAGATACTGCTGTCGCTGAACCTGCTATCGGACGTTGCGGTGAGCGAGGCGATGACGGCTCCGGTCTTGGCGGTGGACGCGAGCGCAAGCATATCGCAGGCAAGGGCTGCAATGCGGGAAGGAAAGGTCAGCAGGCTGGTCGTCCTGCAGAACAGGAAGCTCTTTGGGATAATCACCAACCACGACATACTCTACAACCACTCAAAGACCGAGGAGCGCCTACCTGAGATGAAGAGCAGGCCGTACGGCTCGACCTCTGCCGACATAAGCGCTATAGCAAACAATAACCTTGTCATCGTTGACTACAGCAAGAGCCTTGCGGACGTTGCGCGGGCGATGGTGGAGAGGGATGTTTCCTCGGTAATAGTGACAAGGAAAGGCAACCCTGTCGGGATAATCACGGTCTACGACATCTTCGGAAGCATGCTCGCGAAGAGGAACATAGAGGACCAAAAGATATTCATCTCGGGACTTGACGACAACACAAGGGAGTATGAGGACGAGATAAGGGATTCGCTGAAGGCCTTCATGAAGAAGGCCGAGAAGATACACGGCGCCAGTACGCCCTACATGACGGTCAACATAAAGAAGGGGCACGGAAAGACCTACGAGATGCACGCAAGGCTGTCTCTGGGGGGCAGGGGGACCCTGTATGTGCACGCGAGCGATTACAGCATGGAGAGGACGGTCAACAGGCTTCTCTCAAAGCTAATGAGCGAGACAAAGAGGATGAAGGAGATGAGCCAATCGATAAGAAAGATCAGCACATTCAAGGAGGGGATGGATGAGGCCGCTGACTATGAATAACAGAGCGAAAAAGAAGGGCCAGTCAAGCTTCGAGCTTCTTATAACCGTCTCATTTGGCCTGATAATACTGCTGCCGATAGTTGTCCTTGCATTCATTCAGATATCCGCATCCAATTCATCGCTCGCATCAACAGAGGCTCAGCAGGCCGCGAGCAAGCTCGCCAACATAGCAACATCTGTAGGTTCGCAGGGATTCCCTGCAAGGCAATTGGTCCTGATACAGATACCCCCGGACGTGCAGAATGTATACGTTGGAACGCAGCAGAACGGCGTCGGCCACGAGGTTATATTCACCATATCCACCAGCTCTGGCGTCAGCTATGTCACGGCCTATACTCCGATAAATGTCAGCGGTTACCTTGGAGGGGTGACGGCCCAAGGCGTATACCTGATAAACGTGAGCGCGCAGAACTCCTGCCCCTCAAATCCCCAGCTGGCCTGCGTCTACATACAGCAATCTTGATCAGAACCCTACCTCTTCACTTATCACTGTAGGGTTAGGTTTAAGTCTTAGTGGTTTCCTCCGCAAGTTTTCTCAGAAAGGCCGCTTTGACTGGAGCTTTGATGTCTTGATCCATAACATGAAGTGGTATCTCTGGCTCTTCCTTTTCGATCCTAACTAGTTTAGCATTTCCAAACGGAATCTTCGCGCCAGATGTGGTTTCCACAATTACAGTTTCACCGGTTTGAACACTAATCTCTTTCCTTTCTCTTTTTCCCTCTATAAGCGTGGTTATTATATCCCATACGGGTATTTTAGGTGTAGCGCCTCCTAGCTCGTGCTCATAGTCCTGTCTGGATCTCTGATAGGTTGGCATTTGGTCGAATTGATCAATGTAATAACCTGCAATCATTCTGTATAACGGCATAGAAGGCTTGATTCTTCCCGCGGCGATAGCCCCTTCCACCTCTTCTAGGTTTACGCGTCCATACCCTCTTTCTTTATGAAGATCTAGTACTTCTTTAAGGTAATCAACAAAATCGTCAGGTATTTTTATATCTGGTGTCTTTCCTTTTGGCCCCCGTGCAAGTTTCATATATTTATCGGGCGTGGACCTGTCAACTTTCTCTCTATTGCTCTCTTCCAACAGCCTCATGGCCCTATAGGCTGTCAACGGTTCCCACGGGCTTATTGCATTAAAAGTAAATCCTTCGCCATTACTAGCACGATACCCTACGCCAAACATCTCACGAACCTGTCCTACAAATGGGGTGATAGTAACCCATTCACCATTCATAACCGCCGCCACCGGGGCTCCACTGATTAGAATCCTAAACCCGTTTTGCTCCTTTGCTACCCCTTCAGGTCTAGCTACCGCAACCATAATATCACAAAAATGCTCACTTTTTTAGATATATAAGCCTTCTCAGAGTCTGAGAAGGTAGATGTTCCTATAGACCTCCTTGCCGTGCTTAAGCCCGTATAGGGTGTACGATCTCTTCGGCTTCAGGTCATAGTACTGGAAGAAGCTAGACGCCAGCGTCTTGCTGCTCGAGTAGATGTCATAACCGTTGTTAAGCTCGTCAACCCTCGAGGCGAACGCGCCCCTCTTTTCCATGAAGTTCATGAACTTCTTCAGCATCTTGTCCGCGTCGTCCCTCGGGCCCCTGATCTGGAAGATCGCTTCGTAGTATCCTGACGTCTTCCTGTAGCAGTCTATGCACATCGTCCTCTTCACCACTATCGACACATCCCTATCGAATACCGCATCGTTCCCATCCACGTCGCAATCGAACCTCACCACAGCCTTCTTCCAGTCGAAGCTCCTCACTCGTATGTTGCACTTGGTCTTCAGAGCGCGGTGGAGCACCTCCTTGATGACCTCCTTGTCAGGCTCCTGGTACCCGTTTGCGGTGTGCACCCTCTCGCAGCTCTTGCACCTCTCTATCGTTACGCTTGAAGGAATCTTCTCCTTGAGCTTGTCAGTAACGCAGACCTCGCAGAACTCGCCCACGAAGTTGAATTCGTCGCTAGACCTGTTGCATATCGGACAGTATATCGTCATAAAAAGACCGTCAGCCGTAGTGCTTGCTTATTATTGCCCCGTAAGCGGGCCTTGTTATCAGGACGCCGAGCAGGGCTCCTATTATCGTAGACTCAGAGAATCCTATGACGCTCACCAAAGAGGTGGAGAAGAAGAGAGGCATCATTGCTATCACCAGCAGCGCGGCGTCGGCCCACACTATGTAGAATGCGTTGCCTAGGAGGACCTTCGCGGAGCTCTGGCCGCTGCCGTGCGCCAGCACCTCATCGGTTATTATTATCTGCGCGTCGACCCCTGTTCCCACAACCGCTATCATCCCCGCGACAGCCGCGAGGTCTATCGTTCCTATCAATCCTATGATCGAGACTATTATGAAAAGCTCCATCGCCGTAGTGAGCAGTATCGGCGCCACGAGGAAGAACTTCCTGTAGCGTATCGTTATGAAGGCAGAGACGAAAGCTATCGCCACACCGCCGGCTATAAGGCTCACATAAAGGAAGTGCGAGCCGAGCGTTGGCGGTATCGTTGTCGGCGTGCCCGCGAAAACTGCCACCGGCAGCGCACCTCCGCTAAGGACGCTTGCAATCTCCTTTGTCTGCGCCTGGGCATATGCCAGCTTCTGCTCCTTTGACAGCGCGGCCGGGGCGATTCCAGATATCTGGTAGCTGTCGCTTATATTGCCGTTTGTTATCGCCGGGCTGAGCACCGGCGCCGAGAGGAGGCCCACGAGCGGCCACGTCTCCATCACGGTGCTGTTCACCCCCACGACCTGGAAGGTGGGCGTCATGTTTGCCTTGCTCTCCAGCTTTACCGTATAGTTGTTGGCAAGCATGTATGCCAAGAGCGTCGAATTTATCCCAGCGCTTGCGAATACCGTTGTGTACTTGCCCTTGTTCTTTGTCAGGAAGTTCTCGGCACCGAGAACGCTTGCGTTTGTGTTGTAGACCTGCACGATCGGTATCGTCATGTTCCCCGCGGAGAGTGCGCTCTGCATTGCGAGCAGCGCACTGGACTGGGTGACCAGCGATGAGGCATTAACGGGCACGGACCCGTTGAAGAAGACGGCCGCCGCTTGCGGCCTGTCAAGGAACATGTAGAGCGGCTTGTTGCCCTGGCCGAAGGCCACGCTGGCGAACTTGGTTGCCGCGGCCTGGGTGACAAAGAAGGTTACCACCCACTCTGCTGTGCCGTTTACCACAGTTGGCGCCGGCTGTCCTATGCTGCCGGTAAGTATCCCGCTGCCGTTCAGCGCCTCCTGGCCGTTTACTATTCCGTCGAAACGCCCCTGGCTCTGTATTATGCTGAGCGTCTGGTTTATGTCGCTGCCAGATACTGTTGGAATTATCACGTATACCTCGCTGTTTCCTATCCCCTCAACGGTCACCTGCTTCAGCCCGAAGGTTGAGACCCTCTGCTGCAGCGAGGCTATGAGAGAGCTCATGTCGCTCGCGTTGACGCTGTGCTCCAGCGTTATCGGTATCTGGGTTCCTCCAACAAACTCTATTCCAAGGTGGAGGCCGTAGTGCAGGTCGAGGACCGCGAGGCCTACGGCTATCACTATCAGCACGAGAATGCGCCTGTCCTTCAGATAGCTTACGCCGTTCATGATTTCTCCTTCCTCTTCTTATACGCGAGGACCATTGTGGTGGCCCCGAACCATGTTGTGAATATATCTGCGATCAATCCTGCAAGCACAACCGCAGATATCTCGTAGTATGTCGGTATGAACGAGATATACGATACGATCAAAAGTATCGCGAATGTGATTATCGCAGCCGATGTCATTGTTATTCCAGTCTTCATTGTGTTGAACGCTCTAACCGTGGCTGTATCTTCGCTCCTCTTCAGTATTCTTATCGATGAGAGCAGCGATGTATCTATCGAATATCCGATGAGCATGAGTATCCCTCCTATTGATGCCACCCCGAGGGGTATTCCGAAAATGCCCATCACCCCGAGCGCGACTATTATGTCGTTTGCTGAGCTGAAGACGACCGCCATCGCCGGTATAGGGCTCCTGAATATTATGAGAACGCAGATCGCTACGAGAACGAACGCCGCTATGATTATGTTCCTCATCTGCGAGAGGAAGAAGCTGCCCAGCGTTGGCGTGACGTCATTGTACGAATAGGAGGTGAAGCTGATTACCTGGTGAAGGTACGTTATCACCTGCTGCTGGTATATCTGCGACGCGTTGGCCAGCGCACTCTGCGCAAGGTTTACCATCCCAAGGGCGTCGCTTGAATTGTATTTCGGGGTTGTTCCGGTAAAGGCCGAGAGCACGCCGAGCTCCTTTGTAAGGTTATCATTTATCTGCGACAGGAACCGCGTCTGGTTGGCCGCCTCTGCGCTTATCAACGCTGAGAGCGTCGAGTTGCTGGGCTCCGTCTGCAGCGAGGTCTGGTACGATGCCAGAAGGACGGAAGCCCTAGTATAGTTGCCGTAGAGGCCATAGATATTGGTTGAGTATTGGGTAGCAGCGGCAAGAGACGCGTTTTCGTCTATCGTTATAGAGACGCCTCCAAGAGCTAGAGAGACGCTCGCCTCCGCTCCCGGCACCTTCGAATTTATCTGGGAGGTCAATGCCCTCACGTCTATCGTTGAATTTGTCTGAAGCTGTATGTTGACCCCGCCCTTGAGGGTCTGGTCGAGCTGTATCTTCGGTATGAAGAACAGGGCGACGATGAGCATCGCTATCGGAATGAGGACAAGCAGCCTTGCATTCTTCACCTCGTATATATTCTTCAAGGTCATCATTCGGTAAATGGTATTTGATTAGCAGAACGTAGAAATTATGCGTACTTCTTCATCAGCTTCAGGTGCATCGAAGATGTAAATCCATAGATTATAACGAAGAATGAAAGGAGTATGAGCACCCATCCAACGAAATCCGTGTAGCTCAATGTTGCGGGAACGACGGTTGCCAGCAGGATGCCTATTATGAATAGGTATATCCCCCAGAAGACCGAGCTGAATATGTGCCAGCCTGCGTGCTTCTCCCTGTAATGAAGGTGCCTCTTGTAGGACAGTTCAGGGTCCATCATCACTATGCTTCTCTTCTGAGCCATTCCCTCACAGCTATATATGGCAGGAAAAAGGTTAAAAGGCTGACGCACCCGTTGGGAAAGGCATTTTATAACCCAAAAGCAAAGCAATAGCATGGCAAGAATGAGGTCAAAGAGGCACAGGCTCGAGCGAGAGGACATAGTCCTGAAGGAGAGGAGGAAGACCGACCAGGGCATCTTCGACACAGGGACGATGGTCTACCTGAGCAAGTTCTTCAACAAGCGCATAATAACATCGCTCAAGACGCCAATAGCCAGGGGCAAGGAGGCAGACATATACCTTGCGGACGCTGGCGACGCAGAGGTATTGGAGGGGGCAAAGCAGGTGATGATGAAGTTCTTCAGGATAGAGGCATCGGCCTTCATAAAGATGTCAAAGTACATACAGGGAGATCCCAGATTCGAAAGGCAGGTCGGCCGCAGCAGGGAAAGCATAATCAACACGTGGTGCAAGAAGGAGTTCGGCAACCTGAACGTTGCAAAGGGCGCAGGAGTGCATGCGCCAACGCCCTACATGTTCAACGGAAACATAATAGCAATGGAATTCCTGGGCGACAATGAATCGATATCCCCATCTCTAAACGACACGCAGCTTGAGAGGCCCGGCGAGGTCCTTGAGATGATCATAGAGGACATGAAAAGGCTCTACAAGAGCAGGCTGGTGCACGCGGACATAAGCGAGTACAACATACTCATTCACAACGGAACGCCGTATATGATAGATTTCGGCCAGGCGGTCTCGATCAAGCATCCAAACGCCAACGAGTTCCTAAAGAGAGACGTGATAAACATACTCAACTACTTTGCAAGGAAATACAAAATAAAAAAAGAGAGGCAAGAGGTCTACAGCTATATAGTAGAGAAGCCCAAGTGAGCCGTGGCGCCTACTTGCCGGTTAGGTCAGAGCGGCACTTCCTGTTTTCTCCCCACCGCGGCCCTTGTGCCTTCAGCAGTAATCCTCGGTAAGCGATGTGCTGCGCTCCATATCGGCGCCACGAAAGAAACCGCGAACGCTTCCTTGGTGTGACCTGTACCCTCACATATGCTCGTTGCACCCTGCCGGACCAGTGCACAATGCAAGAAATTTATAGTTCCACTTTCAAACTCCCTGCCTTCTTTTGTGAAATGTGCTTGCGCGTGCAACGAAACTGCGCTATGCCCTACTTGGAATTCCACTCTGGCTAGTTTTACTTCTGGTTCGGAATCAAATTCCTCATTTGTAACGCGAATCGCTTCCTCAATCATTCTCATTGCGCTTCGAATCGAACCTTTGGTATCACTCTGCCTTAGAAAAGGAGAATTTACAATAATCCCCATACCTCTATCCAATCCGCGAGGTGCAGATTCTATACGAATAAATGAAATAGGATTACTTCCTACGGCCTCGATAGCATCTCTTGAGAGCTCTTCTGCCCTTTCTTTTGAGTGCTGCCTTATCATATCATCATAAAAGAGCTCACTTTATCTTAATATTTATAGCTTACTTCAAGTTCTCCATCAACTTCACTGTCCTTCTCAACGCAGAATCAAGATCGCACTCCTTGTAAAGTGCCGAAACAAGCTTCGAGCTCATGTTTGTCGAAGGATTCCTGACTCCTATAGAACAGACATCCTTGTAACTCTTTATGGATATGTTGAAGGTGCCGAGCTCCTTAGCCATGGATATTATCTCGTGCTTGTCGAACCCTATTAGCGGCCTGATTATTATCGGCTCTATGCCGTGCTGAGAGGCAGTCATGTTTCCAACTGTCTGAGATGCGACCTGGCCTAGGCTCTCCCCGGTCACTATCGCAGTGGCGCCTTCCTTTTCGGCAACACTGCTTGCCAGCACGTAAAGGAACCTCCTGAAAAGGACGAGCTCGTACTTCCTTGGCGTCTTCAATGTCGCAGATTGGAAGACATACGCTGGCGCATAATACACTGGGCTCTTTTGATTATATCTTGAAAGTATTTTCAAAAGCTCCGACATTTTTGAAGATCTGGCCTCTTTATTGTTATTGAATGCATGCATGTGAAGGTAAACAAGTTCGAGCCCTCTCTTCATTGCATAGAAAGATGCAACCGGAGAGTCTATTCCACCAGAAAGGAGAGATACCGCCTTTCCAGAAGAACCGACGGGCAATCCTCCCAACCCTCGCATCTTTTCGCTGCAGATTAGCGTTCCATCTTTCATTACGTTGATCAGCAGCTCCTTTTCAGAGTCCTTGTCTATCTTGAAGCCCAAGGATTTCGACCTTTTTATGAACTCGCTTACAATCTCATAAGAATTGAACTTTGTGCTCTTATTCGACCTGCTGGCGACTATCCTTACCGTTACACTTTTCGGGACTATGCCCTTTGATGATGTAACTATGCTTTGAAGAGTGTTCTTCGATATGACAACTGGGGCAAACCACGATATCCCAAAGACGAAACGCAGCGCATCGAGCGCATTGTTTAACGATTTCTGATCCTTGAAATACAATAGGAACCTGTCCCTTTCATCCGAGACCTTTGGTCTTGACTCGTGCAACGCAACCTCTATGTTCTTCCTCAGCCTTGCTATGAACTTGCTCCTGTTCCTTCCTTTGAGCCAGAGCTCACCGAAGTGCACAACTATTGCATCGTATCTTTTCATAAAACCACAGAAAGAAAGCTATATAAACTTCAGGGCATAATCAAGAATGTAATCTCTGTAAAACATTAAATAATGGTCATATGAACATAATGCTAAGCATAAGAAGCTTCATCACCAACGCAAGGCACATAATGTATGTCAGCTACAAGCCTTCGAACGAGAGGTTCAAGAGAACGGCGAAGCTGATAATACTGGGAATACTGACAGTTGGAGGTATGGGCTTCATAATAGCGATAATAGTGTCCCTGCTCGTATACGGCAGCCTCTCCTTCGTGTGATTATGAAGATCACGATAGACACAACGAAGTCTGCACAAGAAAATGCGGACTATTTCTACAAGAGGTCCAAGAAGCTCATCCAAAAGAAGGCCGGTGCTGAGCATGCGATAAATGATCTTGAGAAGAGGCTCAGCCAAGCAGCCACCGCAACCGCAAAGTCGCAGAAGAAGAGGATAGAGATAAAGGAGAAGGAGTGGTACGAGAAGTTCCACTGGTTCTTCACCAGCAACAACATGCTTGTTATTGGAGGTAGGGACGCTCAGCAGAACGAGCTCCTCAACTCAAAACACTTTGAAGATAAGGACCTCTTCTTCCATGCCAACATATTCGGCGCGTCTGTTACAATACTGAAAGATGGCGCAAACTCTGCAAAAGAGGATAGGGAGGAGGCCGCACAGCTAGCCGCATGCTACTCCAGCGCATGGAAGGAAGGGCTTAACGTTGTTGATGTATATGCGATGAGAAGAGAGCAGGTTAGCAAGTCGACCAGCAAAGGCTCCATCGCATCTGGCAGCTTCCTTCTCAGTGGCGAGCGAGAATGGTTCAGGAATGTTCCGCTATCGCTTGTATTCTTTGTAAAAGAGGGGAGGTTGTTTGCCGTTCCCGAGATGGCTTTCTACAGGATG
>DATJLP010000007.1:0-75362 GCA_035509375.1 Candidatus Acidiferrum sp.
ACTTATATCACCACAAGGTCAAGCAACAAGGGGAACTCGCAGGCTCATTAGGAAGCTCGCAGACATGGGCCTTCCGATCTATGTCTTCAACGACTGCGACGCGTGGGGCTGGTACATATACTGGACGATAAAGACGGGCAGCATAAACCTCGCATACATGGGGAGCGAGATCGCCACCCCTGAGGCCAAGTTCCTTGGAGTTACTATGGAGGACATAGAGCACTACGACTTCCTGAAGAAGATGGTGATGAAGGCTACAGAGGTAGACATAAAGAGGGCGCAGGACATGCTCAACTATTCGTGGATAAACAAGCACAAGGCCTGGGTTGAGGAGCTCGGCAAGGTGATAAAGACGAAGACCAAGCTGGAGCAGGACACATTGCAGGGGCCGCGACTAAGTTTCATTGGAGAATACATAAAGGAGAAGATTGCAGCCAAGAAGTTCCTTCCCTAAATGAATTACTTTATAATATTTTTACCTTGGATGGCATACCCAAATACCACCTAAGTATTTGATATGTCCATGGAGCAAATTTGGATTTATTTTTAACAAGCATTTGCTTTAATTTTCCTTTTGATACATAAGCTATCCTTTCCACTTCTTCTTTATCGAGTTTTACCTTTCCATTGTATACGCATTCATAAAGTGTGGAAATCTTGTAGTTAGAGGGGCCGTATTTTAGACTAAACTTTATCAGTTTTTTGAGTTTGGGTTTAGAGACTCCTAACTCTTCTTTAGCACCTCTCATGGCTGCGTGCTTGTACGCCTCGTTGTGCTGGACGTGCTCAGAAATAGAGCAATCATAAGTTCTTGGGAATGCGTCTCTTTTGGCCGACCTAGTAGGTAATAGAATACCTTTCGAGTTTAGCAAAATTATATGGATTCCTCTGTGTAATTTGCCAGATTTATGCGCGTTTTTTCTAGTGTCGGTGCCTATTACATTGTCGTGCTTATCTACAATGTCCACTATTTCTGACATTAAAGGCACCTACATCTCTATTACTGGCTTGATGTGACCCAACCCAACCTTCGTGAGGGTCGCCTGCGGGTTGTCGTAATATTCCTTAACCATCTCGTTTATGCTCTTGACATCTCGTATGCCCCTCTTGTTCATCTCAACCAGCAGCATGGCGCGCACCCTCTCCTCCTCGAGTATGTCGGGAGGCGAGACGCCTATGAGCTTTGAGATGATGTCCCTGTATGTGACGCTTGGCAGGATCGGGGCGGCCCTGTGCGTCTTGTAGTCGAACTTGTAGATATCTGCAAGCAGCACCTGCGTCTCTATGCCCGAGGTCTCCGACACCTGTATTATCTTCCTCAGCGGCTTTTTCTGCTCGAAGACCTGCCCGGTTATAACTATCGCGTCTATCGCCGGTATGACCTGCATCGGCACGTTCATTGGTGCGTTCTGCAGTCTTGTGACAACATCGCGCGCTGATGAGCCGTGAATCGTGCACATCGCTATCTTCCCTATGCTCATCGCTGTAAGCATGTCGTTCGCCTCCTCGCCCCTCACCTCTCCTATCACTATCATGTCTGGCCTCATCCTCAGCGCGTTCTTGACCAGGTCCTCTAGTGTAAGGCCTGTGCTCGTCTCAAGGTTGACGCAGTTCTCCTGCGTGCCGGTGTTGAGCTCGTATGTCTCTTCTATTGTAACTATTCTCGTCTCGGGCCTGAAGAACGAGAACATCGCGTTTAGCAGGGTGCTCTTCCCAGAGGCCGGCATGCCTCCGAAGAGCAGGTTTGCCGGCCTTATGCCGAAGCCGTCAACATAGACCCAGAGCCTCGCAGCCATCTGGTAATCGAGCTCCGCTGAGTTTATGAGGTCGATTATGCTCAGCACGTTGTTCTTGAAGTTCCTTATCGTCACATCGTAGCCAAGTGGAGATGTTACGACGTTGGCCCTGCTCCCTGTCGGCATGTGGACATCGTAGATGTTTCCGTTCGCCGCCTCGTTGGTCGCGTAGAGCTTCAGCTTCTCAACAAAGGTCGATAGCTTCTCGATCGTGTCGAACTTCATCTCGAGCTTCTTGTTGCCCTGTCCGGAATGGTAGACGAATATGCTGTTGGTGTTGTTGACCATTATGTCCTCAACGCCCTGGTCGACAAGGTACTTGCCGACAGGCTCAAGGTTGTTGACATCGGCTATTATCTCATTCAGGTCCTGCTCCGAGACGCTTGGGCTTATGCCCCTCACTGTCCTTGTTATGAGCTCCCTCTTACTCTCCTCATCGGTCAGGCCTACGAACCTTCCCTTAAGGCTCTGGAGCGCCTTGAGCTCAAGTTCGTGGACCACTGGTTTCATCAACTCACTGAGATTATAAATCGAAGGAAAGCTATAAAATAAGCTCGATTGCCTTCAGCTAGTTGTTGGGAAGTATTGAATTGACAACGAACTCAGGAGTGTACTTCACTATCGCGTCGTATTTCTCGCCTATCCCAAAGAAAAGGACTGGAATTCCCGTGCTGTGCGCTATGGATACGGCATTGCCTCCCTTTGCGTCGCAGTCAAGCTTTGTCAGCACTATTCCGTCTATCTTCATGTGCTTCGAAAACTCTGTTATCTGGTTGGAGAGCGCGTTGCCCGCCGTGCTCTCTCCTATGAAAATTGTTATGTCAGGCTTCGCCACCTTGACCATCTTCAGCATCTCGTTGATCAGGTTCCTGTTTGTCTCCTGCCTGCCTGCCGTGTCTATCAGCACTGCCTGTATCTCGTGCGCCTTTGCATAGGCTATTGCATCGAAAGCCACGCTCGCCGGGTCTGCACCGTACGAGCTCTTTATCACAGGTATGCCGATAGCCTTTGCATGGTGCTCAGTCTGCTCTATCGCCGCCGCACGAAAGGTGTCGCTTGCTGAGAAGACGCTCGTTATGCCATTGTTCTTGAGCATCGAGGCGATCTTTCCCATCGTGGTCGTCTTGCCTGTTCCATTTGGCCCCAAAAAGAGTATCTTGACCGGTGTCTCTTTTGCGGATGCCCTCTCCTTTATGAATTTTATTATGTCGACACCAGGTTTTGACCTGTTCAGGAGCTCGAACAGGGAGGCCCTCACCGCGTTCAGGGCCTCTTCGTTTATCTCCTTTGTCTTGAACCTCGTCTCTAGCATCTTCTCCCTTAGTATTGATATGAAATCGCTGGCAGCGTCGTAAGAGACGTCCGATTGCAGCAGGGATTTTTCAAGGTCCTCCAGGAAGCCGTCTATCTCCGATTCGCTCAGCTTTACACTCCCTAGAAATACCCCCTTCACCTTTGTGGCTATTGAGGTGCTTACCTCTAGTTTCGCCTCCTGTTTTTCTTGAGGGGGTTTGTGAACGGCCGGCTTATGGGCTTCCGCCTCCTGCTCTTGGGGCTGCTGCCCTTCCTCAATCTTCTTCTCCTCCTTTTTTACCAGGCCTTTGACAGCGTTCGAAATCTTCTTCCTCAACTCGTCAAACATTTGAAATACCTATTTGCCGCTCAACGCATCGAGCCTGTAGCTCACATCCATAGCCGCGTTCCTGACCTCGTTCCTGCTCTTTACCAGCCTGTTGAACAGGGCGGTAACCCTCTCTATCCTTGCTACTGTGAACTGCTTGGCCTCGTCTATGCTCTTCTCAACAACATAGCCCCCACCTATCCCGACAAGTATGGAGTTGATCTTCTTAACGCTCGAAGTTATGTACATTCCGGCCCCAAGCCCTATGAGCGCCCCCTTCCCGTTTAGCTCGCCGGTGCTCTCTATTGTTTTCTGCGCGATGTTCAGCTCGTTCAGGTATTCCATGCTCCTGTTCATCTCGTTTACTATGGAGGTGTACTGGTTCTGGTAGAGCTGCTGCAGGTACCGCAGCGTGTAGATCTCCTCCTCTTTCTTGCCTGCTTGAGCCATGGCCTCACTTTCCTTTCTTCACTTCCTGTATGACAAGGGATGTTGACCTCAGCCTGTGCTTGCCGCCCAGCTTTGCCCTGGCTAGGGCGCTCGCGTGCCTCTCGCTGGTTGCGCTTATCTCTATGCTGAAGCCCCTCTGGCCTCCCTTCTTTATTATTCCCTTCACGGTGTACGGCTGTGTTTTCATAAAACCACTAAACTTAATCCAATGCCTGTATTATCCTGTTCAGTTCGAATCCTGTAGTCTCGTCCCCGGTCACCACGCCTGCAGAGTTGGCAACAGACGCCAGCCCTATGCTCAACGACCCGGTGTTTGCCGTCGTCCTCACCGAATCGAAACCGGTTATCTTGTCGAGCTCCGCCTTCTCCCTCTCTGTTCCGTGGTTGTTGATTGCAAGGCCTTTGTTCGTAAGTATGTTTGTTGCGCCTACGGTCTTAAAACCTCCTATTTCTAAACGTACGACCTCTACCCCAAGCGCATCCCCGATCTGAGCGGTTTGCTCTATCGAATACTCAGGATCTATGATCGCTATCCTGTCGTTTGCGAGGACGGTGTTGCCTATGGCGTTTATGCTGCTCTTTATTACCGCGATGTTCATCCCCAGGTCGAGATCCTTTATCCTCTTTATGTCCTCGTCTGACGCGATGTTTGATATTATTAGGCCGTTAGAGTTCGCCCTGCAGAAGAGCCCGATCAGGTCTGTGCCGGCCACAGAGATGCTTATGCACTTTGTCTTGAGGATCTTCTCTATGAGCGCCTTGACCTTCTCGGGTAGTGCGTGCGGCACAAAGGTGTACTTCTCCGTTGTGGTGGCGAATGCGCCTATGTAGTCGCTGCCATCTATCTGGCACTTGGCGGCATCCATCACACCAATCACTTCTTCTCCTTCTTCGCTTCCTTCTCTTTTGGCTTGGCCTCCGGCTTTGCAGGCTCCTTTGCCCTGTCTTCCTTGAACTGCTCTGCGGTGGCCTTGCCGTTCTCTATCTTAACGCTCAATCTGACCGGAGACATCTTCCTTGCATGGCTCTTCATCATCATCTCGGCCAGCTCTTGGCTGAGAAGCACGTTCTCTATGTCTGTCCTTGTATAGTGCGATATCCTTTCTCTCAGATACTTCAGCGCCTTGTTCTTCCTCTTTGTCCTTGGCTGCGTTACCAGGTATCTTCTCATGTTTATCGTAAGTAGCATTCTTGTTGCCATCTGATCAATCCTCTATCTTCAGCTTGTGCCTCCTCCAGTTCCTTCCGAAGAGATTCTGCTGCACCCTTCTATGGGTCCTGACTATCGCCAGCAAGGGTATCCTTCTCGACTTCTTCATCTCCTTGCCGAGGCGCATCTTCTTTGTCCTTGATTTCTTTGTCATAATATCACTTGTGCTTGAAGTCTATGCTTGTTTCCTTCCTTACCGTTATCTTGCTCAGAACTGAGAGCAGCTGCGTCTCCGACATCTTTCCCTGCAGCCTTCCGGATTGTGCGAGCGAAACCACGACGTTTATCACCTGATCGTAAAGATCGTGGTTTGCTATCCTTATGTTCATCAGCCTTTCATATGCCTTTGTATCGAGAAGCTGCTTCATCACGTCTCTCTTCTGCTGCTCCGCCTGCATGCTCTTGAGCGCAGCAGAGACGCGCTTGTTCATCCTTCTCTGATCACTGTCCTGTTCCTCAGGCATTGCACCACTTCAGGCCTTGCTGGCCTCAACCTCCTTGGCTATCTTGTCAAGGAAGGACTTGCCCTGCGGGGTTATCACCCTGCCTGCCTTTGTGTTCTTTACGAAGTTAATCTTCTCAAGCGATTGGAATGAGTCTCTGATTATGCTGCCGCCAGCCTTCATCTGGTGCCTTCTATGGACCGTGTGCTCCTTTCTTGAGCCGTACCTTGTCCTAAGGCGCTGGACGCCGATGGGCCCATTCAGATATACCTGACGGAGTATCGATGCGCTTCTCATGAACCAGAAGTCGGGGTCTTGTGGATTCCTCTCCTTGTTTGCGCCTGACTTGACGTATTCAATGTAGGGAGGCTTCTTTATTTTGTCCTTGAGCCTTTCCGAGGCTACCTTTACGATGGCTGACCCTTTAACGTCAAATACATTGGCCATATTGATCTCCTAGGCACGATGCCGAGGCACCGCAACAAATAGAGCTTTAACAAGAATATTAGTCAGAATGCCTATTAAAATCTTTGCTCGGAAAAGGGAAGTTTGCCAATATATAAATATCTCGTCCGGCTGATTGAGAGCGGTTAAATGGCCGGCAGCGTAGCACGCAGGGTTCTTTCAACTCTAGACCCGGAATTAGCGCACGATGTAGCGGTGGTTGGCCTCAGGGTTGTGGGGCCTGCATTGAGAGACCATACTGTGGAAGACCATGGGATGTTAAGCCAGGAGTTGTTTGGCAGGACTTTCTACAACCCTGTAGGTTTGGCGGCTGGTTTTGATAAAAATGCTGATGCGGTGGTAGCCTGGGAGAAGCTCGGCCTCGGTTTCGCAGAGGTTGGCACCGTTACTCCTAGACCCCAATATGGCAACCCAAAACCCAGAATAGCAAGATTTCCAGATCAGGGGGCGCTACAGAATTGGCTAGGCTTCAACAACAAAGGCAGTGATGCTGCATTCGCAAATCTAAGTGGTTATCCATATGGAATACCGATAGGAGTCAGCGTGGGAAGGAACAAAACTACTTCTAACGAAAATGCGATAGATGATTATGTAAGCGCTGCTGCTACAGTTCAATCACGTTGCGATTATATTGCCGGAAACATATCGTCACCTAATACGGCTGGCCCCAGGGACCATCAAAATGAGGAATTCATTGAAACACTTCTTAAAAGGTTGAGGGGGGTTACGCCCAAGCCCATTCTTATCAAATTATCCCCAGATCTGAATACGGAACAGGCCGTCCAGCTTGCACGCGTGGCTGTAGAAGCTGGTGCTGCTGGGATAATAGCCACCAATACAACAGTGGATTATAGTTTGCTTAGGGGCGCGAAAGGCCAGGGCGGTGTAAGCGGTAGACCGTTAAAACAAAAAAGTTTAGAGATGACAAAGGCGTTGGGCGGCGCTCTGCCTGAAGGCACGGTTCTTATTTCTGTAGGAGGGATAGAGTCGGCACGTGACGCATATGAAAGACTTAGGGCTGGTGCGTCGCTTGTACAAGCATATACGGGCTTTGTATATCACGGATTTGAACTTGCTGGAGAAATTAACTCTGGTTTGACAAAACTTTTGCGCAGAAATGGATTTAGAGACATTCAGGAAGCAATAGGTTACGATGTTGCGTGAGCTTGTGGATGGCACTACTTTGAAACCTAGGAGGGTTATTGGATGGGATGTAGATGACACTCTGTTTAGAAGCACAGAGCGTATAGAAAAAGAGGCTTTAAAGCTGTACGGAGTTGGCCCGGACCAAGCAGTACTTAGAAGAGAAGGTATAGACAAGGCCTTTCCAACCCTATCAAAAGAGCAGGTAGAGGCGCTGTTAGGGATATCTTGGGAAAACCCAGATAATCCACCTAGACTTATGAGTCCGAACATACCTAAAATATTCGATCAGTTGCATGCTCTAGATTTCCAAAATGCGATAGTTACAGCTTCTCGCGGCAACACTGGCAATATTCAACTTGTATTGCAGAACTGTGGCATAGATTATGATCACTTTGTACATGTAACGGATCGGGCTCAGAAAATCATACCTTGGGTGCTGGTGCTGGTTGATAACTCTCCAAGAACGGCATCAATTTACGGAGAGGCAGGTAGACCTGTGCTCTGGTTTGATAACAGAGATATTGATAATGACATGAGGGCTTCGGTATTAAAATATGAAACAGTAATTCCATTCAAGGAGCTTGAAGAGGTTCCAGAATTGCTTAAGTCTAACGAAAAACTTCGTGAGTTTATTAGAAGGGCGGAGAGACTACACCAGGACTAAACGAAGCCGTACGGTAAGATATAAATATCATAATAAGCTGAGCTATCACCGGTGAAACAATGCCTGAAGGGAGATATCATGACGGGGTAGAAGGGGGGAGAGTGAAAAAAATAGCAAGCGCAGCAGATGTTATTGACTCCGTAATGGACAAATATAGTGATGTTGTGGAGAGAGGAAAGCTTGGCAGACTCGAACAAAGAGAGGTTGCAGGTGTTCTAGCAGCTGCATTGTTTGAGGTTTCACGGACTTTTCCTGACGAGGCACTTGTCAGAGTGAGAGATTACGATCAGATTGCCATCAAGGGCCCTTTCAAATACGCTGGCCAGGTAGGAACTATGAAAAAAGAGGGCCTTATACCAGACGATGTTTATGAAGGGCTGGTTTCGGTACAGGCTGGTAGGGTCAAGGCCGGCGACGAGAGCCACGTTGGGCCATCTTATCTGAAGGTCAAAGGCCTGATGACAAACTGGAGATTTAGAGAATTTGCCGGTAGACAGGCAGCGTTTGTTATACTAGACCACCTTATTGAAAATCCTCCACAAAATAGAAGTGGATATATAGTTGCAATCCCAAATATGACTGGTGGAGCGCAAATTGGTGACGAGATCGGAAAGCAGTTGCATGCGTTACTGGAGAAATTTATTCAGCAGTATCCTGATAGCCCACTATCTGATCTAAAGGTTTGGCCTGGTACGCCATACATGCGGGCGGCTAGAAAAGAGACCGAAATTGCAAAAACAAAACCACAGTTGAACAGCCTTGTAGAAGGTTTTCCGCTAAAGCCAGCGGAAGTGGCTGTAATATTGGTAATTGAAGAGCTCAGAACTGCTTCAGAAACAACACAAAATGCCAGAAGGACATACGAAGAGTATGGATATTCTCCTGCTAGAGGAGTTGATATATATGATGTCTCATTCTTTGACTACAGACACCCTGTTGGTGTCCAGAGAGCGGCAAGAGAAAAAGCTCCTGCATTGTATGTGGTTCCTGGTTTTGATATGTTTTTGGAAGCCTCGAAGCAAGGTTACATTAGTGATTCCCAGCTCAATACCGCACGCGACTGGCTTTCAGATCCATGGGAATTTACTAGGAGGATTTTACCTGCAATGAAGAGCCTCAGAGAAAAAGAGGATGCAGCTGCTGCGGCCCTAGCAAGATGAATATATGCCAGAAAAATATTTTCTATCGTTAGATTACAGGACCGGCCCGGACGCGGTCAGGGCAGCAAATGCGGCAACGGCATTTCTTAGAGAAACCTGGCCGTCAGCCTTCAACGAGCACAATGTTGGAGTGAAGATAAACCAGGACCTGATGACAGGCCACGTTGATGCTGGATTAATGAGGATGCCAAATGTGTTTGCTGATCTTAAAATCAGCCACGGGTCGGACACTGGGGAACGCATAATAGACCAGGTGGATAGCCACTTCCCAGATCTTAGATTTGTTACGGTTGCAGCTAGCCTTGGACCAGAAATATTGGGCCAGTATGTGAGATATGCAAAGACTCGAGGTAGACACAGGGGCGGGGTTGGAGTGATAGCCTTCACAGCCCACACTAAAATGCCCGCAGAAGACGTTCAGAGGGTATTCAAGGCCGAGGACCTTAATGAAGCCATATTGAGGCTAGGCCAAGTGGCAGTTGATGCTGGCTGCGATGCGATAGTTCTTGAAGCTGAGAGGTTGAAGGATCAGCGAATAGCTAAATTACCGATAAAAAAACTTGTTACAGGAATAAGGATAGACCCGGAAGACAAAGGCTCGCAGAGCAGAGTCACTAGTTTGGATCAACTCTCTGAAGTCTTGAAGGATGTTGACTATGTTGTAGTTAGCAGCAGATATCTTGAAAAACCTGAAGCTCTGCGCTTCTATTTCACACAGCTGTTGAGAAATCAATAGAAAAGTATAAGTATTATCCAAAACAGAGGATACTTGTGGGGGTGGAACGCCGTTTTATTACGGCCTACACCTCTCTTTTTCTGTATTTTGAGTATCCTATCAAGGCCGATAGCGCTCTTGCGGCTATGTCTGGAGATTCGTAGACCGGAACTCCTGAACTTTCGATCAGTTTTGTGTGCGACAGGGTGTAACTGCTCCCTGTGCTGACAACGACCAATGGCTTTGTCCTCTTTATTCCCTGGTTTATTATCGTCTCCGCTACCTTTTCGTCTGCCCCTGGAGTCTGGAACAAGGTTATCGCCATTATTGCATCGACATTGCTGTCATTGTTTAGCGCTTCCAACGCCGCTGAGAAGCGGTCTGCACCTGCATCGCCGCCTATGTCCAACGGCAGCCTTACGTTCACTATCGGAGGCATAACCTTTCTAAGATACTTCTGTGTCTCTTTGCCCAATTCTGGAATTGCGAGTCCGCTGTTGTAGAGCGCATCTGTTGCAAGCACCCCGTGGCCTCCTCCGTTGGTTATTATTCCGATCCTGTTGCCGGTTGTAAGCGGCTGGGTATCGAATATCTTGGCAAAGTATAGCAGGTCCTCCAATGTTTCCGCAGTTATGAACCCGAACTGCCTGAAAAGCGCCTTGTAGGCCTCTGTGCTTCCCGCAAGGGATGCGGTGTGCGAGTGCGCGGCTGTTGCACCCGACGGAGTTGTGCCTCCCTTCAATATCACAACGGGTTTTAGCATCGTCGCCTTCTTTGCCAGCTCTGCGAATTCCTTGCCGCGTTTTACTCCTTCAATGTAGAAGACAACCACCCTTGTCTCTTTGTCGTGCGAAAGATAATTCAGAATATCAACCTCGTCAACCACCGCTGCATTTCCATAAGATATGAACCTTGCAAGTCCAAATCCCTCGGCGCTTATTAGATCAAGTATCGAGCTCCCAACGGAGCCGCTCTGCGACACGAAGCTCACTCCGCCGATCTTCGGCCTCTCTATTTTGTATGTTGGAAGGAATAGGGTGTCGTTCTTCGACCTCGGGTCCATGATGCCGAGGCAGTTCGGTCCTATTACCGGTAATTTGTACCTCTTTGCCGCCTCCTCCAGCTTGTCCTGCAGCTTCTGGTTGCCGACCTCTGCAAATCCGCTGCTCACAACCACGACTCCTTTTACCTTCGCCTTGCCGCATTCCAAGATCACTTGCGGGACGAACTCTGCCGGAACGCATATGACGGCAAGGTCTATGGGCTCTTTCACTTCTGCTACGCTCTTGTATGCCTTTCTGCCCATGATCTTTTCCTGTGCGCTTATGTTGATTGGGTATATCTTGCCCTGGAAATCCACATCGATGTAGTTCTGCATTATCGCGTGGCCGACCTTCGTTGGGTTGTCGGATGCGCCTATGACTGCCACGCTCTTTGGGCTGATTATCGGTTCGATGTTTGCAGCTTTGATATTCATGCGCTTACCTTAGCATTCTGAGGTCCACCGCTTCGTACGTTCCGTCATGAATGATTATCGGGTTGAGGTCCAGCTCCTCGAAATCGTTTTCGTCAAACATCTTTGAGGCTTTCATGATCAGATCTGTAATCATCTCTTTTGATTTGTCATCTGGTGCTACGATCCCCTTTGATCTGAGCTGTGATATCATTGATAGCGCGTCGTACCTGGTTATTGGGCATATTCTTAAGGCAAAGTCCTTGAATGTTTCAACGTAGATGCCGCCCAGCCCCAGCAATATCGTCTTGCCGAACTGCGCATCGATGTTGCCGCCGATTATTATCTCTATACCTTTCGGGGCCATCTCCTGCGCGATTATCTTGTAGGGTTTCAGCTTCGCTGCCTTCTTTGAAAGTGCCTTGTATGCGGACCTTATCTCGTCTTCATTGCCAAGGTCGAGCATGACCAGTCCGCTTTTTGATTTGTGCAATGCCTTCTGGGAGAGGACCTTCAGTACAATCCTTCCTTTTCCGTTCCAGAATTTTACCGCGATGTCTTCGCTCGTAACATAGGAGCTCCTTATGCTCCTGATCTTGTATTTGTCAAGAACGCGCTTTGCCACATCATAGTCAACAAGCATCACGACACACTTAGCACTGGCTATATTTTCACAATTCCTTTGGTGTAAAGGGTTATGAAGACTATTATTATGAAAACTATAACTACGAGTATTATCTTCAGTTTCTTTCCTTTCGACTTCCTTATCTTCGCCTCTATCTCTTCAAGTGTCTGCTCCTCCTGGCCTGGCATCACTTCCTGTGCCGGAGCTGGCTGTTGCTGCATTGGTGGTTGGGGCTGCATTGGAGCTGTCGTTCCTCCTTGTTGCGCCATGCCCGTCTTAGCCTGCATGAGCCCCTTTTCGGTAAGCATCACGTCAAGCTGGCCGTTCTTTATCTCATCAACGGCGTACTGCTGCTGGCTGAGCTTGTAAAGGTGCATTGCAAGGTCCTTGGGCCTAAGGTTCACGGCAGTTCCTATGTCAACGTATGACCTTTTGCCCGTCTGCAGCTGCATGAGTATTGAGAAATCTACCTGGTCGAATGGGAGTACGGCCTTGTCGGCAGCCTCCTTCAGGAGCGCTTTGCCCGCGTCCGTGACCGTTATCATGCTCTGCCCGGGGAAGTTTGCCGTGAAGTCTATCAGGCCCTTTATCCTGAGCGTTCCGAGTATGTTTGATCCGTCGAAAAACGATGAGTTTATCTTGCTTCCGAACTTCTCAACAACAAGGTCTGGCGTTATCTTGCTGAGCGCGACGAGGTCTAGGAAGTTGGGTTCGTCTGCCATGCCTCTATAACGATGCGAATCTTTATATACATTTTCGGGGAATGCACAGTAGAGAACCCCTTGTTTTGAGGCTTTTGATGCAGTTGAGATTCCTTGGAGGCGCCCAGGAGGTTGGAAGGTCTGCGATAATGCTCAAGGATGAGAGGACCCTCATGCTTGACTTTGGGATAAAGATAGACCACAAGACGGAATACCCCACGAGCATACCAAAGATGGACGCGATGATAATAAGCCATGCCCACCTCGACCACAGCGGTTTCTCGGCAGCGGTCTACAACGAGATGCAGGTTCCCACGTTCGGCACGCTTCCCACAATGCAGCTGTCTAATTTGCTTCTTGAAGACACCCTTGCAATAGCGAGAAAGGAGCACACGCGCGCGTTCTTCCACAAGAGGCAGATAAGGAGCCTGATGAGCAGGTCGATAAACCTGGATTACCACACCCAGGCGCACCTCGGCGACTTTGACATAGAGTTTTATGATGCAGGGCACATAAGCGGCAGCGCGATTACGCTGATCGAGAAGGCGCACGCGAAGGGCAACAAGAGGATTGTGTATACCGGAGATTTCAAGCTGCAGGAGCAGACCCTGCACAGCGGGGCCGAGGTTGTCAAGAGCGATGTCCTCATCATGGAATCGACATACGCAACCCGCGACCACCCAGATAGGAAGAAGGTGATAAAGAGGCTCATCGACCAGGTGAAGGAGACGCTGGACAACGGAGGCAATGCGCTCATGCCCGTGTTCGCTGTTGGCAGAAGCCAGGAGGTTCTTTCTCTGCTGTATGAGAACGGGCTTACTCCATCAACATACATAGACGGGATGGCAAGAAAGGCGACAACCATAGTGATGAACCACCCGAAGTTCATAAGCAACCAGGAACTTTTGGCAAACGCGATAAAGGAGACCACCTGGATCGAGGAGAGAGGCGCAAGAAGGGAGGCGCTTGACGGTCCTTCAATAATAGTTACAACGGCTGGAATGCTGAACGGTGGGCCTGTACTAGATTATATAACGAAGCTGAACAAGAATTCTCACATATTCCTTACGGGGTACCAGGTTGAAGGCACGAACGGAAGGACCCTGATGGATAAGGGATACATCATGCTGGACGAACAGAAGACAAAGATAAACACTCCTGTGAGCTTCTACGACCTATCTGCTCATGCAGACAGAAAGGACCTTCACGAATACGTGAAAAGAAGTGCTCCAAATAAGGTGGTGTGCGTGCATGGAAGTGCTGAAAATGCAAAGGCGCTGGCCGACGACCTGAATGTTGAAGGTTTTACTGCAGTAGCTCCGAAAGTTGGAGATGTTGTTGATATTGATTGAAACGCCTCGGCCGGGATTCGAACCCGGGTTTCTTGATCTGATAGACTGCTGTCTAGGAGATTCACAAGCGGGCTGTGCATATGGCTTGACAGGCTCGTATGCTAGACCACTACACTACCGAGGCTTGCTATAACTTAGTAAGCAAACAAATTTGAATGGTATGGTCTTATTAGATGGATAAACTTTGTAAAATCTCTTGTTACCCTGATTCTAAAAACGGGCTTTATGTTAGGTCTCTTGTCTTTTTGTATGTATAACTTGTATTGTATATCAAACTTTGTCAAGTAGTCCGTTATATTTGAGGCTAATCCTTCCGAGATTGTTGAGAATACTGCTATTTTTTGATTTTTGCCAAGATAACCGTCTGTATCCATTAAACCTCTCAAAAAACCTATCCCAAACTTTGTACTTGGACTAACATGTTTACTTAATTGTACAGTTCTGGTTTTGTTATCGCTCCAATAAAGGTATTTTGCTATGAAATTTAATGCATCTTTAGAAACTATTCTAATTATGGTTACATGGTATTCAGTTCTTGTGTATCGCCATGGCTCTTTTCCGAAAATAAATTTAATCAGCTCTGATAAATGTAGTATGTACTCGACATCTTTTGAATTAAGGGATATGCTGATTTGGTGCCTGTAGTTGCCGTCTTTCGTATAATTACCGTCACCTGCAAATGCTCCAATAAATTCTCCTGTCTTTTCCTGGTCGGTTTCGTTAATAGAAACCTTTACCATTTTCTTTCCTTTACCAGATTTTTTATACCAATAATATACTGTTGTTTTGCTCAGTCCTAGTTTATTTGATAACTGATTTAGGCTACTCTCAGGAGCACCGTTAATTATCAAATTCCTTTGGCGCAAATTTAACCTCTTCAACAGAGCACCTAAACTTATTCTTTTGTTATTTCTTTCTGTATCTTCTTAAGCTCTTCGTCTTTTGCCCTTGGGCCCATCAATGTTGTCAGGTATCCCGGATATGCTTCGAAGTAGACCTCTTCCTTTGCAAGTATCTCCATGAACCCTTTGTCTGTTCCTATCGCTGGGTAGAGCTTTGCGTGGAGGTGGTCAACACCATAGCCCTCGAATGCAAGGTTTACCCTTCCGGCCTTGAGCCCTTTCTGCAGAATCTTTGCAACCTTCTTCACAACCATCATGAAGCCTTCGAGCTCCCTGTCATCCACATCGAAAATGTAACTCTGCGTGTGCTTTTTGGGTATGACAAGGCTCTGCCCCCTTATGTTTGGGAAGATGTCAAGCATTCCTATGTGGTCATTGTCCTCGTATATCTTGTATGATGGCGCTGCTCCTTCGACTATCTTGCAGAAAATGCAGTCCTTCATTTCATCACGATCCCGTTGGAGCGAGTCGAACGCCCAACCTGCCGCTTTCTAACATTCACATACTACAGGCGGCCGCTCTGCCATTGAGCTACAACGGGGCAATGGTATTACTGCTGATAATATTAATAAACTGTTTGCGATTATAGGGATAACCCTTCCGAATGTATAAATATGAGAAATTTCAGAATATAGTAGGGTAGGGTTGACTGGTAGCATGGCGACTCGAAGCGGCTCGAAGCAGACCACAGACAGCCAGGCTAGGGCTAAGGAGATCATAAGAAAGAGGAGAAAATCGCCCATGTTCCTTTACTACTTTGAGGAGAGGGTTGAGAGGCTCGTCCATTCCCCTGGGTTTGTTGATGGGATACTTGCTGTTTTGACATTCATAGCCGCGTGCGCGGCGCTGCGCTTCTACCCCCTTGTCATAAGCGCCGTGATCGCCGTTGCCCTCTTCGTTGTCGCTGTCAGGAAGCCGTTTCTCGGCCTGCTCCTCTTGATAGTTGTGATCTTCCCGATGCTCGTCTACCAGATGCCTGCCCTTGCATGGCTCTACCTGCTCGTGGCTGCCGGCTCGCTGATATACGGCTACATGTACCACCGCGTGCTCCTCTTCCTCTATTTGATAGTGGCAGTGACCTTCTCCCCAATAGGCTACATGGCCACCATCCCGTTGCTCATCGTGGCCGTTCTCATGATAGGTTACAAGCGCGCGATCATACTTACGGTCCTTTTTGTGATAGCTGCGGTCTCGCTCTCGGCGCTTACCGGCGTGCAGAATTCATCCTACATCATATACAGCGCCGCCAACGCCCACAGCATGCTGGTGAGCCCAGCCTTGAACAGGTTCTTGGTCCCCAACAAGCCGGGCTTCAGCATCTTTAACTTCTCTGGCAACCTGGGGGGCATATTTTCAACCTTCTCCAGCGAGCAGGTCATAACAATAACCACAGATGTCTCCGGGTCTATTGTCAACGCAATGCTCATCACCCCTTACTATTACCTGATCGAATCTGTCGTTCTGGTGCTTCTCGTCTTTGGAATAGACAGCATAGCCGCAAACAGCAGGTCGAGATTCAGGGGCCTGCAGGCGAGCGTGCTTGGAGTGGGATACCCGCTTGTAGCCGCTGCGCTGTCCATATCTGCGGCCCAGCCGCTCCCCTATGTCCTGCTTGTAGCAGGATTCGTTGTCGCCCTCGTCTTTGTATTCCTCATGGAAGGGCTGGGAGTAAAGCTGGTCAACGCGCTTGAGATAAGGAAGCAGGACCTGAGGATGAAGTTTGGCGAGGCGTTCGAAGACCTTGAGGCCGGGAATGTTGCCGAGACGTTCGATGATGTGGCAAACTATGCGGCCACAAAGAGGGAGCTGATAGACGCGGTGCTCGGCCCGATAGAGGAGCGCGCCGTCTCAAAGGCCTACAACATCAAGCCCGCCAAGGGGATACTCTTCTTTGGACCTCCAGGAACGGGAAAGACCCTGATGATGCGCGCGCTTGCGAACGAGGTTCGCGCCGGCTTCTTCTATGTGAAGGCGTCAAACCTCGTCTCCTCCTTCCCTGGAGAAACGGAGAGGATGATATCGAACATATTCGCGATTGCCAAGAAGAACGCACCGTGTGTCCTCTTCTTTGACGAGATAGATTCTATCGCGCCCTCTAGGGAGAAGGTTGCCTCTGGAGATGCTGGAAGGCAATCCCTGTCGCAGCTTCTTGTGGAAATGGACGGCTTCCAGAAGACCAGCAACGTTATAATGGTTGGTGCGACAAACGCGCCCAACATCCTGGACCCGGCGGTGATGCGCCCTGGGAGGTTTGACAAGATCATCTACCTGCCACCGCCGGATTACAATGCGAGGAAGCAGATATTCGACCTCTACCTCAAGAAATTGCCCATCTCGAGCGACATAGACCTTGACGAGATAGCGGAAGAGACCGAGAGGTACACCGGCGCGGACATAAAGGTGCTGTGCGAGACGATCGCCCAAAGGGTGGCGCAGGTGGCATCGGCAAAGCACAGCGTTTTGGAGATAACCCAGCAGGACATAATGAACAGGATAGCTGCGACGAAGCCGTCCATCACCCTTGCGCAGATAGAGATGTACCAGAAGTTCAGGATCGACTTTGAGAGGAGCGTATACGGCCAGAAGGGAGAGGAGAGCAAGGGCGATGAGATTGGATTGAGGGACGTGGTGGGCATGGACGACGCGAAGAAGATCCTGACCGACGCGATAGAGCTGCCTCTGCTGCATCCCGAGCTGATAAAGAAGTACAAGATAAAGTCGATTAACGGAATTCTGATCTTCGGGCCTCCGGGAACGGGAAAGACGATGCTGATACGCGCCATAAAGGGCGAGATGGCCGGCATCACAATGGTCGAGATAAACGGGGCGGAGCTGGCCGACCAGGGAATAGAGAGGGCCACGGCAACGATAAAGGAGATATTCGACAGGGCGAAGAGCAGCGCGCCATCGCTCATACTGCTGGACGAGGTCGAGGAGCTTCTTCTGAAAAGAGGGTCTGCAACCGAGTACTCGGCGCAGATAACGAGCGAGATGCTGAGAGAGATAGACGGGATAAGCAAGATGGAGAACGTTGTGGTGATCGGCACGACCAACAGGCCGGACGCGATAGATGTGGCCGCGCTGCGGCCGGGCAGGTTCGACAAGATCGTCTTTGTCAGGCCTCCGAACAGGGAGCAGCGTGCAACGCTCTTCAGGTACAACCTGAAGGAGGTGCCGATAAGCGACGACATAGACTATGACGCGCTTGCGGACGAGGCGAAGGGGTACACCGGCGCGGACATATACCACGTCTGCAGGGAGGCGAAGACCATAGCGCTTGACAAGAGCCTCAAGGGCGGGAAGGAGGCCAACGTTGAGATGCAGGACCTCATGGACATAATGCAGAAGATAAAGCCATCGGCACCGGAGCAGGTGATGTCCCAATACCTCTCGTTCTTCTCAAAGTTCGGAGAGAGGTAGCTAGCCCCTTATAACGGAAATGACCTTTCCGATTATCGCGTCTTTCCTCACTGGGCCGAAGGTGCGGCTGTCTACGCTCAGGCTCCTGTTGTCCCCCAATACAAGGTAGCTGCCGTCCCTTATTTTTGATATCCTCTTTATGATTATTGTTTTCCTGCCGGGATACCTGAGAACAACTATGTCTTTTTCTTTTGGCCTGCCGAACAGGTAGGAGAGCCTGCTTACAAGTACGTAATCCCCATCCCTTACTGCTGGCTCCATGCTCCTGTCCCTTATCCTGAATATTGACAAGGGCATGGCCGGGATTACAGTTTGGGCACCACAAGCGTGTGCTCCGTCGGGTATGGCGACTTTACCCTTGAGGTCTGTATGTTCTTCGTCTTCCAGAACATCTCGGCGATCTTCTGGACATTTTCAAGCAGGGCCTCCGCATCGGCAACGCTGGTGCCCTGCTTGGCCTTTGATGCAGACTTGAGGGTGTCCCACACAAGCCCGTGGAGCTCGGGGTGGGCTGTAGCATGCTCCGGCTTGAAGTAGTCGGCCCAGAGCACTCTGACCTCGTGCTTGCAGATCTCTGCATGCTGCTCCTTTACCGCAGTATATCTGATCATCTTGTTCCTTCCGTCTGTGGTCATGTCGTTGTTCTTGACAAGGTCTGCAATAAGCATGTCCATTCTCAAGACCGTGTGGGCTGCTATCTGCGCGGTATGCGGGTCGTATATTCCGCATGGGATGTCGCAGTGCGCGTACGCTACCTTGAATTTTACAATCCTGTCCAGTGCCTTTAGTACCCTGTTCATTCCACCACAATATCATTTGGCGATATTGTTTATAAGCCTTTCTCGCTCACCATTCCTCCCTGATCGGAAATACGAGCTTCTCCCAGGCCTGCGGCGAGAAAGCCCCCCTGCTTTGTATAACTATGGTGGGCTCGGTTGTCACCTCCCCTATAACCTTGCTTCTTATGTTGTGCCTCCCCGCGACCCTCTCAACGTCGGCAGGGTTTGGGGTGAAGATGCACATGCCCTGCCCCATATTCCATGTCATGTACGCCTCCCTGTCGCTTATGTTTCCAATCTCCTGGCAGTGTATCATCAGGCCGCACGGGACCATTGGGTCGGTTATGCGCGCGCCGAGGCCGCTGGGCATCAGCGCCCTCCTTAGCTTTTCCGGGAGGCCTCCTCCGGTGACATGGGATATGCCGTGCACCTCTGCCATCGGCTCACCGGCAACGCCGCCCACCATGTCCACAACAGCCTTTGTGTATATTCTTGAGGGGTGCAGCGCCTGCTCGCCTATCGTTCTGCCGTCCAGCTCCTGCTCCGTCCAGTTGCTGCCGTATGCATTCTGCATGGTCTTCCTGAGCAGCGTCAACCCATTGGACCTGAACCCTTCCTCTCTCAGGGCCACAATCTTGTCCCCGTTCTTGATCTCGTTTCCTCTCAGCATCCTCGAAGTCCTTGCAAACCAGATTACGCCAGCAGACCAGTTATAGTTGAAGGGCCCGACCCCCCTCACCCTGGGGCCAAGGTCTGCGACCTCGCCGTTGATAACAGCCACGCGCGCCTCCCTTGCCGCGCTTATGGTGCCCTCTGCGAGCTGCATTATCATTCCAAGGTGGGAGCCTCTGCTGCTTTGAAAGCCGTTGACATCCAGCACAGAGCCTATCACGGCCGGCTCGCCTCCCCTGCGCACTGCGTCATCGCACGCCATTGCAAAGAGGTCGTGCGCAACGGTGCCGTGGTATCCGACGCGCTCTGCTATCTCTGGTTTTGATCCTGTGCCCTCAAACTCAGCGCTCATTACAGCGTCGCTTGGCAGGTTCCTGAGCGGAATGGCCCTGAAGCTGGAAAAGTCCGGAAATACCTCAGAAACCTCGCCGATCCTGCCGGCCCTGTTCACCCAGGTCTGCTTTGCAGCCTCATAGAGGATATTTGACGCTCTTCGCTTGCCATGATTTATGGGCATAAATTGTCTCTTATCTTTCAGATATAAATAACTTCATAAATGGGCCTGTGGAGAGTCGAACTCCAGTCTCAAGCGTGTAAGGCTAGCGTCTTGACCGTTGGACGACAGGCCCACAATAAGCTTACACTAATTCCACAGTTGGAACTGCAATCCTATGCAACCTAATCCCTAATATCCCTTTCGGGTCACTTGCTTTCGAGGCTGGCATCGTCTATCACATAGCTTCCAGAGGATCCAGACCATGTCTTGTGGAACTTCAGTATCTTTATCGATTTCTTGAAGAGAGGTGCATCAAGCACGAAAGACTCAGCCTCGCCGCCTTCGAACGATAGATTGATCTTGTACTTGTTGTGTACCTTAACAAGTTTATCTATGGTCTGCTCGTTGATCCTTGCACCGAGAAAGCTTTCATCTAGGCCGGCCGCAGAGACGTTGACTATTATAGCGTTGAATGTCTTTGATATCTCGTTTAGTTCTGATAGTGGGTCTGTACCCCATAGCGGAGCGTGATGAGTTATGCCGAGCCTCTTGCATATCTCGTTTATCCTGTCAGCCTGGTACCTGCTCGCCACAGCGCCGGTTATCAGCTCTGTCACCTCGTTCTCTTTGAGCGCATTCTCTATGTCAACAAGCTCCTTCTCCTTCTCGCCCTTTGTGTTGAAAAACACCTGCCTTATCCCCATCGCTTCTGCCTGCAGCTTTGTCCATTTTATATTCGGTCTATGGAACATGTAGCTGAATTCGTTCTCTGATACTGCGCTGATCAGCAGGTCTGTCTTCTTTCCCTTCTCTGCCATCTTGTGTATCGCCAAAGTCGAATCCTTGCCACCGCTGTAAAGTGCTGCTATCATTTTGCATCACTTGAGGGGCAGATGTCGTTGAGCACGCACCTATCGCAGTACTTTCTCCTTGCGGTGCAGACATCCCTTCCCAACGCTATGAAAAGGTGGGTTGTATCTTTCCAGTCCTCTTTTCTTTTCACTATCTTCATTAGCCTCTTTTCTATCTTCTCGGGGTCTTTTGTGTTGTATAGGAAGAGCCTGTTTGCGACAGTTATGCAGTGGGTGTCTATCGCCATCCCTGTGTTGATTCCAAAGGCGTTTGCAAGGACGACGTTAGCAGTCTTCCTGCCCACTCCAGGCAGCTCGAGCAGCTGCTCCATTGTCTTTGGCACGCTTCCTCTGAAGTTCTTTTCTATGTACTTCGCTGTTGCGATTATGTTCTTTGACTTGTTGCGGTATATATTTATCGTTCTCACATAGGGGTAGAGCCTTGTGGGGCTAAGCTTTGCGAAGTCCTTTGGGTTTTTGTACTTCTTGAACAATGCGGGAGTCGCCTTGTTCACCTGCGTATCCTGCGCCTGCGCGGAGAGCATAGTCGATACCAGCAGTTCCCATGGGTTTGAATGCTCCAGTGATGTCATCATCTCTTCTGGGTACCTTTTCTTTAGTCTTGAGAGGATTACCCCTATCTTCTCTTCTGCACCCCTACCGTTCATCTTGAATACCACCTAAAAAATGCGCTGAACGCCTTGCCCCTGTGCGATACCTTGTTCTTTTGCGCTACATCGACTTCGGCCAAAGTCTTTCCTTTATACCCATTTGGGGAGAATATCGGATCGAAGCCAAACCCATGACTGCCCTTTTCCCTTTTTGTTATGCTCCCGTGCACCTTTCCTGAAAAAGATTTTGTGCTTCTTCCATCAAAAAAGCTTACAGAGCATTCGAAATATGCAGACCTGTCTTTTACGCCATTCATCAGCTTCAATATCCCCTTGTCTCCCAGTGTGGGTACCGCATAAGCGGAATAAACCCCGGGAAAACCTCCAAGAGCCTTTACAAATAAGCCAGAGTCATCAACAACCAGTGGTTTTTTTATGTACCTGTATGCATGCCTTGCAGCGAACTCGGATACATCTGAAAGGAGATCCGACTGTATTTCCAGCTTTTCCAGTTTTTGGGGCATGGATAACTCTATCCCGTATCTCTTTGCAATCTCATTAGCTTCTGCGAGTTTTCCTTTGTTGTGTGTTAGCAGGGTTAGTTTTTTCATGTGCTCAAATACTGTTTAGAAGAAGATATTTATAAAGAAAAGGGCATATCGGTTGGGGGAAATGCGCATTGTATCAGACCTTCACGTCCATTCGAGGTTCGCTGCTGCATGCAGCAGCTCTATAACGCTCAATGGGCTTGAGCAGGCTGCTGTTGAGAAAGGGATAAACCTTGTGGGGACTGGCGATTTTACACATCCGGAGTGGCTCAAAGAGATAAAGGGCACCCTTGAAGAGGTTGTCGATACCAGAACATTCAAAATCAAAGGGTCAAAATCAGATGTAAGGTTCATGTTGAGCTCTGAGGTGTGCACGATATCGAACGATAAGGATGGAGTCAAAAAGATACACCACTGCATATTGATGCCGAGCCTGGAATCCGTCGACTCGCTGAACGCGTCCTTGTCGAAATACGGAAGCCTTCCTTCCGACGGGAGGCCTATACTATCAATGAAGGCTTCTGAGCTTGTTGAGAAGGTCATGGCTGCGGATAGCAACGCTTTCATCTTCCCGGCACACGCCTGGACACCATACTTCGGCGTATTCGGGGCACTTTCCGGCTTCGATTCGATGAAAGAGGCGTACGAGGATCAGGAAAAGCACATATACGCGCTTGAAAGCGGCCTTTCTTCAGACCCTCAGATGAACTGGAGAATATCGGCCCTTGACAAATATGCGGTGTTGTCAACAAGCGACATGCACTCTCTGCCAAAGATGGGAAGGGAGATGAGCGTTTTTAACCTTGATAACCTTTCTTACAGATCGCTGATAAGCGCAATAAAGGACAAAGACGTAAAGCGATTTGAAAAGACGGTTGAGTTCTTTCCTGAAGAGGGGAAGTACCACTTTGATGGTCATAGGAAGTGCATGGTCTCGATAGACCCTGACAAGCAGAAGAACATAACAAGGTGCCCGGTATGCGGAGGAAAGATTGTTGTTGGCGTCCTTCACAGGATCAACGACCTTTCCGACAGGGATGCCGGCTACTCACCAAAGGGAAGGGTTCCTTTCATAAAGGCGGTCCCCTTGCTCGAGGTGATAGCAAACGTGATGAAAAAGAGCACAACCTCAGTGCCAGTTCAGAAAATGTACATTGAGATGACCGCCAGGCTCGGCACCGAGTACAGCATACTCCTTGACGTCGGTGTGGATAAAATATCTGAAGCCTTTGGGGTTGACATGGGGACCGCCATATCGAACATGAGGAACGGCACAATAACCATAGAGCCGGGATATGCGGGAGTGTTTGGCAAGGTGGACCTGCTAAACAGAGAGAGGAAAAAAGGGCCCACTTGGAAGCAGAAGACGCTTTAGTCAGTAGCTGCTGGTGAAGAGCCTCTTTGCTATCACTATTGGGCTTACCACCACTTTTCTGAATGTGTTTGATGCCCTTCTTATCTTAACATTCTTGAACGCCGCCATGGCGAAGTTGTCCATTATGCTGTTGTAGTGCTTGAGCGCCACAAGTGCGACAAACAGCACGCCTATGATCGCCATTTCCACCGTTATGAGCCACCCGGTGACTGTGAGGACAAAGTGAGAGTAGTTCTCTCCCTTCAGTATGAGCAGGGTGGCCAATGATATCATGAAATCTAGTATGACGGATATGTATGCTAGCTTCTCGAGCCAGCCCTCCATCCTCTTTACCCTCTCAAACTCGTGGTAGTACAAACTTATTCACCAATCGCCACTATGATAGCTATTGCAAGCATTTAAAAAGAATGCAGAGTCACTTGACTAGTGGAAGTTTTATGTTTCGGATTTTTCGGCTCCGCTTTCCTGCGCTTCCCCACCGTTTGGAGACCTTAGATAGCCGGGATAATCGGGAAATATTGTGCCCTGCTCCCTCTGCATTTTGAATATCTCTTCGATGTCGCTGTTCAATTTTGCCTTAGTGGTGCCGAGCACATTGTTTGCAAACCTCATTGCAATCGCGTCGATGCCGGCAGACCTTTCGCCGACTATCCCCAAATAAGCGTGGCGCTCGCTGCTTCCGTTGTTCCGGTCGCTTTCGACAGAGAGGAAGACCCTTCTGCCTTTCACCATCATGTCTCCATCTGGCAGGACCGTGAATTGCCCTCGCTCCGCCCTTATCGCCCCTTTTAGCTCAGACCCCATCCATAACTTAATCTCGCTGTTTGGAATGTCTCCAAGGACCCTCAAACCGTAACGCGTTACAGGAACGTGGGTTGCCAGGTCAAAAGAGTCGGACCTTGTCAGCCCCCAGAAAATAGGGCCCTCGGCCCTTGAAGCATCTGGAATGTTCGCAGGCTTTCGAACCATAGTACCTTTGCTAATTTGTAATCCCTGTTTATAGCCCTTTCTGTCCTTAATCTTCCTGTAATCGGGTGCCGGAGCGCACCTTTTAAATATTTCATTGCATAATGATAACTGTTAATTCTATACATCAGCCATAACCAGTGCTTTTTATGGGAAATCAGCTTGACAACAAGATAATAGCGGCGATCAGGGTACGCGGCCGCGTCAACGTGAGGCATCAGACCACCGAGACGCTGAACAGGCTTCGCCTCAAGAGGGTGAACAACTGCATCGTGGTGAAGATGAACGACTCATACTATGGAATGATCAAGGAATGCAGCAACTACATAACCTACGGCGAAATAGACGAGGAGACGCTCTCCAGGCTGATAAAGAGCAGCAAGATAGAGGCAGACCCGAAGCAGATACTCGATGGGACGTATGACATGAAGGCGCTTAAGGAGAAGCTGCCGTTCAGGCTGCACCCCCCAAGGCACGGATACAAGAGCATCAAGAGGAACGTCACGCAGGGAGGGGCGGTGGGCTACATGGGCCCGAAGATAAACGGCCTGATAAAGAGGATGGTGAAATAATGGTCGTAAGAAGGACGAAACGCAACAGGAAGTACCTCGGCACGAGAAGGTGGGGCGTTGGCAACATAAAGAACGCGCGTGGCAAGGGGGACCGCGGAGGGGTCGGGCGTGCTGGAGCAAGAAAGCACAACTTCACATACATGACATCGCATGCGAGGGAGGAGATGCACAAGAAGGGCTTCCACCCATGGAACAGCAAGAAAACCGGGGAGATAACGCTGATTCAGATAAACAGCATGCTGGTCGGAAAGGAAGGCAAGCAAGAGATAGAGCTGCAGAACTGCAAGGTCCTTAGCAACGGCACAATAAGCAAGCCGGTAAAAATAAGGGCTGCAGGCTTCTCAAAGGCTGCTGAAGAGAAGATAAAGGCGGCCGGCGGAGAGGCAATTGTCATAGAGTAGACTTTTGTGGGTCGATGGGAGAATCATTAAGAATCGCATTTTACACGGATACGTATCTCCCTGCCGTTGACGGTGTCGTAACCTCCATCCTGAATACAAAAAGGGAGCTGGAGAGGCGCGGGCACGAGGTCTACATATTCACCAGCGGGGAGAGCATGTCAAAGCCCCTCACCGAGATAGAGCACAACGTCTACGCGGTCCACGGAGTCAAGTTCAACAGGTACCCGCAGTACAGGCTTGCGATCTTCCCGTTCCTCGCGTCTGTCAAGCTCAACGAGATAAAGCCCGACATAATACACGCCCACACCCCCTTCATGATGGGGCTTTCCGGGCTCTCAATGGCGAAGATAAACAGGCTTCCCATGGTCGGAACATTCCACACATTCTTCACAGACAAGAGCGTGCTTGCGGAATACGGAGGGGGGAAGGCAGTTGAAAAGGTCATGATCAGGGCGGCCTGGCCGTATGCAAGGTTCTTCTTCAAGAAGTGCAACAGGGTAATAGCCCCAAGCCTTACGACCGCGAACGTGCTGCAGCGCCACGGGATAAACAACACCATTGTAGTGCCGAACGGCGTAGACACGAGAAGGTTCAACCCAGATGTCCAAAGCTCGAGGATAAGAAAGAGCATAACAAAGAGCAAGAGGGACAAGGTTGTGCTCTATGTCGGCAGGATGAGCAAGGAGAAGAGGGTGGACGTCCTAATTAGGGCGGCGGCCCGCCTGAAAGGGCATGGAATAAAGTTCGTCTTCGCTGGCACGGGCCCGGCGGCGCACAGGTACCAGCACCTTGCCGCAAGGCTGGGCCTCCGAGACACGGCCAGGTTCGTGGGCTTCGTGCCGGACAAGGACCTTCCGAAGTATTACGCGGCTGCTGATGTATTCTGCACCCCCTCGACTTTTGAGACACAGGGCATAGTGGCGATAGAGGCGATGGCGGCGGGAACGCCGGTCGTTGGGGCCAACAGCAGGGAGCTTCGCGAGGTGGTGAAGAACGGAAGAAACGGGGAGAAGTTCAGGGCTGGCGATGCGGGCGATTGCGCAAGGAAGATAGAGAAGGTTATAAATAACCAGAGCGCATATAAAGAGATGGTTAAGACCGCAGAGAGGTACTCTATAAAAAACGTTACAGATACGTTATTAAATGTATACAAAGAGATAATTTCAGGCGCGGATTCTGATTTGTAAATCGAATAAGAAGCCAAGGCGATTAGCTGGCAGGTAATGAAAGCGTAGGGCCGATAAAGCCCGTGGATAGGAAGGAACAGAAGGCCAATTCTAGCACAAACCAAGATGGCAAGGGAGCGTCGATGCTCAACAACATGATAAAGGAATCGACCGACCCGAGGGTGCAGGAGCTCAAGAAGGAGATAGAGGCGATAAAGAAGCAGAGGGGCGAGCTCGTCTCAAGGATGCGCGAGAGCCAGTACCGCCTCAACTACAAGAACGCGGAGCAGCAGGCGCTGGTCAAGCTCGTCGAGATGCAGAAGGCGAAGGAGCAGGGGAAGGCCAAGGAGAACATAGGCAAGCTGAAGAGGATGAGGCACTCGATAGAGTTCAGGATTTCGACAGAGTCGATGAACCTGCAGCAGGAGAAGAGCATGGTGAGGAAGATCGAGGAGGTCAATGCCTTGATAGAGGAGGCATTGAAGCTCGAGAGGCTTGAGAGGAAGAGGGGCCTGGTGAGCAAGGACATAGAGATGTACCAGAAGACGCTCGGCGAGGTTGTCGCAAAGATAACCGAGCTGGACGCGAAGCTGGACACTCTCTATTCCGAGATAAGGAAGAGCCTGGGCATACAGAAGAGGAGGCCGAAGGTCATGGGAGAGAAGAGGCCGCAGCCGAAGCCGCAGAAGAACGAGGAGATAAACCTCGAGGACATAGTGGTGATAAAGAAGAAAGGAGGTGCGAGCGCCAACTGAATAGACTTGCAAATAAAAAAGAAAAAGTGTTAATGATGAAAATTACGTTCTTAGGAGCAGCAGGAGAGGTAGGAAGGAGTTGCATAATGATCAGTGCGAAGAACACGAGCATTCTGCTTGATGCCGGCATAAAGCTGGGGCAGACGATAGAGTATCCGCAGATAACGGACGACATGCTGAGGTCTCTCGATGGGATATTCATATCTCACGCGCACATAGACCACAACGGTTTCATACCGCACATATACTCGTCGGGATACAGGGGCAACTTCTACGCCACAAAGCCGACGATAGAGGTCGGCCAGGTGATGATAAGCGATTACATAAGGATATCGAACCCGGCCAGCGTGACGAAGAAGGGCCTTGAGGAGATGACCAGGCATGCGAAGATAGTGGAGTATCACAAGGAGATGAAGCTCAAGGACCTGACGATAAAGTTCATACCTGCGGGTCACATACTTGGCAGCGCGATAATAGAGGTGAACGACGGCAAGAACAGGGTCGCCTACACCGGAGACATCTGCCTAAACAAGTCGAGGCTGCTCGAGGGCGCCGACATCAGGAGCGTCAGGGCCGACACGCTGATAACGGAGAGCACATACGGGGCTAAGGTGGATGTCTTCCCAAATGAGAAGATAACATCGCAGAACATGGCCAAGAGCATTAAGACTACGCTGCAGGCCGGGGGCAAGGTGATAGTGCCGAGCTTCGCGGTGGGCAGGGCGCAGGAGGTGCTCTTCCTCCTTGACGACTACATGAACTCTGGGATACTTCCGAGGGCGCCGATCTACGTCGATGGAATGATAAACAAGGTTATGAGGATATACAGGCATAACGTCATCTACTGCAGGAAGGAGCTGCAGAGCAAGATACTGATGAGCGACGACGACCCGTTCAAGAGCAAGAACTTCATGGTAGTTGAGAAGAAGAGCACGAGGAACAAGATAGTGAACGACAGCGAGCCGGGAATAATAGTGACGACAAGCGGCATGCTGAGCGGAGGCCCGGTCATGTTCTACATGTCGAAGCTTGCGAGAAATTCCTTGAACAAGATGCTCCTTGTGGGATACCAGGCCATAGGGACCATGGGCAGAATGATACAGGAGGGCGCGAAGAGCGTGGTGCTCGAGGGGCATCCCCTAAAGATCGAGATGGACGTCAGCACCTTCCACCTGTCGGCCCACGCGGACCGTCCGCAGCTTGAGAGGATAATGGGCAGCGTCAAGGGTCTGCAGAACGTCTTCATGGTTCACGGGGAGCTCACGAAGGCGAAGGAGCTCAGGGAGTTCGCGGCCAGGAGGTACGACGCGAAGGTGCCGCTGATCAAGGAAGAGCATAATATCTGATTGTGTTTGGGGAGTGGCGAATCCTTGCAAAAGGCATAAATAGTGCAAAGACGTATGAAAGCGCTAAAGGTAGGGTAGAAATGGCTGGTAGGAAGAATGCTAAATATTCCAAGGAGCTCGAGCAGATAAAGATGCTCAAGTCGATAAATTCTGTCTTGAAGACGAGCGACATGGAGAACGCGCTCCTTGCCAACTCCGCAAAGGATTCCGAGACTGTGAGCGATGGCATGGTGGAGGAGATGCTCGGCACAGTGAGAGCACAGAGAGACAGGAACAGGGGCGTACAGGACATTGAGAGGTTCACAACCCAGGTCGCATCAACCGCGCCGCAGAGAAGGGCGCAGCATCCTAAACCTTCGCGAAGGGCGATGCCGGCAAGAAGGGCGAGGCCAAAGATGAAAAGAAGTGCAAAGAGAATGGCGCATGGCAAGGCGAAGAGGACGGCGCATAAGAGAAGGAATAAATAGTCTGATTCTAAAATTATTTCATGGGCTCTTGGCTCAATGGCAGAGCGCCCGCTTTGCAAGCGGGAGGTTGCGGGTTCAATTCCCGCAGAGTCCACTTAATTATGTGTTGATTGTTTCTCTGATCTTCTGTCTGTTTTCAAAAACATATTCTGCCATCCTTGCCCAGTTACAGACCTCTTGCATCGTAATCTTTCTTTCTGAAGATCCTTGTATTATGTGAAATAAGAAATCGAAGTCGCCTATGCAGGAAGTTAATATCATATCTATAAGCATATCCTTTTCTTCGAGTGTAAGTTTGCGTATTTTTGAATAAGTTTCGATCACAACACGGACCTTTGATAAGTCCAGTACGTACTTTTTGCTGTTATAGTGGCAGAGCCTCTGGATGACTATAGCGAGGTCTTTGATCAAGAGATTTCCATAATGTACGAAGTCGAAGTCTATGAGTCCATTAAGCTTGCCATTCTTCCAAATTAGATTCGTTTTGCTAATGTCATTGTAAAGATAGTAGTATTCTAATTTTCTCTCTTTGTGTTTTGCTATGTAATCAGCGATTGGAAGCACCATCCTAGCGTATCTTATGAATGTAGATTCATTTGTATTATGGTTCCTTTTCTTATTCAACTCGGTCAGAGTCCTCTTTACTAGAACACCAACTTTGCTTGGCTGATATGGATCGTTACGGTTAGATTTGAGCATGAAAAATTTCTTGTTTTTAATTAGTATATTATGATATTCTGCAAGCATTTTGGATATTTCGCGCAGTTTAATAAAGTCGAAATTATACACATGTGTGCCATCTATGTATTCATACATCCAGAAAAGACTCCCTTTCTCCTTTACCAGGTAATCGCCCTTCACGGTTTTCATCGGTACTGGTATTGAATATCTCAACCCACCCCGTTTCAAAGTGGTAAGATACTTGAGCTCAAATCTGACGTTTCTTTCGTTAGCCGCCACTACTTTTCTTAAAATATACTTGTTCTTTCCTTCTGTTACAAGCCAGTTTTGATTCATCAGGCCTACGTCTATCTTTTTTGATTTGACATTAGATAATCCCCAATTATTGAGTATTTGCTTCATAGTTTCTAATATCCTCTAGAAAGTATCATAAATGCATTATCTCTAAAGAGATTTGGCAGATTACATTCCAATTGTGCTGGGTGGCAAACTTAAAACAAATAAAAACGTGGGATTATGGCGAATAAACCAAAAATAGAAAAGAATGCAAGGGGGTTGACGAAAGAGGAGATAGCCGCGATGAAGGAAACGCTCAAAGAGCGGAATTCAAACATGGACGGGGAGACCGCTGTGCTCGCCAAGATTGCAGCGATGAAGGAGCCGGATCGCACCATGGCCAAGCGAATTCACCAGATTGTCAGGACTGTCGCGCCTGAGCTTACACCGAGGACTTGGTATGGGATGCCTGCATACTCTAAGGGAGAAAAGGTTATCTGCTTCTTCCAGGACGCGAATAAATTTAAGGCGAGGTATGCGACGTTTGGATTCAGCGATAAAGCCAACCTAGATGATGGTGCAATGTGGCCGATCTCTTTCGCACTGAAGAAACTAACACCCGCAGAAGAGACGAGGATAACCTCACTTGTGAAGAGAGCGGTAAGCTGAGTTTTGTCTCAGTGTTGGCCTTCTAGAAGGTCGCTTATGAATTTACCGACTTCTTTTTCGCCAGATATAATCTTATCTCCAATTTTTAGCTGGATTTCTGGAACCTTCTCTTCGTCCCTTGTGCTAACTTCATATTTTCCGGCTTTAAGTTCGTCCCGAAGAAGAGGAAGATTTCTACCTATATCTTGACGATTTGGATTCCAAAGTATGTCGATGTGCGCTCTGAAGAGCGTGGACGCCATAAAATTAAAACAATGCGCAGGTATTTATTCTTAACTAGTAGCACTTCCTGAATATCGCTATTGAGATTATGTTCAGCAGTATCGCTATCGAGAAGGTGTACTGGTATCCGATCGCTGCGGATATAGTCCCTGAGCCGAATGCGCCTATTATTGCAGACAAACCTAGAAGGGCAACCCACATCCCTATGTAGTAGCCCTTGTGCCTTCCCCTTACATGGTTGTATACCACAACAGATGAGGATATGTTCCAGTACGCGTACGCCAAGCCGGCTATGAAGTATGCGATTATGTTTATTTGGAAGGCCAGGCTTGTGAATACGAAAATCGGTATGATTGCCACGAAGTACGAAACGCTCCTTGTGATGGTTGCCAGGGTGTAGTACCTCTTGAGAACGACCTGCGTTACGAAGTACAGGACGACCGCGTATATGAGGAGCTGCGCTATGCCGTTGATGACGTTGATTAGGAAGATGTTGCTGTAGGTTATTCCAAAATATCTCAGGTATGGGACGTAGGCGGTGTTGAACATCACGCTTCCGAGGTTGAAGAGCGCCACAGCGATCAGCAGGGTGTAGATGCTCCTCGTCCTCTTCTTCCTTAACGACTTGTGTATTTTCTCTATCAGGGGCATTCCTGTCATCAGGTGCGGCAGGGCGCTGATGAGCCTTAGAATCGGGAACGCCCTGTGCGCTGCCTCGAGCCTTTCTTTTGAGAGGGCCCTCTTTGGCATCTTCTTTACAAGGATATACGCCATAGCCAAGGCGATTACGTTCAGCCCCAGTAGAAAGTCGAGATAGTAGGATATTGTGTGGTAGGCAACGAAGAGCCCTGCGAAGTAGGCGATGATGCCTCCGATTATAGACATTATGCTGTACTTGCTGAAGTACTTCGGCAATGAGGGGTTTACCCTGGTGCCCATTACGAGTATGTTTATCGCGGGCGAGGCGGCAGTAGCCATGAGGGCGTAGAGCCCGTAGTCGAATTCCAGGAATGCAACGTGCCCTGCAATGTAAAGTATCAGAATGACCGGAAGGGTTCCGAGGAGCGAGAGCAGTATGAATATCTTCATCCTTCCGAGCTTGTCTACCAGCCTTCCCCAGATTATCGATGAGGGCACGCTTACGAGGTAGTATGCGGCTATCGCCACTCCGACATCGTAGACCGTTCCCTTGAGCGAGAGGATCAGAAGGGGTATCACTATCGAGAGTCCGCTGCCTATAGCCGCGTATGGCACGACCGTGTACATCCAGTTGTAGTGAAGACCCTTCGCCATGCTGTTGCCTGCTTGTATCTCCACTCACACTTTATATATACTTTTTCCTATCGCCAAATGCGATATGGTCTGCCTTGCTGAATTGGCCCGCTATTCTGCATCTGCCCCTCTTATCGTAAGGCTATGACCCAACTTTTCTAAGTAGCTGTGCAACCTCTCTGTCAGGCTGCGCCTGCTGGGCGCCGAGCGTTGGGTCCCTGTCTTGAGGGTATCTGCTGAATGGTCCGAACCCTTCTGGGATTGTTAGTATCATGTATTCACTGCTTGGTCGGCTTTCCGTGCTTCCCGTTTGTGTTTGGAGAGTTTGGCACAACTAATTTAGCCCTGGCGAGTTTGATCACATTTTGAGCGTGGCCCAGCGCCTCTTCGCCCATCCTTGCAAGAGCCTCTGGCTTGTGGCTTTGCGCCAGTTCGCTCACAACCGATAACGCGCGCCTTAGATATCTAAGCTGCCTCTGCAGCTCCGCATCACTTGCTTCAGGGGGTGCCTCCCTTTCCAAAGGCGCCATAGCCCTCAATAATGTACCGGCCGCCATTCTTGTTTCGTTGCTTAGGTCATTCAGGGTCGGTGGCCTTCTGTGGAATCCTCCCCTTCCTGTTAAATCATATATGGGAAGTTGAAGCTCATAAGCCCCTGCGCGAATATTTTCTAAGATGCCCTTTGGCCCTCCCAGTTCAAGCGTTCCCCCTTGGCCCTGTTCCATGTTGGTTTGTGGCATAAGATCAACTCATTTAACAAAATCTTATACCGCCAAGATGATATTTAAACATTGCTTTTTTTACAATTTTATGAAAAAGAGCTGTTATTTTGCTGGGTTGGCTGGCAGGTCATCGGCGCGGTTGATGGACCTGTTGCCCGTGGCCTTCCTTATTCTGTTCATTATTGCAAGGCCGATGCCCTTCTCGTCAAAGGCCTCTATTATGCCGAACTTCACCTTGAGGGAGTCGAGCGCTATGAGCCCGTCGTAGAGGTTCTTCGCTATCTCGTAGGGGTTCTCCCTCTTTCCAAGCTCTATCGTGCTGCAGCCGAAAGAATCCGACATGGCACTGCACGACTCGCCAGAGCCTATGAATGCGAACGATGGTGCGTTTGGGGCATCGTCAAGTATCTCCACCAGCTCCGTTATTTTTCCGTTGAAGAGCATTACTGGAGTATCTGGCGTGTAATGGGTATACTTGGTGCCTGGGCTTACCGGTTTGTCGGCGCTGGCCATACCCCTTGCCACATTATCCACCTTCGGCCTTTTTCCGAAAGCCCTCTCTATCTCCTCAATGGTGAAAGGACCTGGCCTCAGTATCGTGAAGCTCCTCAGGTCTATTATGGTGGACTCTACCCCAAAGAAGGACCTTCCGGAATCTATGATGCAGTCAACCTTTCCTTTGAAGTACCTGACCGCCTGGCCTGCGTTTGTCGCTGTGGGCTTTCCTGACGGGTTCGCGCTCGGCGCAGCTATAGGCATGCCGGCCTCCTTTATCAGGGCCAGCGCCACAGGGTGCGCTGGCATGCGTATCGATATTGTATCAAGGCCTGCAGTTACCGCCCTTGGGAGCTTGCCTCTAGACCTGGCTATGAAGGTTATCGGAGATGGCCAGATCCTCTTTATGGAAGGAAGGTACCCTTCCGGTATCTCTGCTATCTCCTGCGCCATCTCCAGCGAAGAGACGTGCGCTATCAGCGGGTTGTCTGCCGGCCTTCCCTTTATCTCGAATATCCTCCTGCATGCGGCTTCGCTGTATGCGCTTGCTCCTATCCCATATACGGTCTCTGTTGGAAAGACCACTATCTTCTCCTCTTTGATGAAGCCGGCTGCCCTGCTCACCCTATTCATTTCCGGCTTCAGCGCGTCTATTGCCAATACCTCTGTCTCCATGTGCTCTCCGAGACTCAATATTGTGCGTAAAGAATAATAAGGATCAGCGCCTCGTTGGGCCACGCTCCGCCCTCTTGGCTATTTCGACCAGCGCATCCCGTTCCACCTCCAGAACCCTGTTGGACCTGTAGAACGACTCTATGCTGTCCTGCTCAGATCCCCTCGGATTGATTATTATCCTGCCCGGCTCGTGGAATGGCACGGTTGACGGCGAGAGCGCCCTGCCAAGCTCCGGGCTCCTGCATATCGCCTCGGCCTTCGCCTCGTCTATATCTAAAGCAAAGTCCTGCGCGAGCGTCCTTCGCAAAGCTGCGGCCTGGAGGGCTCTCAGGCCAGGGTCCTTTGCGTCCCTCTCGCCCCTCAGGAGCTGCTCCTGCGCTGCGCCTTCCGATGGCGCAAGCCTGGCTGCAAGGTCCTTCGCCTTCTGGACCATATCAAGGTGGTCGCTCAGGAATTTAAAGTACGATTCCGAAACAATGAGGGCAAGCTCGTCAAATCCCACGGTCCTGCCGCTATAGCCCCAGGCAACCCTCCAGTCCCCTTTCCCATAGATGCTGTCCCACTGCTTGAAGAACTCGGCCCTGTTCCCGTCCTGATACTCTGCCCTGCCAACGACCTTCCACCTACGCTGATCGTCCGTCATCCTAGGCAGATATCCCGCGCTCATGGACAATTTGACCTCACCCTAAGGGCCTCGGCCTGCGGCTCAGCAAAGCCAAGCCATCCCAACCCCATCCAAAAATTATGGGAACTTGAAAGTTTAATTAACTATCTAAAAATAGCTTTTATCGCTCTTGACCTCTCTCTCAGGCTCTCGATAACCTCCTCTGCACCCGCCTCTTTAAGCGCCTCTTTCGAATACCCGCCGGACGCAACCCCAACAGCTTTCGCCCCGGCCGCTGCCGATGCCTTTATTATCTGCGGCGAGCTTGCGACTATCCAAACGGAAGAGCCCGCCTCCAGGCCGAATTCTGCGCTTGCCCTCCTCTCAGCCTTCTGTATCAGCCTTGTAAGGTCGTTCTCCTTGTTGCCGTATTCGCCGAACTTGAAGTGCTCGGCAAGGTTGGCGCGCTGCAGCTTGTTCTTTATTATGTCCTCTATGTCGCCTGTTGCGATTCCGACCACGGCCCCCCTCTTTGAGAGCTCTTCCAGGAACTGCCTTGCGCCCTCCAGGACCGTTATCGCTTCCCTACCTGTTACATTGTAGTAAGAGTATCCGAGCTCCTCTGCCGTGCCTTCTAGCCTGAGCGCTATCTCATCCTGGCTCACCTCGTTCTTCTCGAGTATGTCCCTGACCATCAGCTGCGCCGGCACGCCTTCGTATTCGGAGAGCTTGAAGCTGGGCTCGAACCCGTACCTGCTCCTTATCGCCTCGAAGACATACTCAGAGACGTCCTTCTGGTCCTTGACTATGAGGTTGTTTACATCGATCAGAACGAGCCTCTGCATTGTATCACACAGGTGTTAGATTATATCTGCAGTAAATAAATCCTTTGTGATGTAATATAGGTTGTGGTTTTATGATGCCGAATATGGACCCTAGGGCCTTGAAGAGCATGATGGAGAAGATGGGCATCAAGACCAGCGAGATAGACGCTACGAGCGTTGTCATTCACTGCGCTGGAAAGGACCTTGTGATAAGCAACCCCCAGGTGACGCAGATAGACGCCCAGGGCGCCACGAGCTTCCAGGTTGCGGGTGTTGTTGAGGAGAAGGAGGTTGATGTCTCTGTGGAAATAACCGATGACGACGTGAAGACCGTGATGGACCAGGCGGGGATAGACGACGAGGAAAGGGCGAGGGCGGCCCTCAAGGAATCGAACGGCGACATAGCCGGAGCGATAATCAAGCTCAACAGTCAGTAGTTTACCTTGTAAGCCTGCGCGTATGGCACTCCGTTGACCCTCTTTACGTGCGTCTGATCTATCACCTTGTTCCGTATGGCGGTGCTGACCGCCTCCTGCCCCACGATGTTTGCGGTGATCATGTTCTTGGTTGATATCTCGCCGAATTCCCTTGCAGGTATCAGGCTCCCCTTGTAGAAGTCGGCGTACCCCTTTATGTTGATTAGGATGTTCCCCTCCTCGAGCACCTTGTCTATCAGGGATTCGTCGCACATGGCGATTATCTTGCCGTTTTCTGTCTGGTGGATCTTTACGTAGATCAGTCAATCACCCGTATCTGTATAGCAAAAGGGTAGCGAACAGGTAAAGCACCCCGTATGTGCCGAGCCAGACCGAGCCGAGGAGGTTGTTGGTCAGCAGGGCGAGGGTTCCAAGAGAGAGCAGGCCTGCTGAGAAGACCACCTCTATCTTCGTATTAGAGATCGCGTACGCAAGGTTGTGCTTTGTGTTTCCTCCCTTTGCCCTCACCGCGCGCCATATGGGGTTCTTGCCAGAGAGGGCAGCGATCGCGGCCTTTGCCCTCGATATGGCAAGGGCGAAGTTGAGTATGAACACCATGAGGCCGAGCTTGAACGAGCCGAAGTAGATCTTCGTGAGTATGACAGGTGCGATTATCGAGAGCACAAATGCTGCACCGCCGAATATCTCGAGGTATCTGCTGATGTAGGTCGCCTCGAAGAGCGCCCTCAAGCCGCCCAGGTGCGCAAACGGCAGCGTGGAAAAGGCGAGGAATACAGAGAGGATGGTGAACGCTATCAGCACAACCGAGAGGTAGTTCAGGCCGAAGCCGTGCGTCAGGTAGTCAAGGCTGGCCCAGGGGGTCAGCCTGCCGGACTCCCTGTTCCTCTTCATGTAGTATCCTATGAATTGCGTGTCGCCGTAGTTGTACCTCCACTGCTGCTTTACGAGCGCGGTGTAGGAGTCCATGGGCCTGCCCCTCGCATAGACCTTCGGAACGTAGAGGCTCTTGAAGTTGTGCATGTCGGACTCGAAGCTGAAGAAGGTGTCCTCTATCACGTATTCGGGGAAGCCGCCTATCTTGTCGAGCGCGCTCTTCCTTATCACCCCGCAGGAGCCTGCGAAGAGAGCGGTGTTGTTGAGCGCCCTGTGCGGTTGAATAAACTTGAAGAAGAAGCCGTCAAAGAGGTCCACCGCCTGCGCGAAGAAATTGCCCTTAGCCGACCTTTTCTCGGTCTGGACAAATGCGACATCCTTGTCGTTGAAATATGGGAGAAGGTCCTTAAGGAACCTCGTGTCTGTCAGGTATTCGTCTGCGTCTATGACAGCAAGGAAGTCCTCCTTGCATATCTTGAGCATGTTGTTTATCGCGCCGGCCTTGTATCCCTTCCTGCTGTCCCTGTGAAGGAACGTGACCTTGTTAGATTTGCAGTAGCTCTCGAGCTGCTCCTTGGTCTCTGGTATTGTGGAATCGTCGACCATGTAGTACTTCAGCCTGTTCTTTGGGTAGTCGAACTCGAAGAGCCTGCTCATGTCCCTCTTCACCTCTTCCACATCCTCGTTGAAGACCGCCATTACAACCGCTATTTTGGGGAAGCTCCTGAGCGGCTTTAGCTTTGATGATATCCCCTCTATGTACCTGTCGTAGAAGTACGACCTGAAGTACGAGATCGCGGCGTAGACGTTGAAGAAGCCAGCGAAGAGCGATATTCCGAGGAAGGCGCACGATAGTATGTACGAGGTGGTTGAATTTGCCTCTATGAACATGTAAAAGGCGAAGATGAGGCTGGCTATCGATAAGATTATGAAAATGGCTATGGTGCTGAACCTTACCAGCATACCCTTGGTTATTTGATTATGCATCCTACCAACGATAAGAACGTAGTTATCCTTACCCTAACAAGATATTAAATTAGTAGCTCTTAAATAGGTAATACTTCAGTTTTAAGGTAATACTGAGGATATGCCAGGGTGGCAGAATCTGGTAACGCGCCGGTCTCGAGTTTGCAAAACTTCGAGAGCTGATCTGTGATGCAATAAGAAAACCGGTGTCCGCAAGGACTTTAGGGTTCAAATCCCTACCCTGGCGAAGGAAAAAGATGGTAAAGTGAAAATCAAGATTAGGTATGGTGCGCTCCAAGACGCGGATGGACTGGAAGGTATGGATAGGATTGCGCATAAGGAAAGAAAATCTTGGGCGATAAGAAGCGCGCGGGAGTATAGAGAGATAATAAAAGACTCGGAAAAAAGAGTCATAATAGCAGAGCTCGATGGCAGACTTATTGGATATCTCCATTCTATGGTAAAAAATAATAGGGAAATAATATGGTTGGAGGACATATATGTGATTAAAAGTTATAGAAAACGGGGCGTTGCAAAAAAGCTTGTAAAGAAGTTTGTTGGAATGCAACGAGGCAAATTTAGAGGGATTGCACTATTGACCCCTGACAGAAACGTCAGGATTTTCGAAAGGTTAGGGTTCAAGAAGAGCATGAACTACATGAGCATGATATTCTATAGGCACAAGTAGGGAGTCTGCCTGCAAAACTAGAGTTCTACCCTGGCGAATTTACGAATTCGTTGAGCAGCACCGTAGCGTATGAGCCTGAGGGCAGCGAGAACGAGAGCGTTGCGTTGCTGCCATCCACCTTGCTGGAAAAGTCCTTGAAAGGGGCGAACAGCACCCTATAGTTGCCCTTGCAGCTCAGCTCCGGCATGCTCTGGATCTTGAACATCTCCTTGGTCAGGCCCATCTCCTCGAGTATCTGCTTTTCTGCATAGTTGATGCGTTCGCTGTCGTATCCGACTATGTTGCCTGCTATGAAATGCAGCCCTTCAAGTCTTCCATCGCTTGCGTTCATTCTTTTATCCATGTCAGGGAAACCATATTGATCTGTAGGGCAGAGTATATCGTCGGCTTTCGGAGCAATTTCCTTGTTTTTAATTCTGTATTCTATCTCCTTGTTGAACACCAGGCCTTGTACAGAATGGACAAACATCAATGATAGCTGCCTGGGCAGCCTCCTTATCGCGTTGGCGTAGTCTGTGGGGTATCTTGAGAGGTATTCGATGACCGTGAGCTCGTACTTCAGGTAGTAGGGGAAGTATTGCAGCGCTGCGGTAAAGTCGCGCTCCTTTGCAAGCCTCTCCCTTGCCTCTATAGAGTCGAGGTTTCTCTCATTTTTTGTGTTTGTGAGATAGTCCATCGCAGCCTTTTCAAACTCGCCCTTCATTATCGCAAGGCCAACATCATAGTTGTTATCCCTGTACCCGAATCTTTGCTCTCCGAAGTAGTTTGGGAATACGCCATTGAGCTCGTTCTCTATCTGCTTTATCCTCTCTTCTGTGGCGTTTGATTCCTTTATCGCGATTGTGAACCTGTTTCCAAGCAGGTCGCCAAGCTCTACCCCTGTGTCGCTCTGCCATGCCCCGTTTATCGATATGTCTTTTACATGCAGGGTTGAGATGTGCTCCGCCTTTGCGCCGAATATGCTGCATAGTTGCGTAGATACCGAAGCCCTGTCCTTAGTTCCTGCAAACCCTACAGACTTTATGCCGCGTCCTGCCCTCTTTGCTATTATCTTAAGCGCCTGTATGGTGTTCCAGTCGCGCTTTTGCATTACAAAGACTGTGAATTTGCCCGTAGGGGAAGTCTGCATTCTAAGGCTTTCGTGCGTAAATTTCTCGCTTGCCTTCAAAACAGTAGAACTTTTTGTTATTTCCTCGACTATGAAGTCGTCCGGGCTGTCTTTTATTTTACCTAAGAATCCTTCATGTGAAGATAGCCTCGTCATTTTGCCACTTTATAAACATTAGCAGAGAGAGATTTGCGCCTTTCTAGGAGGTTTGAATAGGTAGGTTTTGCAGGCGCTTTATATACTCGTTTATAGTTACGGTCCCTAAGTTTATACTGCTTGCTATGTCTTTTTTATCCGTATTTTTTATTATGCCCATTTCTTGGCCAACAACAATTATGGCCGCGGCTGCGTTTGCCATGGGTCTGCTGTTTAAAACGCCCGCAGCTTCGGCACGATTTAATAGAAGCATGGTGTTCGCCTCCAGCTCTTGATTTTCGAGTCCGTTACGCCTCATCACTTCATTCACGAAATGGGTTGCAGGGTATGATATGATTCGGACTCCTGTAACTCTGCTTACAAAATGTAATCGCCTTTTGAATGACGCCAGTGAAGTTGCTTTGGTTTCTTTGTTCATATCCTCTTGGGTGATTGGAGTGCCGTTTTGATTGCATGCAAGAAAGAGCAGGCATGCTGCCGTAACTTGAAGCTCTCCACCGCGTTTAATTAAATCTTTATTATCAAGATAAAGCTGTATTGCCGCTGCTCTGTCATTTTGATCTAGGGCGTACTTTTCTTTTACTGCATCGAAAAGCTCATCTATCGCATCTAGTTTTCTTGCGTTGATTCTTGGTACAAGCTCCATTTCCTGAATAAACTTACGTCCTCTAAGTAACTGGTGCCAAACAGATCTTCTATCAACTTTAGGTATGCTGGAAAATCTAAGCGTCTTTTCGATCTCTTCGGTTATAGAGCTTCGATGCCCTCTGGGAATACCGGCATACTCTTCTATATCACTTCTTCTCACTTTAGTGTAATCCAATCCTTTAACATCATTCGCTCCTCTTAAAATTTTCCTATGTTCAGAACTCCTTCGTGCCTTTGCCATGGCGGTTGCTATTGAGAATGCTGCAACAGCCATCCTTTCTGGATTGCACTCCTCCGGTTTTCTTGAATCAGTAGCTGCATCGAATATCTCCTGTGCTCTTGAGGCTGTTGTTTCGTTTACCCTAAAGTGAGATGATAAATCGTCTAGCATCTTGGAACCAATTGCTTTTTTCTCTGTCATAGAGGAGCTTGCAGTCTTCCTGAGCAAAGGACCTTCGTCTGACACGCGAGCTGTACTGATCTGCGGCTCTATAGAATCATGCTGGCGCATCATAACTCCAGTCCCAATATGGCTTGTTACCGATGCCTCCAATTCGAGCAATCTTTTCCTCAACTAAACCACTAGAGTCGACAATGTAAAGGTTCAGATATTTATCTTTATCTCTACAAACTTTGGCTATGGGGCAAGGGTTGTAGGGAAAGATACTTATAAGAAGTTAGCGATTTGTCTTAGAAAGGCGTCACAGCAACTTTGTGTACGCGTCTAGAAGATATTCTGAGCATCGAAACATGCAAGATTCTATTTAACTTTCCCAATAAGACTATACCAAGCTAGAGGGGGTGTTGTGGTAAAGCCCTTATAAATATTCCATATTAATTGTTAGACAGGTAAGTTTTTGCTCGAATCAAAAAGGTCATCGATGTCTTTTTTGCAAATCATTCTAATTTTTGTGGTGTTCGCGTTTGCTCTCACAGCTGTCCTCACAATATATAAAATTGGCGGGATATACTGGGACTTTATCGCCGAGATTCTCTACGCAAAATCCCTTCTCACTTCAAAATTCTATTTTGCATTTTTCAGCGGTAACCTGAATAGTGTTATAAGCTATGGGAACTCGTTCTATTTTGAGGTTCTCAGGCCTCCTTTGATAGGGATTATTATGGTGCCGTTCATGGCGATAGGCACGAGCACTGGAGTACCCATATACCTCACATTTGTCCTCCTTTTTCTTTTAGCCTCGTGTTTCTATCTTTCAAAAAGAGTGCAACTAAGCCCGCTTTTGATGGCATTGCTGTTCTTTACCCCCTATGTGCTCTTCTACTTCGTGATGCTGAACGGTGCCGAAATAATAACAATGTGTTTCCTGCTCGTCTTTATCGGCCTGGTGATCGAAAGGCGGTGGGAGGCAGGTATCGTATTGGCTCTTGCAGGGCTGGCAAAGTATGATTCGCTGATATTCCTGCTTTTGCTTGCGGTACTCCCGCCAAAGGTTAGAAACAAGGCGCTCGCAGCATTTGGGATAACCACTCTACCATGGCTCATTTTCAACACCGTTGCGTTTCATAACCCGATATGGAGTTACATCCTTTCTATACATTCGTTCTCTGCGGGGGCGCAGGGGCTATTTTCACTCTCGGTGATTTCTGCCTCTCTAAAATTAATGCTGCCGTACCTGATACCGGCATTTTTGGTTTTTGCGGCTGCCATTGCAATCAGTTTTGTTTGCAATAAAAAGCGCAGCATAGATATGAAGATGGATTACAGGCATAAGGTGGTGTTCGCCTCTTTTGGGGTTGGCCTTTTCGGATGGCTCTTAACAGCCATATCGGGATCGATAAACGGCCTTCCGCGGGAGGCCTTTCTTATTTACATAGGGATTGCGCTCATACTAGGTGTTCTGATCACCGACCTGTCCAATGTCAAATTGAGATTGCCATTTAACAAAGACCTGTATGCATACCTTGTGGGTGCTCTCTTTGTTCTAACTGTTGGTATGCTGATATATGCACAGACGACCCTGCAAACGAACTATGTTTTTGCATCGTACGGCTCCACAAACCCCATATACAAGAATGTTACAAATACTCTGGCGGTGGACGGCCTTGGAAACTGCAACGTGATCTCGAATTACTGGCCGTATCTTTTCTATTTCGGAGTGAAGGCGCACTCCCCTTATTACTATAACTCAACAGTGGAACGCTACCCGATCGTTATCCTTTATGATAATTCTTCTGGTTTCCCAATAAACTTCATGAACGTTACAAAAAACCTGACATACAATAACTTCACGATCTATTTCCCTAAAAACTGGACATGCGGTTAGCACAACGCATAAACGGTAGAAGCGCAAATGTTTTTATATGTACTTAATTTAATGTAAGCGGGGGAGAATACTGTGGCAAATAACGCTCGTGGGCGTTTTCTAGCCATTACTGTGGCTATAATTTTTCTGTGCTTAATCTGCCTTCCTACTATTACTACTGCAGTTTCGATACCTGTTTCCATATCAAACTACGCTTCGGTGCTGATTTCTAACCACCAGAGTTTTGCTACAAAAGGCGGGCTTCAGCAGCTTTTGATTTTAAATGCCTCCAAATTTTCCACCTACGAGAACGGCAACCTGCAGAATGTTGAATTCTTCTACTCTAACGGAACAATAATCCCATCTTGGCTGGAGGGCAATCTGAGCAACGAGTTGCAAACAACAAATCTTAACAGATCAAGCCGCATAGTGTACTGGCTTAAGCTTGCGCCAAGTATATCGGCGGGTGGCAATTACGTAGTGTATGTAGGTTTTGCCCCAAAGAACGTGAGTTTTCTGAATGGTGTTACAGTAGGGGAAGCTCCGGAACTCTCTTCGCCTTATGGCAGATATGACAATGGCGGGCAGGTATTTACAAACGGGTATTGGGATTTCAGCGGGTCAAGCTTTCCGTCAGGTATAAACTCGATCGTCAACAACGGCACAGTATCTGTAAATAATGAGTTGACGATAATCGGAGGTAGAACGCAAACTCCTGGAGAGAATGGTGCGGCTGCTCCAAACATTATCGTCAATGAGAGCGTTGATTTCTACGGCACGCTCACCACCTCCCCGGTCGGTGATTCTTGGGGGTGGTCCGAAGATGGAATCAGCAACTGCACAAATAAGTACAATGCCCACTTGGGAGTAATTGGATGTTCTGACATATCGGTAGATTTTGAGGGCAGCGCTGGGGGGCCGAACTGCACAATAGCAGGCGGCTTTGCGCTCAGAAACGCAGGGTTTGGCGGGACCTGTAGCCTAAAAGGCGTACCTTTAAACACAGGAAATTACATCCCAGCATACAATGGCTATGCAATATTTTCCTTTGTTTTCACGCCAGATAATGCAATTCTATACACAAACTATACCGACATGTATGCTAACATAATTTACACCCAAAACACAATAAAAGGCCTGCCATTTGCGATAGCTGTAGGTAATAATGAAGGAACATATGCACCAAATGGAGAAAAGATATACTGGCTCAGATACAGGCAGACTCCACCGAATGGAATAATGCCGAACACATCGGTTGGTGGCGCATCCAGCGTAATAACTGCCAGATCCCCCATTACGCTGTACAACAATCAGCCGGTAGGAACTAGCAGCAACTTCCAGCAGATGTTGCCAATCAACAGTTCGAAATATACCGCGTATGAAGCAAATAACCTGCAAAATGTTGAATTCCAATATGCAAACGGGACGGTAATCCCGTCTTGGTTTGAAGGTAATCCGAGTAACGAAACGCGGGCGAGCAATTTAAACGCCTCTAATAATTTAGTATACTGGTTGAAACTTGGACCAAGTATACGCGCAAACGGTAACCTGACCATTTACATAGCGTTTGCAAATAGGAGCGTATCACTCTTGAATAACATAACAACTGGGGAAGCACCACAGCTATCATGCACAAACCCTTCAAATACGGCAACCGGCTGCGGAGTTAATCAATATGGAAAATATGACGATGGTGGTAAAGTATTTCCTAACTATTGGAATTTCAACGGTACTTCTCTTGAGGGCTTTAGTACGCCTGGTGGAAGCGGCAATTTTGTTGTAGTAAACAACGGGGTAGTTATTGGCGGTGTTTTAAATGGCACCTTCCCTTACATTTATCGTTTCACTTATAACGCTCTTAGTTTGGGAGTCGGGATGATTGGTTATCTGAACTCGTCAAACGGGTTGTTCATTTTTAGAGGCTCCAATCCAAATGAGGATGGTATAGTTTCGGCATTTAACTCTTCAATGTCACGATACGAGATTTTTAATTATAATAATACTTCGGGTTTATCATCATTTGAAAACACCGGTGTGCCATACAGTACAAAACATATAGCATTGTTGATTTACGGTAACAGTACATCAATAAGAGGATATGCCGCTGGATCTTTTAAAGCCAGTTCAACGGACTATGTGCAACAGCAGAGCACGTCAATCTACGTTCAGGGAGGGGCAGGGTACGCTCAGGTAATTTTCACTGCGAATACTCCGCCTGATGGAATAATGCCAACTACGAGCCCCGCGGCCTCTAATGTGGTGCTGGGCCTTTCCCTTTCTGCCAACCAGATTGTTTACGGGCAACCGGGCACAATTACCGCAATGGCCTCCAATAATGGCATAATAAACATAGAACTAAACGGAAATGTTGTAGCTACAGGTAGCTCTTCTACTTCGTATCAGGTTTGCCAGGCACGGAACAGCAGTTGCCCAGCCGCTGGAACTTACAGTGTAGTGGCCAGTTCACCAGACGCAAACTATATAGTAAACAAAACTCTTGTAATTGTTCAGGCAACCCCGCAATTAACGCTGTCTGTTCCATCCAACTACAGCTTCGACCAGCAACCTGGAAACGTAATCTTTGGGATAAACACAATTGACAACCAGCTTAACGTCACGCTCTCTGGTGCGGCAATAGGAACAACAAACCTGGCGTCAAGCGCCCTTACAGAGCCATTCCCAGGAAACTACTCCGCGACGTTATACACTCCTGGAAATGCAAACTACACTCCTGCGTCTAGGACCGCAAACTTCAGCATCTTCGCCCAGATGACCAATATAACCGGTATAGGGAGGCTGCCTGATGCCTTGGCATTCGATTCCTGCAACGGATACATATATGTTGCAAATTGGGGATCGAACACCGTTTCTGTGATAGACAACCTTACAGTCCTTGGCAACATAACAGTAGGGATTGGGCCTAAGGCCCTGCAGTTCGATAGCGCAAACTGTAAGGTTTATGTGGCTGATAATGTATCAAATGACGTAAAGGCACTTGTAGGTTTCAGTGTTGTAAGCACAACGTACGTTGGAGCCGATCCCTTTGCGATGGCGCTCGATCCGGTTAATAAACAGCTGTATGTGGCTGATTTTGGCTCGGGGCAGGTTTCCTTATTAAATACGAACACGACAAACAGCACACTGGTTGGGAACATAATGGTTGGTGCGCAGCCAATAGCAATACTCTACAATCCAGTGAAGAATGATACCTATGTGGCTGATTTTGGCTCGAATAATGTTGGTATACTCGGCAAGAACGCCGTGAAGCACCTCGTTGCGGTTCAGGATGAGCCTGATGCGCTCGCGTACAACAATAGCGGCTGCGTATATGTTGCAAATTATGGATCTGCAACGGTATCAGTCATTTGCGAAAACGTGACGGTAGTTGTGACAAACCAGACCAGCCCATCGCCTCTGCCGCCACCTGGAGGTTGCTGGTTTGGTTGCGGCCCGGGTGGCCCGTGGGTGTGGCCGCAGCCGAGCCCTATAGGCCCGTTCCCATACATATGCGATCCGTTCACTGGATACTGCTATTGGACGCCGCCAGGCGGCCTCATAGGATGGAATCCGAAACTCCCTCCCTACTATACCGATATATGCGATTGCCACGGGCAGCAGTTGTTAGAGATAGCGCAGAAGCCTGACGGCAGTTATTACACATTCTTCAATTTACCTGGTACGGCGAAAGATGTGGGGCAGCTGATTGAAGAGACCGATGGTTTTGGACTGATACCAGACAACCTTGACCTAGGAGATGTGCTGCCCGATCAGTTGCAAGGGGCATACCAGTTTGTCACCGTGGTTGTGCCGGTAGCCTACGATGCGGCACAGGTGGCAGCATTGATTTATGCTATGGGCAATACAATAACACTCAACCCAGAGATAGCCAAAAGTGTATTTGTTGACGGCAACAATGGTATAGTGTACAATGGCCTCGTGGTGGATTTTGCAGATACGAGCAACCAGATACTCTTTAATTATACGGATGAGGCAACAAATGCAACAAACATGTTTGTAAACCAGACTCTTCAGCAGTTCACAGATACGGAATCGTATCTTGTAGAAAGGCAGATACTAGCAAATTCCTCAGTAAGGGAATCGCTGGTTGGCAATACATTTAACGTGATTAATGCAGACTTTAATGCGATAGCGATTGTTGGACCAGGACAGGTCGCGTACACAGTGATGGCCCTCAATACCACAAATGCAATAAGCGATAATATAGAGCTCACTAACCTGACAAGCGATTCTGCAATTCCTATATCAATGATAGACCAATCCGGAGTTCCAATATTAAATTTTGATGGAAATGTTTTACTTATCAATACAACTGTTTCGGGAACCAATGTTGGTGTGCAGATACCTGTAAAAGGTAACAGCACCACAGGCATTGTTGTATTCGTTGCAGGGGGACTGCCATCTCCAATTCCGGGAGAGTGGGGCGTAAGGGCTTTCGGTAAAGACCAATATTCAAACAATAACACAATAACCTATTCGCATGTGCAGATTGGCACATACAACGATACAGAAATAATACAAAACCCGGGAGGATACCGTGCAGAGCTCTCGTATATGATTGACTTGAGTGTCTTCTGCTTTGAGCTCTACATACATGTTCCTTTCTGGCCAGTGACATATAATCTCACCTTTGTAGCCCAAGGTCTGCCATCGGGCACGCCGTGGGGAGTCTCGCTGTTTGGCATACCATTATCGACAACTTCAAATAGCATAACGTTACACCTGCCGAATGGTGATTGGCAATATGCAATTGATGCTCCGTTGAACTATTCGGCAAAGCCGCCAGGAGGGGCGGCTCTGATAAATAACTCTGGTGGCACAATATACATAAACTTCAGCAGGCTGCCTTCCAACACTAGATACGCGCCTTATCCGATACCGGTGGGGAAGAACCCGATAGCTCTTCTGTTTGATAAGAATGATTGCTTGCTTTACGTTGCCAACTACGGATCCAATTCTGTCTCTGTGGTGCAGGGGCTTGTGAACATAGGAAATCTCTCTGTGGGGGTCAGGCCTACAGCTTTGGCACTGGCAAATGACACCGGCTGGTTGTATGTGGCAAATAAAGGATCTGGCAGCCTCAGTGTTATAAACATAACCAGGGAGATCGCGACGCTTAGTGTTGGGGCAAACCCGGTGGCGATGGTTTATGACCCTCTCAACAAATATATCTACGTGTCGCAACAGAATGCATCGAGCAGCATCGTCTCTGTAGTTTATCATCTTAGTGTGCTTACTGGCGGTTCAACCAGTTTTGTTGTACCATCAAGCAGCACGCAGATACCAGTAAACAACACTTGCACAGGGGGTGAGTATGTGCTCATAAATGACACATTATACGAATACATACAAACAGTGTCATCACCCAACAATGCTGGAAACTTCACCACTGCCAACATCATTTCCACTTCGGCAAGCAACCTCACCTTAACACTCCCATCCAACTATAAGTCATTCTTCTTCACCACAAGTTCCTACTTAGGGGAGACCACCACAACGCCAAAGACGAGTTGGAGCGCCTTTACCTACAATGTAGAGAAAACCAACTTGAATGAGATCCGTAATCTCGGGGTTACTTATGTTTCGCAGAATGCATCAGCAACAGGGATTTCACTTTCCAACTCGCTTCAGGTAAGCGTGAACGTCGGAGGGGGGCCGATAGCGATGGCAGGCCTGGCTTCTAGTCTTCCATACGCAAACGTAATTGCCTACAACAGCGTTGGCCTATCATCAGAGGGAACAGGATCTCACAGCCTTCAGCTTTCATTCCCGGTGAATGTGGCAGGGGATGCAGCGTACATACTAGGCGCGGTGAGTTCAGGCAGCGTGCAGCCGAATGTCACAATGCCAAACGGGTGCAGTATGGCCCAATCAGCATCTGTAGACTTGAGCCATGAGGGGTGGGTGTTCGCTGCCAACTGCATATTCTCAAGCGGCGGCACGTTCAGCGCGAACTACATATACAAAGGAGCTGGCACAGCCACAATGGCGGTCTGGGTCTTTAACACCTCTGCCAATACGTAAAAGCTATTGGAAAGCTATTTATTAATCTTCATTGATTCTATTTTGGAAAGGTGTTCATATCAGCTTCATCGATGCGGATAGCACTGAAATGGTAGAGGTTCTAGTTTTCGGAGACAGTATAACATACGGTGCGTGGGACAACAATGGCGGTTGGGTTCAGAGATTGAGGGAACCAATAGACATCAAGAACCTTGTTGACGCGGACGTTGCCTACTTCGTGTACAATCTAGGCGTGGTGGATGAAACCAGCACAGGTATTTTGAAAAGGCTAGAGCTTGAGATGGCAGCTAGAAGATATGTAAATGAAGAGCAGGAGAGAATAGTGTTGTTCAATTTCGGCCTTAATGACTCTGCATTGATTAAAGAAAAGGAGCATAGGGTTCCCAAAAAGCAGTTTGAGGAGAACCTCATAAAACTCATTGAGTTGGCAAAGAAGGACGCAGATAAAGTGATCTTTATTGGGCCAACACCTGTTGATGAATCGAGAGCAAACCCTACAGCCTGGGATCCAGATAAAGGATATCAAAATAAGTACGTTAGGGAGTACAACGAAATTATACAGCGTGTCTGCAAAATCAAGAACATCCCGTTCTTGGAAGTATTTGACAAGATGCTGAGGCTTGAATATACCTCCTTGCTTGAAGACGGGCTGCACCTCAGCCCAGCAGGTCATTTGGTACTTTATGAATTTGTAAGAAAGTTCTTGGAGGATAACAAAGTTATAAACTTCAGCCCTGAGAAAGAGGTGGGAAGTGTGCACCGTCCGCATAGCAAGAAAGGTTAACCGCTTTTCAAAATAACAAAATAGGTAAGTATTTTTGTATATTTCAGCAAGTATAAATATCTGGAAAGCACCTAATTATTCGTGAATAACATGGCAGCTCCAGCACAGACTTTGAAGCCAGGAGAGACAACGCTCGCTATACTGCAGGAGAAGATACGCACCACGGAGGAGCACGTCCACACGTGGGTTCCTGAGTACACCGCGTTGCCTCAGTTCTTGAGGCCGTTTGTCGCTGAGCTTGGTAAGAAGGTGGTGGGCGTTCAGCCAACCGAAGAGTTCAAGGAGGAGCTTAAGCTGCTCAGAACAGAGGCATCTAGGATAGTGGAAAGGATACAGGCTGCATCGACAGAGGATTTCGCCAAGACTATGGCTGATTTCCAGGAGATGCTGCTGCAGGCGCAGCACAAGTTCGTCGAACGTTAGCTCGCCGCAACCATCCCAAATGCATAAACACCTAAAATTGGAGTAGTTTTCATGAAAATAGTGTTTTATGCAGATAATCATACAGATATGGAAGGGCCCAAAAAGGTAGAGGGGCTTGTAGAGGAACTTCTCAAACAGCATGCTCCGAAAGATCTTGTAATCTGTACTGAGGATAACTCTGATGAATTCACAAAGAGGGTCTTTGCTAAGGGGCTAAAAGGCATCATGAGCGGAGAGTACTACATTAGGCATATCATAGATAGTCCTGTTGTGAAAGCAGCCCATTTTGATCTCCTAAAAGTATTTGCCGGGTTTGCCGAAAAAGGGGTGAGGATCTTTCCTGTAGATATGAATACAACCACCGCGAAAGGTATTGATGTGCTTATGCTAGGCCACCAGTATAGAGACCTTGAGGACCGTCTTGGAGGCGCCAGGAGCTTTGACCGGGCTTTTGTCGCTTATGCAGACATGCTTAAACTGTTACAGCAGGGTGATGCCATAAGAAACCCAGACATCTTTGAGAACATAAGCGCCGTTATAGCTGAACAGAAACCCGAATGTGTGGTGGTTGTTTATGGCGGGGCGCACATCCCATATCTAAAGCAGAGGTTTGATGCGCTAGGCTACAATACGAGTGTTAGAAATGAATCTGTATTTGAATCGCTCGACACGAGAGTTGATGCGGCTGTTGCAAGGGGCTGTCTGACAGAAGAAGACAGGCTGGAGGTCGCAAGGGGACTGCTATTAGCTATAGGGACTTCGTATAGGACATCGGCGTCCAAAAACGAGATGGAGACCGCTTTGGATCAAAAAAGAGTGACCAAACTCCGCGGTTTGGTGGACAAAGTAAAGAGCATGGATGAGGCTAGAGGGGTTTTTGACAGTATGGCTTCAGGAGAGTTTTTTGAGAGGCTGTCAGATAAAGCAGAGACAAGGACGCAGAAGCGCCTGCGCGAGCTCGGAATACCTGAACGCAGGCCGCGTTAATCCGCTATAACGCTGTCATCGCAAAGAAACGCAACCTATTTATACCTATTTTAACCTAAATACTGCTTGGTGCTATTATGGCAACCGGGTCCTTATAGGCTCCTACTGTATTTGAAGGCTTTTTCTGTCTGATGAAAATACTATTGTAGCGTCTGTAATCTCTGTTGTTATGCATTGATGATATCGTCTGCTTGGCGATTGACTTGAGGAGAAGAAGTTTGCAACATTATAAACCACCTAGGGGATGGCTTGGCTGTGGTAGCGAAGAAGGACGTGGCAAGCTGCGATAAGCCCAGGGTAGCCGCAGGTCAGGCGTTGAACCTGGGATTTCCTAACTGTGCACAGCAATGTGCGCGCATACTCGGGGAACTGAAATATCTTAGTACCCGAAGGAGAAGAAATCATTAGAGATGCGGTGAGTAAAGCGATTAAAAGCCGCAGAGGGCGTACCGAATCCCGTCTTGGCAACAGGATGGGAGATGTGGCGCTGCGTTTCATCCAATCGAATAGCCGAACTTTCTGGAAAGAAAGGTCATAGAGAGTGACAACCTCGTAGGCGAAGTTCTATTGGAGATTGCAGCAAAAGAGTAGTTCTGCCTGAATACGCAGAACGAATACGGGGGCATTAAACTCCAACCCTAAATATTGACCATAGACCGATAGCGAACAAGTAGCGTGAGCGAAAGCTGAAAAGAACCCACACGCGTGGGATTGAAAAGATCTGAAACTAGGTGGTGACACGAAGGTAAGGCGCGGAAGGAATGAAGTGCATTGAAGAGAAGATGCGAAAGCATCCATCGTTATGCATGGAACAGTGTCTTATCATTCTTCTTGAAGCAAGAGCCAGGGAGTGTGTGGTTGTGGCGAGCCGAAAGGCGTAGCGAAAGCGAGAGCTCGCAGATCCGAGGAGCATGGTATGAAAATGCCAGAGTCACCATCACACGACCCGAAGCCGCTGCGAACTACTCGTGACCAAGGCGAAGCTAGGCTAACGCCTGGTGGAGGCCCGCAACCTGTCATGGCATGTCCTGTTGGGTGAGTTACGAGTAGCGGCGATATACCACTCGAGCGCGGCAATAGCGGGTCCCCTCTGAAGTATCTTTAGGATAGCTCCGGCTGAGCTTGCACATGCGGTAGAGCTACCGAATAGGAGGTAAGGGTTCGAAAGGGCCCACCTTCTTATCAAACTCCGAATGCGTGTGCTGCGTAGACGCCGGGAGTCGGCCATGTTGGGTAAGCTAGCGTGGCGAGACTGCAAAGATAGTGACTAAGGTTAAGGTCCCCAAATCCTAGTTAAGTGTAACAAAGGTTAGAAGCTCTTTAGACATCTGGGAGGTAGGCTCAGAAGCGGCCACCCTTTAAAAAACGCGTTATAGCGTACCAGTTGAGGGGCATCTGACCGAAAATATACGGGGCTAAACTAGGTACCGATACCCTAGAGTCGAGAGACTGGTAAGGGGGCGTGCTGCACGGCACGAAGTATGTCCGAAAGGACATATGGACCGTGTAGCAGTGAAAATCCTGGTATTAGTAACAGCATTTATGGGTGAGAATCCCATACACCGAAAGCACAAGGTTTTCTTCGCGACGCTCGTCAGCGGAGAGTTAGGCGATCCTAAGGTGCAGGCCAATCACCTTGCACCAAAAGGGAAGCTGGTTAATATTCCAGCCCGTAGGATGTAGGCGTGGCAACACAAGGTAGATTTCTGACGCTTGGGGATAGTCCCGCAAGAAAGTGCAAATGGCTGCGGAGTCTCGTTATGAGGAGAAGCAGCTAAATGAACATTGGGATGAGTTCCTGAGCCCGTGAAAAGGGAATCTGCAACGATCATTCTACTCCGTACCTAGATCTAGTACAAGTGCTGCTGGCTGAAAAGGCCAAGGTGTGACGGAATAACCGTGGTTAGGGAAATCGGCAAATTGGTGGCGTAAGTTATCGACAAGCCATGTCTGCGTATAGTATGCGCAGATAGCATTTACAAGGGAACAGCGACTGTTTATCAAAAACACAACTCACCGCAAAGCCGAAAGGCTAAGTACAGTGGGTGACGCCTGCTCACCGCCGGTACGTGAAAGCCCTTTTCAAGGGGAATAAGCGCCGGCAAAGAGCGGGAGTAACACTGACTCTCTTGAGGTAGCGTAATACCTCGTCACTTAATAGGTGACTTGCATGAATGGCGTAACGACTGTTCCACTGTCCCAACCACGGATCCGGTGAACTTACTGCGCGGTGAATATGCCGCGATCTCTTAGTGGGAAATGAAGTCTCCATGAAGCTTGACTATAGCCTGTAGTTGTTGTGCAATGGATTATGCATAGAGTAAGTGGGAGCGTCGAAATGTGGGCTGCGGCCCACATGGAGCGACAATGTAACACCACTCTTAATCTGTTTCGCAGCTAACCCGTAAGGGAACAGCCGCAGGTGGATAGTTAGACTGGACGGTTATTTTCGATAAGGAAACGAAAATGACCAATGCTCTGCTTAGGCGGGTTGGAAACCCGCCGGTAAGCGCAAAGGCAAATGCAGGGCTGACTGTATCTCGAAAAGCGTGGGATGCAGACACGAAAGTGGGGCTTAACGAACGTTGGTAGCCTTTTTAATGGGGCTCCAAGCTGTCAAACAAGTTACTCTGGAGGTAACCGATTCGTCGCGGGTGAGAGTTCACATCGACCTCGCGCATTGATACATCGATATGGGCCTTCGTTATCCTGGTGATGCACAAGTCACCAATGGTTGGACTGCTCGTCCATTAAAAACGAACACGAGCTGAGTTCAGTACGTCGCGAGACAGTACGGTAATATCTACTAGGAGTGTTAGTGTCGGAGGATAAGATCCCCCTAATACGAGAGGAACAGGGGATCGGCGCCTCTAGTGTACCGGTTGTGAAAGCATCGCCGGGTAGCCACGCGCCAAATGGATAAGTCCTGAAAGCATCTAAGGACGAAGCTGTACCCGAAACGAGACACTGGGCCGGTTCAATTATAGAACTTTGATAGGACGGGTGCGCAAACAGGGAGCTCACGCGACCTGTGAACATACCGTTACTAAAGGCCAACTTTGCAAACTTCTTCTCTCTTCTTTTTGTTTATGGAGGATTAGCGTGAGCACTATATTACGATTACGTTATGATATCCTAGCTTCTTGATCTCTTTGAAAGCGGTATCATTTGTTACCAGCTTTTCGTTATTTGCTATTGCTATTCCGGCAATTAAAATATCGAATTCATCTATCAATTTCCCTTCATTTTTCAAATTCCTGTATATTTCTGCGGATTTTTCTATCTCGCGCTCGCCCAAGGCATAAACATTAAGATCTCTTAACATATCGTCGATGGATTGCTGCTCAGAGAACTTTTTACCTTTAAGCAGTTCATACTCGCCTATTATGGTGATTGCCGCATTCTCTTTACCTTTATAACTCTTGATCGTCTCGATTGCATCCTTCTGACCACTAAGAGCGTCTATAAGCAAGTTTGTATCAAAAACTACCATTTCTTCACTTAACTAATCGGCTTTTGCCTGATGCGCGCCTTCCATCTGTTACCTCTTTCTTCCAGATAGCAGCGTCGCTATCACTTATTGTGCCGAAAAATTTTTCAAGCTGATTTATATCGCCCTTCTTGCCTCTGCCCTGTATAAGTTCCTCTATCATTTTAGAGAAAGATAAATCTTTTTTCATCTTTCGGAGTTCGCTATACACGATATCTGACACCACTATGACCTTAGACGTTTTAACACCTATATATATTTCTATATATAGATATAAATACTTGCTGCTTAAACTTTGGATTTTTATTTTACTGCTATATTGGAAGCAAGTATTTAAATACTTATTTGTGTAAAATATATTTACTTAAGTAAAAGGTTGTTGCATGGTGGGTAAAACGATAGAACTAGCAGGTGTTGTAAAGTATTTGGTTGTTCCGGTCTCTCTCTTTTTCGGCCTACTTAGCATTGCGAATGGTGCACAGGTTGGGCAGGTGCTGCAGATAGTTACTGAGCTAGGCACCATAAAAGGCATACTTGCGCAGATAGGTCCAACGCTGAGCGCCATACTCTTTATAGTCGCTGGAGTATTCTACGCCCTGGGCCAGATGCTGCCTCCGGACAAGAGGGCCAACTTCCACACAACCGCAGTCAATATAGTGATTGGTGCCATAGTCGTAGGAGTCCTGAGCGTTGCCTCTACCTCTCTGGCCACCGCATCCACACATCTGCTCAGCAACGTTACATCAAACTCGGTCTCTTAGTGGTTAATTGCTAGGATACAGCATCGCAGTAAGCGTGATTGCGATAATGATAAGCATAGGAGGCATCATCTTCGGCCTTGGGTATGCGATGGATAACGCAAAGCTCAAGAACTTTGGCAGGGACGAGCTCTTCCAGTCTTTCATAAACGGAGCCATAGTTGGCGTATTGTTCCTGTTTTTCAGCCCGGGTGGCATAGGGACGGGCATAATAAACGGAATTGTCTCGGGAACGGGGGCCACGGCGAGCTGCACGGGCTACATGAGCACGAACTATGCGATATGCTTCGCGTCAAACTACCTCGTTGGCGTTCAGGAAGTCAGCATAAACGGCGCCAGCTACCCCTCGCTGCTGGACTCGTCGCTCGAGCTCCTGGTACCTGTATCAGCAGTCTACATAGTGCTGGGCTTCATATCGTCGGCGCAGCTGAGCCTGGGGGTGATATCCGTATCGTTCTCAACAATCCTTGCTCCGGTACTCGCACAGCAGGATTTCATAATAAATGCGCTCACCTTTTCGATAATAAGCATATACACGCAGTCGGCACTGCTTGGCGTTATATCGGTGGTGGCCGTGCCCATCCTCCTGCCGGTCGGAATAGTGCTCAGGACATTCTATCCGACCAGAAAGCTCGGGGGCACGATAATCGCCATAGCGATAGGCCTCTTCGCCGTCTTTCCACTCACATACCTGCTAGACGCGCAGATAACGTCAAGTTTTGCGGCTTCGTTGAACCAAAACTCGCTGAACACCTTTACGATACAGGCAGAGGGTGTCCAGAATGCGCTTCTCTCAGTAGGCGGGAGCGCGATATCGGCCAACACGATAACGGGAACCGCATTGAGCCTGATAAACTCGGCTTCGAGCTTGGCTAGCTCCTTCTCAAGCGTGCTAAACGAGCTTGTTGCATGGCTATCTATACTCATAATCGAGGTGTTCTTCTTCCCGGTCTTCAGCATAATTTTGACTGTGACTTCGATAAGGGAACTGGCCAAGATCCTTGGCTCTGAGGTCTCCTTCGGGCGCTTTGACATATTTTAGTGATTATATGGAGTTCACAAAAGAGAGGGCGCTGATGTGCGCGATAGCAGCGCTCGACTCTCTCTTGATGATTATCACGATTTTATCAGGCTCTGCATATCTGGCGGTGGTTGAAGGGATGCTACTGCTCGCAACATTCTCAATTTACAAGATGTGGTACCTCATAGAAGCCAAGATTATAGAGAAAACCAACCTTGTGCAGCTCTTTAACGGTTTTGAGCTTGATGGGAGCAGGTCTGCGATAATATCCAGGGTTGCCAACGGCTATACCTCAACCTCTGCTGCAAGGGTCGACTCTCTCGGCAGTGTTGCGGTCGACAGGGAGAGGGTGGAGAGGCTTATAGAGCATCTGAACAGTCCATTCAAGCTTGTCCTTCAGGTAGAGAGGTTCGACGCCTCAAAGCTCCTGGAGAGGCTGGAGACGAAGAGGAGCATCAAGGAGATAGAGCTGTCCAGAGTGCACGGGCCTTCATCGGGGAAAGGGCTGATCACCTCTAACAGGCTAAAGAGCGAGATATCGCATTTGGAGCAGGAGATAGCTGGCATAAAAGGCGGCGGCATGCCATTGAAGCTTTCCTACTATATGATGACGTGCGCCACAGCGCAGAGCAGGTACAAGGCTGAGGAGCTCTCTAGAATGCAGCTGGGAGAGCTTGTTTCTGAGTTCGACGCAACGTTTGGCACGAAATCTTCCGTGCTTTCTAGCGATAGCCTCTTAAAGCTGATGAAATTCGATTCGATGATTGCTTGATAATAAAATCAAACTCTAGGAAGGCGGCCATTTATTCAAATATATTCCCAATGTCAGAGCCCCCTCTTGAAGAGGAGGACCAGGAAGGCGGCCTCTATGTGGGAAAAACATCGATCTACAAGCTGCCTTTCTTCCTGAACCAGGACCGGCTCATAAACCCGCACATATCGGTCCTTGGGATGACCGGCTCGGGAAAAACCTATCTTGTGAAGAGCCTGATAGCGAGATACCGCTTGTTCAAGGAGCATAACGTGCTGATTATAGACTGGAACTCGGAGTATACAGGGCTTGTCTCGCACCTCCACGGAAGAACTACAAAGGTGGAGGTGGGGAGGATGCCTAGCGTATCTGAGGTTATTTCGGGCCTGAACAGCATAGACCTATCTGCTGTAGGCGATGGCTCCGAGAAACTCTCTTTGGCCTCGACCTTCTTGGCCGGTTTGCTGAAATTCATGCTTTCTCTAGGGCCTGACAGGAGGCTTGACACGGTCGTGGTGATAGATGAGGCGTGGAAGCTGCTTAATTTTGACAAGAATATTGGTAAGCTCTTTAGGGAAGGCAGGAAGTTTGGTTTTGCCGTGATAGCCGCAACCCAGTTGCTCAATGACGTGGACAATGAGGTGCTGGCAAACGCGGCGTGCAGTTTTGTTTTCAGGTTACAGGGGTCGGAGAATTTTGAGAGGTTGGTCTCTTCCGAGTTGATAGATGAGGATTCGGTCGGTGTGGTAAGGTCGCTGAAAAGGGGGAGCTGCCTGGTCTCCTTGGCCTATAAAGGAAGAGACCTGTCAAGGAGGTTTGTTGTAGACAGGGTTAGCGGCTTTTCGATGGGCAATTATTCTATAAATGGTGATAAATTGGTGGTGAATATATCTGCGCATAAGCTTGGGGCGGTTCTTGATGACTCTCACCTGAGCAGCGAGGCAAAAGTCAGGATAGGAAGGTTCTTTGAAGAGAATAGCAAGGGTGTGGATTTGCAGCACCTAGTAACATTCCTTTTTGCTGCTGGACTTGGCAGGCCCGACATATTCTCTCTTGCCAGGGCCCTGGGCATAAACGATGCGGCAGTGGCCATGGCTATGGAGGTTGTGAAATGTTGAAAAGGGCCAAAAAACCGGATTGGAAATTCAGTTCTTCCTTTTGTGTTAAAGGCAAATTGATTTCTGCCATTTCAGAGGTTGAGAAGACGCTTGGCAGCGTGCCCGAAATAAAGCAGGTTAGCTGCGGTGAAACAATCGGGTTTGAACTTTTGAACGGAGGCGATGGCAAACAGGTAGTTGAGCTTGATAGCAGTTCTGTGCGTCTGGTTTTCTATTTCAATGAGCAGAACAAGAGGAGATATTCGGCCTGTCTCTTGAAGTTTTTCTCAATATTGGCTATTGTTAACGATCATTATACTTTCGATATAAAGCCATTGTACAGCTATGTGATTGAGTCGCTGAGGTGGTCCCTTCCCTATGCAGAGGCGCAGGAAAACGACCCTAAAGCCGTGGCCCGCCTTTCGTGGAACCTGAGGAATATGACATTTGCAAATGCGAGTCTTTCGCAAGAGATTTTTGAAAATAAAAGAAGGATGGATGACATTCAAAGCAAATTGGCAGACTACGGAGCCTTTTGCAAGAAAGTGGTCGGCTCGCTCTCCCAGAAAAACGGTAATGTTCTGAAAGATCTGGAGGCAAGTTTTGGCATAGGTCAGGAATTGGGGAAGAAGGTGTGTGCAATGCTGGAAGGCGGGTGAAATGGTGCAGCGGGTCATCAGTTTTCTGGTTCTGGGGGCTCTTGTTGCGGCAGGGGCTTGCATCTCTTTGATTAAGGGGTTTGGCAGTTTCTCTTTGGCGGTGTTGGGAGGGGCTGCATGCTATGCCCTTATAATTTTATCCGAGTGGGGCGCCTCGAGAGGGTCTATTTTTATACGAGATAAAATTGAGTTGAAACAGAGAAAACCGCTTGACGAGTCTAGAGTATTGGAAAGTTTGGGCGCAGCGGGGCGTAAAAACGATAACTTGTTTGTAACGAAAGGGCTGGCGGTCGACGTTGAAGATTTATTTAACGTGATGAAGATAGAATCGGCGGTTGCAGGCAACAATTCTATAGGAGGCATGGAGGATTCGCTGTCTCTTCCTCTGTTTAAACTTTTAGAGGGTATGAAAGTCTGCATTTCTGGGAAATTTATAGGCGGCGGCTTGTCGAAAGAGATGATAGCTGCTAGAATTCTGTATGGCAAGTGGATTTCTGGAGAGAACTGTAAGGTTTCAAAAAATGTTGATGGCATATTACGGGCTAATTTGACATCATTTGCGGATAGGTGCATTGGAGCGGGGGATTTGAAAACTATTGCAGTGTTTGATGCAGAGGAGGAGTTTCGCTTTTGGTCAGTTTTGGAGGGTTTTTCGAAAGATAGCGCGATGCTGCTACTGCGAGCCTCCTCCGGCGATTTGGAGGTGTTGCGATGCTGGTAGTGCTACTTTTTGCATTGAAAGTGGGGGTGTTTTCAGGATTATTTACAATCAACATGTCTAGTGCCCTGTCGCTTGCAGGAGTATCTAAAGATTATGAAGAAGGTAGTTCGTTTAAAGCGTTCTGTAGCGGAATTGTTCTGATAATTTGCTGTGCTCTCATATATGCGTTGGGTCTTGTTTTGAAATAGGTCAGATCTCTAGCTTTACATCGTCTCCTTCTATATGGACTTTGTATGTTTTGAGCTGGTAATCCTGGTCCCATGCATCCGGTGCCGCCTTTCCGGTGGTAACATCATATGTCATGCCGTGCCATGGGCAGGTGACTATCGGTCCGCTAAGGGAGCCGTCAGATAGGGGGCCGTTGTGGTGGGGGCAGTTCTGCTGCACTGCGTATACCTTGCCGTCGACCTTGAACAGCGCTATCTCGGTGTCGTCATCTATCTTTATGTGCTTGCCAGAGCCCTCTGCAAGCTCGCTAAGTTTTGCAACGCTTACAATTCCCATTCGATCATTAAAACATGGAAGTTAACTTTGATATTTGTTGCGGTTCTGGTTTCTGCTTGTCATGCGCTTCGACCAGAACCCGCTATGTTTTATTATAGGTGTAAATACCGACGCGAGCGGGCGCTTCCTAATTCCAGATAAAAAAGTGTTTATTTCAGACATATCATCTGCACTTAGCTTCCACCCTGCGGCACCTGCATTCTCTATGATGTGCTGCTCCGTGCTTGCCTTAGGTATTGCTATAACATTTTCCTTCGCTATGAGCCAGTTCAGGGCCACCTGCGATGCGGTCTTTCCGTGCTTGGAGCCTATTTTCTTGAGCGATTCTGCGAGCTTCTGGTACCTCTTGTCAAAGAGAGCCCCTCTTGCTAGCGGGCTATATGCTATAACAGTGACCTTGTTCTTTTTGCAGTAACCTAGCAGCTCACTCTCAACATCCCTGACAAGTATGCTGTATTCCACCTGGTTTGATACAATATCATCATTCTTCAGCGCAGCCTGGGCCTCTTCGAATTCGCCCACATCAAAGTTGCTCACCCCTATGTGCCTTATCTTGCCGTCTTTCTTGAGCTTTTCCATCGCCCGCATTGTTTCTCCTATAGGAACGCTGTGGTTTGGCCAGTGGAGCTGGTATAGATCAATTTGTTTCACACCTAGCCTCTGAAGGCTGGCATTGCACGCTTTTATTACGTCATCGTACTTGAAATTATGCGGAGAGACCTTTGTGGCCAGAAAGACGTCAAGGCCTTTTATTGCATGGCCCACCATCTCTTCATTGCCGTACATCTCTGCTGTGTCGACAAGCGTCATTCCTTGCGCTACAGCGTTTCTTATTGCAGTTATATCGGTAGCGCCGCTTAGCATCTTCCACGTGCCTATCCCTATGGCAGGAAGTTTTTCCCCCGTTTTGCCAAGAGGTTTGTATTCCATATTATCATTTGGCGACTAATTATCAGAGAAGCCGTCCAGAGGCTTATAGGTGCCTGCAGATAAACCTTGGCTCGCAGCGCTCGATGCCTTTTTTCTCCTTATTTTCGCCAGCCTGTCTTCTGCCAGCTCTTTTCTTTCGGCATCGGCGTCAAACTTTACTATATCGCTTAGCCCCTCTTCGGTGTAAATTCTATCTGGATCTCTAACAAGCCTGTCTAGGTATCTGTGCACCTGCAGTTCTCTAATTGCTGCAGACCTGGAGAACTTCGTATTGCCCAGGGGTGCGCTGCGTTCCCTTTCAAATTCTTTTCTCCTAACTTCTTCCAAAATCCCTGCAGTGACATGGTGACCGTTATTCAGCGCGATGGGCTCTAGGACAACCTGCATTCCGTTGTGGTTGAACTCCACCATCGGCCTATCCGGCCTGTATGCATCTATACGAAGTTCTGAAACCTCACCTTGCCGCTCCTGCAATTCTTGTATTTCGTCTTTCTTTGCCGAATAAACAAACCACGCTCGGTTTATTATATGACGGTTTGTTACTTCTCTGTTTGATTCTGTGGCCTCTCCAAGTTTTTGTTGGGGAGTTATGTCAAGGATTATGGAAACGTTTGCATAGCCGTCTATCTGGGTTGTTACCTCTGCTGTGCCGTATTTGCTTATGTGTATGCTTAATTTCTCCTTGTTTGAAAAAAGGCCGTAGCGGTAGTCGTCCTGTGTTAAGGAGGATCCTATATTTGATGCTGCGATTGGGCTCGTTAAACGAGATGTGTCGCCTGGTCTGACAGCGACATTGCGAACTTCCACAGTACCCCTAAGAAAACACGGCTTTTAGGTATTTATAGCTTAACTTTATTCCTATTACCTGAGTCATTTCATCCAGAGGAAGTAAATGATACCAATAGTCGACTTTGACAGGTTCTTAATGGCGTTCTCCTTAGGAGTTCACATAATACTCGCTTCTATAGGAATATCGCTCCCGGTTATAGTAGTGATCGCAGAGGTTTTGGGCATTAGAGATAATGACAGGCACTTCACGGTTCTTGCCAGGCGTCTCTCCCTGGTGCTTGTTGTGCTTTTTGCGGTTGGAACCGCATCTGGAACGCTTGTTGCGCTTGAGCTCTTTCTTCTTTGGCCGAAGTTTATGGCACTTGCAGGGCAGGTGGCCATCCTTCCCGTATATATGGAGGTCTTTGCCTTCTTCCTAGAGGCGATATTCCTTGCGATTTACATATATTCTTGGGATAAGTTCAAGGGAAGGTACACCCATGCGGTGTTTGGCGTGCTGGTGGCAATAGGCGCTGCCGCTTCAGGCGTCCTGATAACAATGCTCAACTCCTTCATGAACACGCCTGTAGGATTTAACATAGCAACCTACCTGCAGACAGGGACCCTGACAATGATAAACCCGCTTGCCGTCTTCAACGCCCCGGCAACAGGAATAGAGGTTGCGCACGTGCTTGCGACCACATATTTTGCTGGGACTTTCATATTCTGCGGGTATATGGCCTTCATGCTTCTGCGCAGCAGCGGGGCTGAAAAGGAGTACTACATGAAGGGGCTGAAGCTGACCTTTGCGTTGGTGTTTGTCACCACGCTCTTCTCTGTTTATACAGGGACATTGTCGATAAAGACGCTTGCGACAATACAGCCTGAAAAGTATGCTGCCCTTGAGGGCAATATTGCTGCGGTGGCCAATGCCCCGGAAATAATAGGGGGGTTCTTCATAAACGGAACGCTTGTTGACTACCTGTCTGTACCAAAACTGCAAAGCACGCTGCTGGGAGGCGCAAATGTGGTTGCGCCGGGCCTAAGCCAGTATCCGCAGAGCACTTGGCCGCCGCTTGTGGTGCACGACCTGTTTGACCTGATGGTCTTCTTTGGCGTTGGGTTTGGGATATTTGTGTTCGCGGTGCTGTTTCTTTCAATACTCAAAGAGAGGCCTTTCGAAAGGCACTGGATACTCTGGCTGACCGTGGTTGCAAGCATCTTTGCGGTTCTGCTTCTGGAGCTTGGCTGGGCGATGGCCGAGATAGCAAGACAGCCGTGGATAATATACAACGTGATGCTGGTCAGCCAGGCGGCAAACTACTCTCCCTCTGTAATTCCGTTTGCGGTGCTTTTCGTGGTGATATATGCGCTCATCTTGCCCTTCACACTCTTTGTGCTCAGGAGGCTTTTCAGAGACAGGCCTTTATCGAATGATTTGGTGTAGACATGGCATTGTTTTACTGGATTAATTATGCGGTGCTTGCTTCATTCCTGACGCTGTTCACGATAGAGATAGGCGTGGCACTGTCCTTCATCTTCGCATATGAAAGCTCTAAAGACAAGTTGAGGAGGTATCTGAACCCGATCTGGCAGATAACAGGAACGTTTGCGGTTTTCTACGTTGTTAATTTTGTTACGACCTTCCCAACCGCGCTTGTTTTTGTGGGCAATTTCTACATAGCGCCGCTTCTCGGGGCGGCCCTTTTCTTCATATTGAGGAATGCCTTCTTGGTGTATAGCGAGTATGTGAATGATCCTGTCAAGGAAAAGAAATACCTAAGGGTGTATAGCTTTTCGGCCCTTTTTGCGGCCTTTTTGGTAATCTCTGTGCTTTCTTCTGGAGTAAGCGGCTATGGGGTCAATTTAAGCACCGGTACGGCAAGCGTGATTGCGATTCTGTTTAACCCGTTTGACATGCTGGTGTTCGCCTCTGTCGCTTTGCTGGGGCTCTTCATAGATTCTGTGGTGTTTTCGATAGAGCCGTTCAGGAAGATAGGGCCGATATGCGGGCTGGTTGCCTTGGTACTCGTCTTCTTTGGGCTGGCAGCCTACCTTCCTTACTCGATACAAAACCTGGGGGCGAATATTCCGCTGTTTACGCTTCTTTTTGTTCTTTTGTTTGCGATAATACTATTCAACCTTGTCAGAAACAAAATTGCAAGATACATTTCGTTCGTTTGGCTCTTCTATTCGATAATTTTCTTTGGCGTGCTCCAATACCCATATTGGTTTGGAGGGAGCGCACTGTCGTCCAGCTACCTTGTAAATGCGATTGTAGGCCACTATGCCGTGCTGATAACAATTGTCGGAGGCATATTCCTTACAATTGCGTTATCAGCCTTTGCATACATAACCTATTTTAAGAAAGATTACCAGAATAAAATTCAAAATAAAAGGTATTAGATGTCAATCCAAACTGTTGTTCAGTTTTCTACAGTTGCAATATTTGCCCTGACCTTTGTGCTCTCTTTCTTCATTACAAGGGAGTTCTACAGCAAAAGAAGCAGGAGCCTAATGTTCTGGAGCCTGGGGCTATGGATGTTCGCCCTTGCCGCGCTCCTTGAAATAGTGTTTGCCTATGGGATATACAACCAGCCCTTGATAAAACTCTATCTGTTTGTTGTGGCCCTGGTTGTTGAGTTCCTTGCGCTGGGCTCGGCAAACCTTCTGAAATCGAAGGCAGTGATCAGGTATTACTATATTTTCTGCCTGGTTACAACTGCTGCCCTTGGCATCTCGTTGATACCTGCGGCCATAGGCAATATACTGGTAACATATGTGGTTTATGGGGCGCTTCCTCTACTGATAACAATTACTTCATCGGCTATCGCCCTTCCAGCCGCCGGGGTGCTTATCGCCATTGCTGCGCTTAGTTTTTCCAAGACCAGGAATCCTAAGATGCTGAGCATCATCGCCGGCGTGGTGATAGTGAGCATAGGCGGCCTACTGTATATAACGGTCTTCCCGGTATTCCTCTACTACTCCGAATTCATAGGGATAGTGCTGCTTTGGCTCGGCTTCTTTGACCTAAAGATGCTAAGGCTCAGATCATGAATACGGCCAGAAGGATCACCCATACCGATAAAGGCACGGTAAGGTTGTCGTAGTTTCCCGGGGTTGCTACCTCTACAAGCATCGCTACGGCCGATGCCGATGCGGCCACAAAAAGGAAATTGATGTTTGATGCAGGGAAGAATACGCTGAGGAACACATAGATGCTTATCAGGCTTCCGAAAAAGAGCGCAACGCTTCCCTCGAATGTCTTTTTTATGCTTGGGCGGCGGTTGCGGGCGTACTTCCCCACTATTGGGGCAATCCCGTCTCCAAAGACCATGGCGCACAACGCAGCGACGCCTATGAAGCTTCTGAACGCAATGAGGGTGAACACCACGAACATCGATACAAAGATCAGCGGCCCATATACAACCTCGTATATGTCGTTCATCTTGGCGAACTTCAGCACCTTGTCAAAATACTTTGAGCCTTTTGGAATGCCTGAGAGCATTGCTCCGATGAAGGCGAGCGGCGGGACCGCAAAAAGGAGCTGTGCGTAGCTGCTGTTGAAGAGGAACCAGAATACTATCAGCCCGCCCATCCACAGGTGGATTATCTTCCTTGCCGTGCCCTTTGAGACCCTTTTCCTTTCTACAAGGAGGTCCATCGCGAGCGCTATGGAGAATATGTAGATGAGCTCGAGTATTTCTATCGAGATGTTGTAGATGAAGGCCATCGGAGCGCCGATACTACTTTACGCCAAGGTGCTCGAGGATCGGGTTCATCGACTCCTCAAGAGCGCTTGAGTCCTTGATCGTTATTATGTTGCCGTCTATCTCGAAGCCCTTTTCGGAAGGCACCCCGTGGAACAGGAGAACGGTCCTCTTCGTCTCCTGGTCTTCTGGCAGGGCGAGCTTCTTGCCCTTGATTATGTTGGCCCTCGCAAGTATCTTGGTTGCGTTTCCTATGGCGGCAACGTACTTCTTGCTGTTGTTGAACTTCATTGCAACATCAAGGAGCGGGCGGAACTCCGGAAGCTTGTAAGCCTCTACTCCCGCGCCGTCGACAAGTATTATGCCGTCATATTCGGAGGCCTCTACCTTGTTGGTGTTTATGTCGGCCCTGTAGCTCGCCCCGTGGGTGCCTATGCACTCCTTGGTGCTGTAGCTGGTTATTTGGTAGCCGACGCCCCACCTGTCAAGAAACATCTTTATTGTTGCAACCGACTCGTCCTTGAAATCATTTGGGGGTATGAAGATGAGGAATTTCATCATGTCACGATTCCATATACGGTGCGAGGAAGTATGCCACTGTTGCGTCCCCTATCTTGTAATCGACCTTTACAGGCTCCTCTGTCTTGAGCGAGAGCATTATAGAGTTGCCCGGCGGGCATGCCCTGACGATCCTGTCAAGGTAATCAAGGTTGAAGGTCACGGAAGAGGCCTTTGTCACGCTCAGCTTCTTTACGAAGTCGGTGTTGCCAGAGTGCTCCTCCTCGAGCTCTGCGGCGTCGCCCTTTGCTATTATTCTGAACACCTCCTTCTCTGTCTTGAAGCCGATTAGCGTTGATAGCGAGGTTGCGTCCTTCAAGACCTCCCTGAACGGGTCGCTCTTTACCTCAACCGTTGATTCAAACTCTATCTTGGGCTCCTTGTCGGCCTCTTTCTTGACATCTATCATTGGGAGCTTGTACCTTCTCCTGCTGTTCTCTCCAACGAACTCGATCGAAAGCTTGTTGTTAGAGTCCTTTATCAGAAGGTGCTCGTTGCTCCTCGAGCTTGAGAGTATCTTGCTCAGGTTCTCTAGGTTTATGCCGATTGATGTTGGCTTCTCAACCTCATATTTCGAGAACGCCTTGCTTGGTATGAAAAAAGAGACCATGCTGATCCCAGAGGGGTCCATGGCCTTGAGAGAGATGCCCTCTTTTGTTATGCTGAAGGCGCCCTCGTCGACCAGGCTGACTATCGAATCGACACAGTTCCTCCAGTACCTAGCATCATCTATCTTTATATCGAACATATAACCACAGTAATAGCATATCTATTCTGTCGTAAAGGAATAAAAAGATATGCAAATCCCGTGAATAAGGGAATACTACGAGGTTTCAGACAGCGTTTTTGGGGTCCAGAACCCTCTGCAATGTCCTTCTGTCAAGTATCTTTTTCTCAATGCAGACCTCCATTATGCTCTTCCTGCCAAGATATGCCTCCCTTGCGATCTTTGATGCCTTGGCATAGCCTATGTATGGGGTGAGGGCCGTTGCTATTGAAAGGTCCATGTTTAGATGCCAGGCGATTGTGCCTTTCTTTGCCCTTATTCCCGTTATGCAGCTCTCGGTGAATGCGTGTATGGCGTTGGAGAGTATGTTTATTGAGAAGAGCAGGTTATAGGCCACTATTGGCATGAAAACGTTTAGCTCGAGCTGGCCGGATGCCGCCGATATGTCTATTGTATGGGAGAGGCCGATCACTTCGAACCCCACCATGCCGAGCATCTCAGGCACACTGGGGTTTATCTTTCCAGGCATTATCGAAGAGCCTGGAAGAAGCTCTGGCAGGATTATCTCTCCGATGCCGCCGCGCGGCCCGGAGGTCATCAGCCTGAGGTCGTTTGCTATCTTTCCTGTAGCTATTGCGATCTCCTTTAGCGCATTGCTCACCATCAGCTCGTCCTGCTGGCTCTGCTGGACCTTGAACTTGTTGTCAGAGATGAAAAACCTGCAGCCCGTCATCATGTTTATCTGCTTCAGGGCGTTTCTTGCATAGGTCTTGTCCGCGTTGATGCCGGTTCCCACAGCCGTTCCTCCAAGTGGAAGTTCCAATAGGGCGTGCTGTGCATACCTCAGATTATCAATGGTTTTTGATATTGCGCCGGCATATCCCCTGAACTCCTGCCCTAGCGTAATCGGCACTGCATCCTGGAGGTGCGTTCTTCCCACTTTTATTATTTTTGAGAACTGCTTTGCCTTTCTGTTCAGGGCATTTGATAGGTTCTTGAGCTCCGGAAGAAGAGTTTCGCCGATTACGCGATAGCAAGAGATGTGAATGGCAGAATGGAAGATGTCGTTGGTGGACTGGCTCATGTTGACGTGGTCGTTCGGGTGCACAACCTTGTAGTCGCCCTTCTTTCCTTTCAATATCGTGATCGCTCTGTTTGCGATTACCTCATTTGCATTCATGTTTGTGCTTGTGCCCGCGCCGGCCTGAAACACGTCGGTGACAAAATGCTCTGAAAGCTTTCCAGAAAGTATCTCGTTGCATGCCTTGACTATGGCGGATCCCCTTCTCCTGTCCAGCTTCCCAGTGCTCATGTTTGCCAGCGCTGCCGCCTTCTTTATTAAAACGAGCGATTCGATGAACCTCCAGTCAATCTTGAGGCCAGATATCTGGAAGTTGTTTACCGTCCTCTGGGTCTCGGAGCCGTAGTAGGCCTCCTCCGGCACCCTCACCTTGCCAAGGACATCCGATTCTGTTCGATACTTCATGCTATTACATCCTACTTATCTTTTATAATCCTGTCCATGGCCTCTGTTTTGAGCAGCTGTATCGCTGTTGCCGGGTCTACCCCCTTAGGGCACACTTTGGAGCAGGCCCCGGCGAACTCGCAGCCCCAGAGCCCTTCTATGCTGTTGACCTCGTCTATCCTCTTTGAGCCCTTGTCATCCCTAGAATCGGCGGCGTATCTTTGTACCTGAGAGAGGGCCTGCGGGCCGATGAACCCTGGGTTCGTGTTAACGACAGGGCAGGCGTCCATGCAAAGCCCGCACATTATGCAATACGAGTACGGGAGGAATTTTTCGACCTCATCTTGCGTCTGAGCGTACTCTTTCTTTGCAGCATACTGCGCTTTTGCGTCCTTTTTGTACAGGTGTGGGCTGACCGAGCTGTGCTTTGCAAAGAAATCATCGAAATCGTTAACCAGGTCCTTCAAAAGAGGGTGGGCCTGCATAGGCGCGACATCTATCGTGTCATCCTTTGCGGATTTCATGATGTTGGTTTCGCAGGCCAGGGAGGGTTTGCCGTTTATCACCACCCCGCACGATCCGCAGATGCCCATTCTACAGCTGTACCTCATTGAGAGAGTGTTGTCGCATTTTTCCTTTATTTGAAGTATGCCGTCGAGCACGGTTGTGAACCTGTCAACTTTTATTTTGTACGGCTGCTTCTCCATTTTGGCCTTCGAATTATTGAAGCGTGTAACGTTAATCGTTATCTCTTTTGTCTTGCCGCCAGGCTTCTGCCCTTTTTGCGAAATTTCTGGAAGTGTCTGGGATATGACGTTTGCGTTTATTGGAATTCCGGATGTTGCACCGCCTTTTACGTAAGCCTCTCGGGCCCCGAACACGCCGAATACAAGAAGGCCTATTGCAGCTAGCGGAAGAAGCGCTGCATTCGCTGCAGGATAAAAGAGATATGAGAGCACCGACAGGAGCATTATGACGGGTGTTCCCATGAGAGAGATGTATAATGGCAGTGCGCTCATGGACCTCATATAAACCACACGTATAGAAGGGCTGCGAACCCGATGACCCAGACGAGCAGCGCGGCATATGGAATTACCCGATACATGACTGCAAGCCTGGCGCCGACATGGTTTTTCGCTGACTCTGTATAGGACTTATTCAGGCGTCCGAAAACAAACCCCCTTGTCTGTATCAATGAGATACCTTTTGCGGTCTCGAACACCTGCGGGGTGAAAAGGACCCAGACGGCTAGAAAAAGGGCTTGGAAGATTGCAAAGTCCAGTTTGGTCGCATAGCTGTACACGAATGCAGCGAATGTGAGTATGGAAAATATTATGAGAATCCTGTAGAAGAGCATGTGTATGAATGCCTCTGCATCAAATTGGGCGAGCCTGGCTATGCTGGTCTGCCTTCCTCTCGAGTCATATATCTGCTTCTCCATAACATCAGTATTTTCTTGCCATTGGTTTCCATTTTGTTATCTTGACAGGCAGGTATGATATTACTATGTCCCCATTTTCTGCCCTTGCTATAGTGTGCTTCAGCCAGCGCCTGTCGTCCCTCTTCTTGTAGTCCGTCCTGGTGTGCGCGCCCCTGCTCTCCTTCCTGTTTATCGCGCACTCTATCGTCACCTGTGACAGGTCCAGGAGGTTTCCTATCTCGAGCGTGTCTCTCAAATTCGTATTAAAGGTCTTGCCCTTATCGGATATGTGTATGTCGGAATACATCCCCTTGAGCTTTGCTATTCTCTTTTTGGCCTCGAGCATGCCCTTCCTGCTCCTGAATACATACATGTGATCCTCCATGGCCTTCTGAGCCTCTTCCTTTATCAGATATGGGTCATTTTGCCCGTTTCCATCAATCATGGCGTTTATCCTCTCTTCGCTGTCCTCTGCCATTTTCTTTGCAGCTTCCTTTTCAACCCCATTTGCCATTGCGAACTCTGCGGCAGCCGTCCCGGTTATCCTTCCCCAGACAGCGCATTCGCTGAGAGAGTTGCTGCCCAGCCTGTTTGACCCGTGCACGCTGACGCACCCGCACTCTCCCGCCGCCCATAACCCTTCTGTAGGCCTCTTCGGATCCTGGGACATTATCCTTCCATTCACGTCTGTGTGTATGCCGCCCATTGTGAAGTGCGTGGCAGGCCTTACGGGTATCATCTCTTCCACTGGGTCCAAGCCCAGGCTCTTTATGGAGATCTCCCTGATCATGGGCAGGCGCTCGTCCAGCTTTTCCCTGCCAAGGTGCCTCAAATCCAGGTATACGTGCTTCATCCCTGTGCCTTCCTGCGCGACTCCCCTTCCCCTATCTATTTCTGTCATTATCGCCCTTGATATTATGTCCCTCGGCGCAAGCTCCATGACGCTCTTCGCGTAGTTTTTCATGAACCTTGAGCCCTTCGAGTTGATAAGGTAGCCGCCTTCTCCGCGCGCTGCCTCTGTTATCAGTATTCCGCTTGGGACGAGCGCCGTTGGATGGAACTGCACAAACTCCATGTCCTTAAGGGGAAGGCCGCTCCTGTACGCAAGGGCCGTCCCGTCGCCCGTGGCAGAATGAGAGGTTGTGGTAAAATTGTACATCCTGGAGTGGCCTCCTGTCGCTATTATGCAGGCTGGCGCCCTGAAGAGCTTTGCTGTGCTTGTTGCGAGGTCGATTGCGGATAGGCCGATGAACCTGTTTTTGCCGATGTGAAGCGCTGTTGCGAAGTGCTCGTGGAACCTGTCTATGCTTTTGATGCCCAGTATTGTGTCGTAGAGCGCCCGCATTATGAAAAAGCCGGTCTTGTCTGCAGCGAAGGCGGTCCTCTTGACGCTCATCCCCCCAAATGCCCTCAAGACTATATCGTCGTCTTCGTCTCTGGACCATGGAACGCCGAGGTGCTCCAGGAACCTTATCTCATTTGGAGCGTTCTTGACGAGGGTCTCTATGGCCTGCTGGTCGGCAAGGTAGTCTGACCCCTTTGCGGTGTCGTAGCCGTGAAGGTCGAAAGAGTCCCTGCTCTTGTCAGGGTAAAGGACGCCAGATATCCCTCCCTCTGCCGATATAGAATGGCTTCTCATCAGGTGCAGCTTCGATATCACCGCTATCTTCCTGTCGTCTCCGAGGATTTTGCTCGCGTGTATTGCTGCGGTTAGCCCGGCAATGCCACTGCCAAGAATTACAAGATCATAGTCCAGTATCTCCATCTATTACTCATCCCTTTTGTTCAGCCTCGCAACGCCCTTCTCTATCTTGCTGTATCTTGAGAGCATCATTTTTGTCTCCTCCTTCACCTGCCCCGCATCAACATGCACCATTGCAACGCCGGATTTCACCGCCGCGTCGGCCACCCTGGTTGCAATCTTTACCGCCATGGCGGTGTATTCCTTCAGGTTGCCGAACTTAGGGATTATGTAATCTGTTGAGCGCTGCGACCGCTTAACCGATGATGCTATCGCGTCGCTGGCAGCTATGACCATCTCCTCTGTGACTCTCGAGGCCCTTGAAGAGAGCATGCCCCTGAAGAAACCGGGGAATGCAAGGTAGTTGTTTACCTGGTTGGGGGTGTCGCTCCTTCCTGTAGCTACAATTGAAGCGCCCGCGGCCTTTGCGTCTTTGTAATCTATCTCTGAATCCGGATTTGCAAGTGCAAATACTATCGGGTTGCTGCCCATCTCTTTTATCATGCCGCTGGTAAACGCTCCCTTTGTGGAGGCTCCTATTAAGACATCGGCTCCCTTGACAGCGTCTGCCAGCTCGCCCCTCTGTGAATTCCTGTTTGTGGTTTTTGCAATCCATTCCTTGAATTCATTCATGTTTGTCTGCCTGCCCTCATATATCACGCCTGCGGAGTCGCACACGGTTATGTCTCCGGCCTCTGAAGCCGCGAGTATCTCCGTTATTCCGAGCCCTGCGGAGCCCGCTCCATTGATAACTATCTTTGCGGACTTCATCTTTTTCCCAACGACTGCAAGGGCGTTGATCAGTGCCGCCCTGACAACTATGGCGGTCCCTTCCCTGTCATCGTGGAAGATCGGTATGTTTAGGCTCTTTTCTAATCTCTTCTTTATGTTGAAGGCCTTCGGAACCTCTATATCCTCAAGGTTTATCGCTGCGACAGACGGCTGTATCAGCTCTATGAACTTGACTATGTCATCCTCGTGTTTGGATTTTAGCGCTATTGGTATCGCGTCTACCCCTCCAAACTTCTTGAAGAGGATCGACTTGCCCTCTATTATCGGCATCTCCGCCTCCGGCCCGAGGCTACCCAAACCCAGGACCCTTGTTCCATCCGTCACTATGGCCACAGTATTGGCCCTGTTTGTGTATTCGTAGGAGAGCTCCGTGTTCTTGCCTATGGCGCTGCTCACATCGGCAACTCCGGGTGTGTAGTAAATGGAAAGGTCTTTGCTGTCGTTTAGCGCCACTTTGCCTATTATCTCTATCTTGCCCTTGTACTTCTTGTGCAGGGCGAGAGCCTCTTCTCCTATAGGATTGTCATTCATGAAAACACTAGTATTTCAAAAGCGAAACTATATCATGGCCGGCGAGTTTCTCCCTGCCCTTCAGGCCCTCGAGCTCTACCACGAAAGCGAACAAGGATACATTACCACCAAGCGATTTAATAAGTTCCGCTGCTGCCTTTGCGGTGCCTCCTGTTGCGAGGAGGTCGTCAACTATTGCGATGTTGTCGCCTTTCTTTACAGCGTCTTCGTGCACCTCTATGGTGGAGGTGCCGTACTCCAGCTCGTAGTCAAAGCTCACTCTCTTGTACGGCAGCTTTCCTTTTTTTCTTATTGTTATGATGCCTTTGTTGAGCTTGTATGCCACAGGTGCGCCTATCAAGAAACCTCTGGCCTCTATGCCGGCAACGTAGTCGATATCCTTGGTTGACATAAGGCGCGCCATCTCGTCTACACAGAGGGCGAACGCCCTCTTGTCCTGCAAAAGTGGGGTGATATCCTTGAAAGATATGCCTTTCTTTGGGAAATCCGGGATTTCCCTGATCTTTTCCTTGATTACCTGGATGGGAGAGTCCATATCACTAATATCAAGTAAAGGTTTTTATCAGTATTAGGGCATGTTTGACGGTGCTGCTTTGTCCAAAGAGGTATGTGAGATGTGCGGCGGCGCTTTTGACTGCATGGGGAAGGGCCTTAGGGTGTGCTGGTGCCTCAAGGCAAAGGTGAGCAGAGAGCGCTTATCAGAAATTAAGAAGGGCGCAAGGTCCTGCGTATGCGCCAAATGCCTTAGATGAATGGGGCTGCCGAGATTTGAACTCGGACATCCAGCGCCCGAGGCTGGAGGTCTGCCAGGTTAGCGTACAGCCCCTGTAGAGGTTTTGCCTCACAGCCTATATTAATGTTTGAGTAGGCTGCGCGGCGATTGGTAAAATAGTTGATTAAACTTCTTTTCCTACCATGCGGTCCAGTCGCTCGTACACCCTGTCGTCCGAAAGGAAATTTAGATGTCCGTCCAGCCTATCAACCCTCCTCTGTGATCTAACCAGCGCTGCTTCAACGTCGTCTTTGGTCACATGATAGTTTGGTATTTCAGAGTGCTGAACTAGGTCGGAAAATGGATGCAAACGCCTCTCTATGTTTTTGGGGTCAAGACCAGCCACAACAGCAACTACGGCTTCTCTTGCTATGTATTCTGCCTCTTGCAGGTGGTTTCCTTTTGTCTGCTCCTCTTGCGCAGCTTTGTTGTATGCGCCTGCTGCTGCATTCAATAGAATTTTGCTGTTGAAGGTCGTGCCTGTAGGTATCAAATCCCTTTCTAGGCTCTGCATTGTGAGCCCTGCAACCTCCCAAAGTACCGCTGCTTCTGCATTGGATCCCTGAACAATAAGCTTGTCTGCCTCTCTGTCTATTGCCCTGCATGCTTCCACAACGGTCTCTTTTGCCCTTGAAGGGTTAAGCTCTTTGGCGATGCCAGCCATGGCAGCAAATTTGACACCCAAGAAGTCTGTCATTGGCTCTGTCCCAAAGCTGCTTGCCGAATCTTCGACGCACAGGTCTATTTGCCTCCCAACATTCTCTCTTGATCTTGTGGATTTTCCTGAGATTTCCCATACCATCTTCAAAGATGCGGTGGTCTTTTCAAAATCTCCAGCTACGTAACTGCGCTGTGCGATGCCCAATCCTGTGGTGACCTTTTCTAGAACATAATCTCTTTCCGTTATTTCTGGACGTCTTCGTGCTTGTGCCATAATATCATCTCGATGGAATTGATAAACTTGTTATGATATTTATACTTATCTTTTGGGCTTTATAAGGAAGGTAACGCCGTTATCAGAAAGACCTTTATTATTAGTTTACGTGATGCATACGATCCAATGAATCGTGAGGATGCGCTTTCTTTCGCATACAAATACCCGTTCAGCAAAGAGGCAAAAGAGATTGTGGGCTCTGCCAATGTGCAGCTCGAAGCGGTGAAAGACCCGCACCTTGAGGCTGCCAAGGCGAGGCTGGAAGAGTCATTCGTCAAAGGCAGGCTGGAATACAAGAACATAAGGTACGGGCAGCTCGACTATGTGATAGGGTATGCATATGCGAGGATGCTTGTGAGCGCCCTTGGGAGCAGGCTCGGAGTTGTGAAATACGCGGCAGCAGAGGCTGCAAGGTCGAGAGACGCGCTGGAGAGCGGCGATGATGTTGAGATTCTGAAGCTGGCAGGCGAGCTTGGAATCACTGCGGCAAGGAGCGGGGGGAATTTCAGCGTGGGGTTTCCGTTATTCCTGGAAAAGATGGGCAGGGTGCGCGATTTTTCATTGTCCAACTTCCGACTGAGCAAGGGGTCTGTAATACTTGACAGGCACGAGATGGCAAACCTGCTCAAGGAATCGATAATATCAGAGATCTTGAAGGGCCTTCCAATAAAGCAGTCCTCGTTGCCTGCAAAGGTTGTGGCCGTTGCAAAGACTATAAAGCCTCCTGTCGTATCGGTAAAGCCGGGCATTGGAAAGGGAGGCAGCCTGGCTTGGATAGACAAGCTTCTCGAGACTCCGATACCGGACGTCAGGCACAGGACGGTAAACCTTGTGCTTGCGCCGTATCTTGTGAACATCAAGGGCGTTAGCGAAGAGGATGCCGCCAAGATTATATCCGGCTACATAGAGCGTTGCAAGGTTCTCGACCCTCACACAAACATAACAGATTCGTACATAAGGTATCAGTGCTCGTATGCAAAGAAGAGGGGCCTGAAGCCTTTGTCGCTTGTGAGGGCCAAAGAACTGCTTGGCAGCTTTGTTGAGTTTGACGAGATAAGGAGAGTGAAAT
>DATJLP010000008.1:0-58637 GCA_035509375.1 Candidatus Acidiferrum sp.
GGTCGAGTATAGCGAGCAGGTGCTTCCTATTACCCCCTGCGCTACCGGCCCGTTTGTCTGCGATACAGTCAGTACGCTCATTAGTCCGCTTATAAGCATAAGCGACATTCCAAGAAGATATACCATCTTCTTTGCCCTGTAATCTATCGATTTCAATCCATTCATGGTCTCGTGCCTTTTCTAGTTTTATATATCATAATCAGATTTAAAAGCTTTTCGGTAACCTGCTCTCATAGGAAAGGAAGGAGCTGTAGGTTTTTTGGGCCAAAATGTGGGCCTGTTGAAAGGCCAATTTTGGAGATTTAAACTGCAATATTAATATCTGTTCTTCTTCTAATAGTCTCTGCGTTGTGGTGCTTATGAAGATAATACAGCTCGATGTTGAGAGCATGGAGTACGAGCCAATAGAGCCCGAAATCCAAATTTATGAAAAAATTGAGAGGAAGGCTGTCCATGTGAAGGATGCGCTCCTCCTTCTCATATCAATAGAAAAGGGCGATACGGAGGCATATGCCAGCAGGGCCCTGAAGGAGGCGATGGACTTTGCGGAGAAGCAGAGGATAAAGAGCATTGTGCTGTACCCCTTTGCCCATCTGAGCACGAACCTTGAGGAGCCGCAGAGGGCGCTGAACCTCTTCGACTACATGGCAAAGGAGGCGGAGAAGGGCAAGCTCAAGGTGTACAGATCACCTTTTGGTTGGAACAAGAGGCTCTCCTATTCAGGAAAGGGGCATCCGCTTGCTGAGATGTTCAGAAGTTATGGAGAGGAAGCGAAAGGGGCAGCGAAGAAAACAGCAAGAAAGATCGACACATCGGTAGTGAAGAAGAGCGACTTTGTAGGCCTGCCGGAGACCGACCATAGAATCATAGGGGAGAGGCTGAATTTATTTAGCTTCCAGGAGGTCTCTCCCGGGATGGTATACTGGCACGCTAACGGCTTCATAATCTACAATGAGCTCGTAAAGTCGCTAAGGGAAAAGCTAGAAAGGGATGGCTATATCGAGATAAGCACCCCGGTGCTTGCAAACACGGCTCTTTTCCACGTGAGCGGGCATTTGGAGCACTATAAGAATAACATGTTTCTTATCGATTCTGAAAATGCAGAGCTTGGGATGAAGCCAATGAACTGCCCGGCAACTATGCTTGTGTACAAATCAAGAAAGTGGAGTTACAGAGAGCTTCCGGTAAGGTTCTCGATTTTTGACAGATTGTACAGGAATGAGATCAGCGGTGCATTAACAGGACTGTTCCGTGTAAGAGAGATAAGCATGGATGATGCACACCTTTTTGTAACAGATGACCAAATAGAGAGCGAGATAACCAGAATGATCGGGCTCGTTGATGAGCTGTATGCGATGCTGGGTTTCAAGTATGAAGCATATGTCTCAACAATGCCGGACAGCCACCTTGGTGACGAAAAGCTCTGGGAGAAAGCAACGAGTGCGCTGAAGAATGCGCTGAAGGCAAACAAGATAAAATTCGGAATAAAGGAAAAGGAGGGGGCGTTTTATGGCCCGAAGATAGAATTTGACTTGACAGATTCGATGGGCAGAAAGTGGACATGCGCTACGATACAGGTGGACTACCAGCTGCCGCGAAGATTTGAATTAGAGTACACTGGCGAGGATGGAAAACAGCACACGCCGGTGGTGCTGCATAGGGCGATATACGGCTCACTTGAAAGATTCATTGGAATCCTGACGGAGCACTATCAGGGGAAATTCCCGACATGGCTGGCTCCGATTCAGGCTAGAGTCCTTTCCATATCGGAACAAGCCAACAATTATGCTGAGGAAATTTACGAGAAATTGAAGGAAGGCAAGATCAGGGTAGAGCTTGACGTTTCTGATAAAACTCTTGATTACAAAATCAGGGACGGACAAACCCAGAAAATCCCATATCTAATAATTCTAGGCAAAAGAGAGTTGGAAGGCAATAAGATATCTGTGAGGAACAGGGCCGGCAAGCAGAAGATGGGCCTTGAACTTAATGAGTTTATCTCATCGATAAAGAAGGAGATTGCGGAGAGGAGTGTGGAGCAGTCTCTCTGATCTTTACTTCGCGCTGGCGCTCGGGCAGATGTAGTAGAATGACTCGTTGTAGAGGACGCACTCCGCCCTGTACACGGTGAGGTTGCTTCCGCTCTTCATCCTTACAGATATTTCGGTGCTTGACGCACTCTGGTTCAGCAATATCCTGTTCGGGTTTGTGAGGTATCCCATGCTCATGTTGGATATGTTCTCGTAGGGATAAACGAGTATGTGGTCTCCCGCCGGGCCCAGGAATACCGGAGTGGAGCCGCCATAGTAGACGAGGTACTGGGTAAGCGTCAACTCCCTTATTGGGCCGCTGTCGTCGAGGCTAGCGTTGTAATATGTGTAGTTTCCAGGTTGCGTTATGAGCGAGGCGCCATACACATTTACCTTCACGCTATCGTACCGGTTGTGCGATTGTATGGTGTATCCCACAGCCGCGGCTATTATCAAGGCGATGAGGAGCATTATGGCGTAGGTCTGAGTCCTGCTTATCTGCAGCGGCTTTTTCTTCCTCTCGCTATCATTGACATACAGCGAGAGCACCAGGGCCATTACGAAAAATGCGTAATACGGAGGTATTGCGTGGAAGAGGAACATGAACGGAATCAGCGAGAAGATGAATATCAGGCGCTTCTCGTTCATCAGGAAGAACAGGAGGGCGAGCACCGCTGCCGAGGCATAGAAGAGCACGTTCTGCGAGCTGAGCAAGACATGGTATACAGACAGCACTATGTAGCCGAAAGGCGCCGACGAATTCGGAAGGATGTAACCGTTCACCGCAACCAGCACGTTTGTTATGTAGGCGTGCGGGTTCGCCGCAATGAAATAGGAGTTTATTATCAGGAACACAACGGCCGTCCCCATCAGGTTGTACGCCCCCTTCCTTATCCCGTAATTCCTGAACGAGTACAGCAGCAGCAATATCACGGGTATCCACATCTCCTCCTGCAACGATGCGGCGAGCCCGAGCACGACCCAGAGGTACTTGCAGTCTGTCTTGTAGAATGCGTAGAGCAGCAGCGCCATCATCAGGAAGTTTAGGAACGAGGCGAAGTCGGTAAAGATGAGGAGGAATGCAACCAGGACGACCACGGGCGGGCCCTTGCCATCATATTTCATCATCTTTCCAAATAAGAGAATGAGTATTGCGGCCGAGACTCCGAGGTCTAGGGCGGCGCCCTGATAAGAACCGCTGGATATTCCGGTTTGGAAAAGTGCAGCGAAAGGCGCGGAAAAGATAAAGGAGAGTGCAGGGTAGTCAAGCCCGCTTTCGAATGTGTTGTTTGTGTTGAATGTGAAGACGGTGTGTTCCGATATCTGCAGCTCAAAATAATTGTAGAGCTGCTGCTTGAATGAGATCGCGTACGGGTTGTGCCCCGCTAGAAAAGATTGTGCGGCGTTGAGCGTGGTTATCTCCTCGTCGGTCAGCCTCAGGGGTATGACGCCGAAAAAGTTTGTAAAGAAGAAGACGATGAGTATGATCGCGCCGGCAGCTATCAGAATGCCGGCGAATATCATTATCTTTTTCTGGTAGGCCTTCGGCGCCTTTTTCGCCATCAGGCTGAACCCGAAGAATATGAAGAGCAGTGGCGGCAGCAGTATGACCACGCTCTCGGCCATGAGGAATGGTATCGAAAGAATAGAGAAGAGGTCTGCGTGCAGCCACGCAATCGAAAAGAGCGAATCCAGGAAGGCCAATGCCAATACAGCTACAAAGAGGAGTGTGAGTAGGTTTCCGTACCTGTTCGTTTTCTTTCCGGGCTTGTAATCGATTATGAATAGGATAGAATATGCTATGAAAGCTATCGAAGAGATGGCGGTGATCGCAGCCACAGTTTGCGACAGTATGCTGAAGAGGCTCGTCAGGCTCATCTGGATCGTGAAGACAAACGCTGCTATCACAAAAAGCAATTTTTGGTTGTCAAACTTCAGCATCGACCTCACCCCCTAGCCACACCACATATCTTTTTAGTCTTTAACGAACAGTTTATACAGAACACCTTATCTTCTTAATCTTATTGATTTTATGTACGTACTAGGGCTGTGGGATGGGCACGACGCAGGCGCAGCGCTGATACGCGACAACGAGATAGTATACGCTGCGAACGAGGAGCGATTCACAAAGAGAAAGCTGGAGGTCAACTTTCCATACCATTCGATTGCCGCGGCTCTCGCATACGCAAAAATAAAGCCGGCAGATGTTGAGCATGTTGCATTTACGACTACAGAATTCACCAAGACACTGGAGAGAATGTTCCCGGTGATGAGAGAGAACTACTACAACTTCAGAAGAAGAAAGATGCTGAAGCCGCGCTTTGAGAACTTCAGGCACGAGCTCAAGTATTCTCTCACGTCGGTAGGGATACTGCCGGGCTGCAACAGCATAAGCAGCTCCATCATAAGAAAGCACCTGGGCCACATGGGCTTCCAGAACTACAAGCTCCACATAGTGGAGCACCACACCGCGCATGCCGCCACCGCGGCGTACACGTCGCCGTTCAGCAGGTCCCTCATAGTGACCACAGACGGGCTCGGAGACGGGCTGTCGGCCACCGTAAACACCTTTGAAAATGGAAAGATAAACAGGCACATAAAGATAGGGGCGAGAGACTCGTTGGGAATATTCTTCGAGCAGGCGACCAACATAATTGGCATGAGAGAGCAGGAGGACGAGGGCAAGCTCATGGCGATGGCGGACTACTCCTATCCCTTTCCGTTCGACGACAACATACTCAGGCACTTCTTCTCTGCGTCAGGCACGATAGTCAAGGCGAGGTACGGCCCGGTGAAGCAGTTCAACATGCTGCAGCGAATCGCGTGGAAAACCCCCAGAGAGCAGTTCTCATACTACGTGCAGCAGCTCTTCAGCAACATAATAACAAAGATCATCAGCAACTCGATGGACAGGTTCGGCATAAATGACGTTGCGCTTGCTGGCGGGGTTTTCTCCAACGTAAAGGCGAATATGCAGATAAGGAGGCTCGACGCACTGAAGCGCTGGTATGTCTTTCCGCACATGGGCGACGGGGGAATAGCGCTCGGCTCTGCATTATATGTAAACAACATGCTTACCGGGACGGGCCACTACAAGTTCTCGGCTTATATGGGCCCGTCTTACGAGGAATCCGAGACCGAGAGGACGATGAAGAAGGAGCACGCGTTCGTGGTCCAGCACGAGTCTCCATCAGAGCAGGCGTCGCACGCAGCCGAGCTTATCTCCGACGGAAACTACATATTCTGGTTCCAGAACAGGATGGAGTTCGGCCCAAGGGCGCTGGGGAACAGGAGCATACTCGCACCGAGCGGCTCCGAGGATGTGAAGGAGAGGCTGAACCTTTACGTCAAGAAAAGGGAGTGGTTCCAGCCCTTTGCGCCGTCGATACTCGAAGAGGACGTGGCAAGTATTGTTGAGTATGACGGGAAGGGGCTCGACAAGTTCATGACTATGGGATACCCGATAAAGAGTGATATGAGAAAGCTTATGGCATCGACCATCCATGTCGACGGCTCCGCTAGGCCGCAGATGGTAGGATCAGAGAACGAGCTCTACCATGACCTTATCAGGAATGTGAAAAGGATGAGCGGAATAGGCGCAGTGCTCAACACGAGCTTCAACATACACGGCCTTCCGATAGTGATGAGCCCGCAGGACGCGCTCGAGACGATGCGCACAACCAAGACAAAGTATATGTTCATAAATGGCCTGTTCGTCACCAACAGGGCTGGGATATGATGCTGAGCCTGCAGGGAATTGACGAGTATCTTTTCACCATGGGCATACTCATAGCGTTTGTCGGAACGATCCTCTCAATCTTCCTGTCAAGGAGGCAGATAGGGGCCATCCTTTCCAATAGCGGAATCAGGATAAAGCACGTTGTCGGGGCCATAATCATCGCAGCGATCTTCATCTCTGCGGAGGTCGCTATTGTCAAGCCGACCCAGCTCCTCTTCTTTGACGACGTGATATACCAGGCCGGCGCGGTCAGCCTCCTGCACAGCGGGCAGGCGTGGATGTGCGACTACGGCACGCCAACCGCATGCTATTCAGGTGAAATATTCCACGAGCCGGTTGCGACATCTTTCACGCTTGCGATAGGGTTCGCGCTTCTTGGAGCCCACAGGGCGATAGCCTACGGGGCCATGCTCGTTGTCACGCTTGTCGCAGTGATCCTGGCATTCCTTGTAGGAACCGTGCTGCTTAACGATCCGGTGGCCGGGCTTTTTTCAGAGCTCATCCTAGGGTTGTCCCCCGTTGTCCTGGTTTGGGCGATGCCCACCACATCTGACCTGCCGATGATGGCGTATTCCCTCCTGGCGATATTCCTCCTTCTGGTCTTCATAAAGAGGAAGACGATCTTCACCTTCTCTGGAGCCCTTTTGTCCCTCGCCCTTGTCACCTACACAAAAGTGGACGCGATCCTGTATATTCCCGTCCTTTTCATAATCTTCCTGATACTCAATAGGGATGGCAAGCTGCTCAAGATGATACGCAAGAACTTCCTCAACACCTCTGTTCTTGTTGTGGTGCTCATATTTACAGCCGCGATAATGCCGGAGGTGATCTACTCATACGCCCAGCTTACAACAGGCTCATATGGATATCAGGGTTCGTACATCACTCAGAGCTGCCTTCCCAATTCTCCAGCCATAATGGCCAATTCGTCAATAGGCCTCCAGAATCTGGAGGGCAACCTCTGCCAGAACGTGCTCTTCTGGTTCGATTCCTATAAAGGCAGCTATGTAATGCAGCCAATCTTCTTCACCCTGCTCGGCATTTTGGGGGCAGGGATCATGGCGCTGAAGAAAGGGAGGGAGGCGGCGGCCCTTGGCGTCTGGTTCCTCGCGTTCTTCTTCCTCTACGCATCATTCTACGGCGGTGGTGTCACATTTGGGATCGATTGGAGGTTCATGCTTGCGCTCATCGCGCCGGTAAGCATATTCGGAGGGTACGCGGCGTCGATGTCCTACCTTGGCAGGTGGCCCAAGAAAAAGATACTGAAGGCCGCAAGGATCTCTGGCTATGTCTTCGTGCTCGTCCTTATGTTCTATTCGATATATTCTCTTGGCGCATTGCTGGGCATACAGCCGTCGGCGATACAGCAGGCGGGCGACGCGCGATTCTACGAGAACTTTGTCTACAACAGCAGCAATTTCATACCTGCGCAGTGCCTCGTGTTCAGCTACGATCCCACGCTTTTCATATTGAATAACAGAACCTCCATACAGATGGCCGAGCTCTACCCCTCCAACTATTCCGCATATCAAGAAAGGTACGGCTGCCTTGTTGTAGACTGGGGGTACTGGTGCTACACCCCGAACAACATATGCACATACGTCCAGAACAACTTCAACCTTCAGAACATAGTTAACGCGACCTACGAGCCCGACGACAGGACGTACGGCTTCTACCTTGTGACTGGAATAAAGAACTCAAGCTCCTGACAGTCCCGAAGGCGCCTCGCTCTTCCCCTTCCTTTGCCTGTTCTTCGCTATAGAGACGGCAATGAGCGCCACAATTACCATCAGTACGGCAACCATGATCAGGTATATGGAGTACTGCGAGAGGGGCGCGTGTGAAGGCGAGGTTGATATAACATATGTGTCAGCAGTGGAGTAGTGCAGGCCGTCTTGCAGGTATGAGAGCGCCACCGCAGATGTGTACGCGGCGCCAGGCATCTTCGGATATGATAGCGTGAAGTTGGCAGCCGCTGTGCTGTCCGGGGGCATTATCACGCTAACCTGCTGGGGGCTCGACTGGAACTGCGGGGGCAGAAGCATAGAGACATTGGCAGTTATCTGCTCTGTGCCGATGTTGATCACCCACACATGGAGCACATTTCCGACCTGGCTTACGTTTACTATGCTTGCGAGGGAATGGGTTGCATTGACAAAGTTCACCTCGCATGGGAAGATTGCGAAGAAGGTGCTTTGGTCCTGCGAGTACTGGACCGTGAATGCTCCGATGTAGCTTCCAGGGGTGGTGAAATTATGGAAATGGAATATGAAGGTTTCGTTCTGGCCGGGCGATATGTACGGGGCGGATCCTGTTGCGTTGTAGGTGCTTGCGCCTCCGAATTTTGGAATGACAAGAAGGTTTGTTGCGCTCTCGTTCCCCGAGTTTGAGAGGCGAAGGTAAACAGAGTTGGAGGTGCTGTTAACCAGGCTTGAGGAGCACGTGCCGGACAATGTCACGGTTCCTGCCGTGGCGGCTCCCAGCACAAGCACGAATGCTAACATTGCAAAAACAGCTTTCATTCACACCTTCCCGTCGATAACCCACAGACAATTGGATATCTCCGAATAGCTATTTAAACTTTCAGATTGTTATTCTGATCTGTGTTCCGATGAATCTTTTGTACAAGCTCATCATAATAGTTGCTGTTGTAACAGTTTCGATTATAGGCTTGTATGTATATTTCCCCTCAACGCACTCTGTGCTGCCTCCTGATATCGACGGAACTCCTCCGGTGATAAGCAGCAACTCGCATGGCTCATCTACAACAACTTCAACGGAATCATCTTCGACATCATCAAAAAGCTCCACAACAACATCCTCTACAACAAGCACCACCGCCTCTGGCAGCTCGTCGTCCAGCTCTTCCTCTTCATCATCAAGTTCCTCTTCAACAACCTCTTCCTCTTCGAGTTCTAGTAGCTCTACAAGTTCAACCTCGACAACTACAACCTCGAGCACGACCACAATTAATGGCCAGAACTGCAATGGGCTAACATTGACGTTATCTAGCAGCCAGAACTCGATAACTGCAAATTGCGCGTGGTATGGCGGTTATCTGAATGCTACAATAACGGATTCGCAGCCCTTCGACCAGTTGGAATACAATATGTCAAACTCTACCACCGGATTGACCTATGGTGGAGGATGGCAGGCGGACATCTGCACTACAAGCACCGCAGGCTTCTATACAGAAGGGAACTCAATTCCTGCCAACATACCTGTAGGCTATTACCAGGTATCACTTCAGAGATGGCAGCCCGGCAACGGTGTCTCATGCGGTCAACAGGACTCAATGACCTTGACAACGCAACCGCTAACGCCATAGAAGTGGTATCAGCAGCAGATGGAATACCCCTACATGGTAGCAACCAGAAATGCAGGGGGAGAGATTTGAACTCTCGCACCTACTAAAAGGAACGGGTCCTAAGCCCGTCGCATTTGGCCAAGCTCTGCCACCCCTGCACAACATACTCTTTATAATTCTTTATTGAGGATTTATATAGATAACTTGATTACGACGAAGTATGTGAGAGATAACATCGCGGAGCTAAGGGACTCCATCAAAAGAAGGGCAAGCTCATACCCGATTGAAGAGCTTCTCAAGCTTGACGAAGAGTGGAGGTCTCTCAAGACTTCGCTTCAGGAGTTGCAGGCGGAGAGGAACAAGGAGAGCCTCAAGATCTCTGAACTTAAGAAGAAGGGCAAGGACGCGTCGAAGAAGATCGCGGAGCTTGCGGAGCTCAAGTCGAAGATAGACGAGAGCGAAAAGGAGCTGAAGGCAAAGGAGGAGAAGCTGGAACGCCTTCTCTGGAACATGCCAAACGTCCTTGACAAGTCCGTCCCTGCCGGGATGCCGCCCGATGGCAACATAATAATCAGGAAATGGGGGGAGGTGAAGAAGGGAATCGGCAAATCCCACGAAGAGATCCTGACAAGTATGGGCCTTCTCGACATAGAGCGTGCGGCCAAGACGGCAGGCGCGCGCTTCTACTTCCTGAAGGGAAACCTCGTCCTCCTTGAGCAGTCCCTCCTCAGGTTCACGCTAGACTTCCTCGCCAAGAAGGGATACAGGGCTGTGCTTCCGCCGCTGATGCTTAAGAAAAAGTATTACAGGGGAGTGGCTCCGATAGCGACCTTCGAGGACGCGCTGTACGCGGTAGGGGAATCGAAAGAGTCCGCGGCGAAGAAGGAGCTCGAGCACGTTGACGACGAGATGTACATGATAGCCACATCGGAGCATGCCCTTGTTGCGATGCACGCCGAGGAGCTCTTCTCGGTCAACGACCTTCCACTAAGATACGCAGGCATAAGCCCCTGCTTCAGGAGGGAGGCCGGGGCGCACGGCAAGGACACAAAGGGCATCTTCCGGGTCCACCAGTTCGATAAGGTGGAGCAGGTCGTCTTCTGCAAGGAGGAAGACGAGGAGAAATACTTCGAAGAGATCCTTTCGAACGAGGAGCAGATGTTCCAGGCGCTCGGGATACCATACAGGCTTGTCACCCTCTGCAGCGGCGACACCGGCCACCAGATGGCGAAGACGATAGACATAGAGGGATACTTCCCAGGCCAGAAGGATTACAGAGAATTGGGCTCATGCTCAACCGCAAAGGTGTGGCAGAGCATGCGCCTCGACATAAAGTACGACCATAAGGGCGAGAGGAAGTATGTCTGCACGCTCAACAACACCGGGATATCCGTGACTCGAATGCTTGTCTGCATAGTCGAGAACTACGCCAACAGCGACGGCACGATAACAGTTCCAAAGGCGCTTGTCCCGTACATGGGCAAGGCGAAGATAGAGTAGCCTCTTCTGTGGTTCTCATGAAAGAGGAATATAGCATAAAAAAGGAGGTGAAAAGGCTCTCGTCCATACGCGGGTCGGGCACAGAGCTCATCAGCATATATGTGCCTCCCGACTCAATGATATCCGACGTGGTTGCCAAGCTGCGCGACGAGCACGGCCAGTCGGCCAACATCAAGTCGAAGAGCACCCGCCAGAACGTCCAGAGCGCGATAGAGAAGATAATGCAGTACCTCAAGCTCTACAGGAACCCGCCGAAGAACGGGCTTGCCGTCTTCTGCGGGAACATATCTAACGTGCAGGCAAAGCCGAACATAGAGCTCTTCTCCATGGAGCCCCCGCAGCCCTTCAGGTCGTTCATATACAGGTGCGACTCCCAGTTCCTTCTGGAGCCGCTCCTCGAGCAGATGGAGGCAAAGGACATCTACGTCCTCCTTGTCATGGATGGCAGGGACGCCACGATAGCGCTCCTCCGCGGAACCAGCACTACGGTGGAGAAGAAGATAAGGTCGTTCGCCCACGCAAAGGTGAGGAAGGGCGGGCAGTCCGCCGCAAGGTACGAGCGCGCAATATCTGAGAGCATAAACGACTACTACAAGAGCGTCGGGGACTCTGTCAACTCGGTATTTGAGAAGTACGGCTTCAAGGCCGTGAGGGGGCTTGTCGTCGGCGGGCCTGGCCCAACCAAGGACAACTTCGTCAAGGCCGGCGTGCTCAATTACCAGATAAAGACGCTCGGGGTCTTCGACACCGGCTATACGGACGAGACGATGGGGGTGCGCGAGCTCCTCGAGCGCTCGGGGGAGATACTGAGGGAGCAGGCGGCGACGCAGGAGCGCAAGGTGATGGAGCGCTTCCTTGTCGAGATATCGAGGAACGGGCTTGCAACCTCGAAGTACGAGAATGTCAAGGCCGCCCTGGCGAACAACAATGTCGCAAGGCTGATAATAAGCGAGGACGCGGAGCTCACGGCCGTAACATACAGGTGCACGACCTGCAACTCCGAGTTTACCGTCGTTGAGGAGGGGAATGCAAGGCAGTCCCGCCACACCGAGGGCGGCACCCTCCAGATAATAAAGGAGTCGGACGCGATAGAGGAGCTCATCTCTCTGGCAGACAACATGGGCATAGAGGTCGCCTTTGTCTCTGCAAACAGCCAGTATGGAAAGGAGCTGCTCCTCGGCTTTGGGGGGGTGGCCGCTATGCTGAAGTACAAGGCGTAGCTACGTTATTTCTGATGCCACGCCGCAGAGCGAGAGGAACTGCCCATCTCCAGACACGTACAGCGTCCTTGGGGTTATCGTGGTCCTGTTGGTGCTGCTGTAGTTTATGAATATGGACGGCTCCGACCTTGCGGTGTTGGTGCAGTTCTCTATCGAGCCGAAGGTGTAGTTGGTCACCACGCTGCCTATCCCGCTCTGGTAGACGCATGTTGTCTGGTTGGCTATGAAGAGGTCTATTGTGCTTGCGTTCCTGTGGTTTTGGCCGTTCCCGACGATGCTCTCTATTATAGAGGTTGCGCAGCCTATCGAGTAGCTGAGCGCGGTGCCGTTGTACGCGGTTATGTATATCGATACCCTGCTGGCTGAGTTGAAGTTGTTCTTGAAGGTCGAGATGCTAGTGGGCTGTGTTGCGTTCAGCCCGTAGACAACAGCGCCCGCGACAATTACGACTATGATAACAATCGCCACAACGGCAATGTACTTGCGGCGCTCGCCCTTCTTGGGCTCCGCCTGCCTCTTTGGCCTCTCTTCCCTCTTCTGCCCCGCTTCCCCCTTTGGCATCACTGCACCTTTAGTACCTGGTTGAGATAGCAGGCGCTCCCGGAGGCGGATTCGCCGCTAGCGTAGAGCGTCTGGCCGTACAATCCCTTGTAGGTGATCGCGCTTATCGGCCCGCCGCTTATTATTATCACAGGGTAGCCGCTCGCCAGCAGCTGGTCGAAGCAGTACGGGTTTGCCGTCGAAGAGACGCAGGTGTTGTTGCTTATTGTCAGGGTGTGGAGCTGCTTGCCAGTCTGGTTGAAGGTCGCCTCCAAGGCGGATACGCAATTCTCTATTGAGAGGTTTGACGCAACGGCGGTGCCGTTGTATGCAACGTATACGCTGCTGTGGGAGGCTATCTGGCTGAGGAAGCCGTCTATCGGAAGGAAGCTGTTCGCCGCCTCAGCGTAGCTGTAGACCGTGAGAGCGCAGAGCACCCCCACCACTATTAGGCCGATGAAGAGGAGCATCCAGGCGCGCTTTGCAGCTGGGTGGAGGTGCAGCCTCTTGCCCCTGCTAAGGTGGTTGTACGTCAGGAAGTATATCGCTGCTATTATTGCGAAGACTATGACCAATGAGATTATAAGGATGTAGACCGGCGCGATGGCCTGCTTGCTGGCTATCGGGGCGTTGGACCCGGAGAGTATGCTCGCCAAGAGGCCGGAATTGACAGACTTGACGGCCGATGCGAAGTCTATCGGGTGGCCGACAGAGGCTATTCCGGCCTTTACCGACTTGAGCTGCGCGTATATGGACGCGTACTGGCTGGAGTTTATGCCGGCGTTCATCACGTTGTTTATCGACTCTTGCGAGTATGAGAGGGCTGCCAGCTGCGTTGGCTCGTTTTGGTACTCCAGCTCCCTCTTCAATAGAAGGGCAGTGTTGTTGGTTGCTATCGCCTTGAGGGTGCTGTACGACTTCTCCTGCACAGCATATATGGCAGAGACGTTCTGCAGCTGCGCGGTGAGCGATGCGTTATAAGAGCTGGTGTTCTCGCTTATGTTGTAGTCGATCAGGTTGGTGAAGGTGTTCTGCAGCCTCTTTAACGATGAGGAGAGGCTTGAGTTGTAGTAGACCTGCAGGAGCGCGCTGGCGTTGCCGTTTGTCGCATTGAACCGCGAGTAGTATTTTGTTATGACGAGAGAGAGCTTTGCGTCGAGCGACGGCGATTCCAGAAGGAACGCCTTCCTTGTGGTGTTTGCGGCGAGCGCCTCTATGCTCTGGTTGGTCAGTGGCGCTGCAAGTATTCCGGTGAGCAGCGCCTGCACGCTGTATATCTGCGATGAGTTGAATTCTAAAGGCGGGCAGAAGCCATAGTAGTTGCAGTACCATGGTGCCTCGTTAACCACGTAGCTCGTGCATGTGGAGAAGTTGTATGAGGCGAAGCCCTGCGGTATCGGGAAGAGCGGGTTCCTCGGCAGTATCGTTGAGAGGTTGTCTATCCTCTGCACAGCAACCTGCAGCTGCGGCAGGGTTATGTAGCTGTTGTTGACGTTTATGTTTGCCAGCAGCGAGAAGTAGGAGTTGTAGCTTGAGTTGAGCAGCGTCTCGTACACAGAGAAGTTCGCTATCGAGATTCCGAAGAGGCTGGAGGCGCCGTACTGGTTGAGGTACTGCTTGCAGATCGGCACAGTGGAGCACGAGAAGCAGGAGTTGGACTCCGTGCAGGTGTACCTGTTCAATCCGGTCTCTGTCAGGCAGAAGGTTATGTTGGTCGCTGCCGTGTCCTCGTACGATGTCATGTATGTGTCGAGCTCGCCCAGCACCGTGTTGCTCGGGTAGTATTTCCGGAGGGCGAAGGGCCTCATGAGCGTGTACGCCGTTGCGTTGTTGAGCACAAAGGAGTACGCCCCTCCGGTGGTGTTTACTATCGCGTAGGAGCCGTCAAGGAACTGCATTATGACATAGGTGTTTGTCCCTACCGAAGCGTTGGTGTATATGCTCGTGTTTATCGCTGCTGGCTGGGTGTACTTGAGCAGGAATGAGTAGAATGTCGGGGGATATGGGGCCGCGTGCGCGCTTACCGAGAGTATTGAGGCGAAGAGGATGGCTGCCGTTAAAGCACTCAGCTTCCACATAGTCGCACCTTAAGTATTGTAAGGAAATATTTATAAAGATGTGCAAATTGCTCTCGCTAAACCACTAAAAAACAAAAAAGAAGAATTGGGAAGGCAAAGGCCTTCCCTCTGTTTGATTGCTACTGGCTTTATGTTGCGGCTGCGGCGTAGAGCTGCTGTATGAACTCGTTGGCTGCTGCGGTTGTCTGAGCTGCCGTGTATCCAGCAATATATATCTTGTTTCCGTACGCTTGGACCATCTGTGTGGACGGCGTTACGCTTATATTCTGGGACTGCTCTAGAGTCTTTGATATGCTGTTGACATATCCGCTTCCAATCAAGATCAGCGAGCTCGACGGGTTTGCCTGGCTGTCCAGGATAACCAATGGCGTTGTCGTCAGGTTTGTTAGCCAGACAGGTACCAGTGCTGTTGAGACAGATGGTGTTGCGGTCAGGTTCGACAATCCTGTTATCGAGTAGCTCGATCCGGCTCCAAGCACAGGTGTTCCTGATATCTTGGAAACTGTCACGTTCGCGCTCACTCCTGGGACGCCGTTCTGCCCTCCGATCGACTGCCCTGGCGAGAATGGTCCGTATTGGTGCTGCGTTGATGTCGCTGCTGCGGACGATGACGGCGCCAGCGAGAAGACCAATTGGTCTACGTTTTCCGCGTAGTCAATTGTCACCGAGGTTGACGACTCCTGCGCTATCGTGCTGCCACGCTCTGTCCTGAATCCAAGACCCGCGTTGTTCAGGTTCTGGCCTGTTGTAGAGATATATGTCATGTTGTTTCTCTTTCCAGGTGAACTTCCTAGCGTTCCAACTGATGCGTTCAACCAGAACAGTGGTTGGCTGCCCACTCCAACTGTGTTGTTGAAGATAGCGAACTGCAGGTATGCGAGCGCTGCTGTGTTGGCCGGCACTGGGTTCGATGCGACGCTGTACGTGAAGTACTGCGTTGACGAGACCGGTGCGCCGGATGGCAGACCTATGTTCGATATTGTGAACGTCTGCGTTGGCTGCCCGTTCTGCTGGTTGTAGATCACGTTCGCTCCGGATACCTGCGTCCAGGTTGATTGGCCTGACTGCTGGTACTGGATTGTTGGGTTCTGATAAACCAACTGTGCGAGGAGTATCGAGTTGCCTACACCGTTGAATGGGTATACCTGCACTGTAAGACCCGGTATTGCCTGCGTTCCTTGCAGCGTTATCGCTGTAAGGTTCGTGAAGGTTGTCCAGATCGTTCCTGTTACAGGTGCGTTGCCAGGAGTGTTGAAGATCAGCGAGTTTGTTGTTGCTGATGCTCCGTTCGATCCTACCAGCTTAACTGTGAGCTGGTTGTTGGCGTTTATGAAGTTGCCCGGATCTGTTACCACAACGTTTACCGCTGATGCGCCAGCGATCGTGTTTCCAGCTAGCAATGCATATGGCGTCAGGTCGTACACTACAGTTGTTCCTGTCTGTCCAGAGAAACTGAAGGCGTTGTTTATGTTGCTTGTTACTGTCAACACCTGCTCCGGCTCTGTTATGTTCTGAACTCCACCTGATGCGCCTGTTGCCAGTGCAGATCCGCTATAGAAGTTCTGGTATGTTCTTGTTGCGGTGCTTGTCTGGAATACCAACGGGTCGAATGCATTTCCTAGGTTGTCCCCGATGAACTGAAGGTTCCATGCGTTCGGGTTGCCCATTATTGCAAAGTGCTGTCCTGGTATCAACGTCTGTGGTGTGTAGTTGTATACCAATATGCTCTGCAATTGTATTGCATTTCCTGGGTTGGTCGATGTGTTAGTCCAAAGCAGGTTTACATACCAGCCTGGGTCGTTCGTCTTGTTGTACTGCTGGTTGTTGTTCAATGTGAACACAGACGAGTAGAGCTGGATCTTTGCGTACTTTTGGTATGCATACAATCCTGCGAATGTCTGTCCAACCTTTACGAAGACCTTTGTTCCTGATACGTTGAACGATGCCGTCGTGTTTGGAGACACTGATGTTACGTTTACCAGTGCGCCGTTGTGGTACAGGTTTATTGCAGCTGGGCTCTGGCCGTTGCTGTTCGGCTGGCCTATATCTGTAAGCTGCACCGTGAATCCACCTCCTGAGACGTTCTGTCCTACGTACACAGTCTTAAGTGACGATAGTGACGAAGCAACCTGTATGTACGATGAGCCACCTGTGGCCACCGCCGTTGTGCTTGTCTTTACTATTGATCCTCCAACTGTCCTGTTCGCAATGCCTCCTGGAACCTGGTATCCGATTATTGTCCAGTTCTGGCCTAGGAACGAGAACGCTGCGTTGTTGATCGAGTTGCCGCCGCTTCCGCTTGACATTACTATTGGCTTTGTGAAGGTTACCTGGTATGCTCCACCTGAGTCCATAAGGGCAAAGCTCTTGCCTGTCTGGTTGTAGACCGGGAAGCCTGTCAGCCATAGCGTCTCTGTCTCTCCGTACTGTCCATTGTTATTCAATAGGGCTGGGAGCTGTGCATTCGTTACCTGCAGTATGTTGTCATAGCTGCTGGTTGTGAATGACGAGAATGAGACACCACCGCCGTTCGATGATCCGATTACAGAGGTCTGCAATGGAACGCTAGAAGCCGCCCAGTATGGCGAGGCTGCAGGCGATTGCGTCAGCGAGTTTGACTCATAGAACGCATAGTTCTGGTTTGCCTGCAGAGACTTCGTGTTTGTTGGCGATCCCAATTGAATAGCCCTGTTGAGTACAGAACCTATCAATGCCGTGAAGGTGTAGGATCCTGAGGCGAATGCTGTTCCTGATTCGTTCAGATAAACCTGTGCGTTCGTCAATCCTGTTACGCCACCTGTTCCTGTGACGGCGACCTTTAGCACGTTGTTTGCATTGGTTGTGTTGACAGATGCGGTTATTCCCTGCGTTGTGTATGCGAGGTTGCCGATCGCAGCTGCAATGTTTGCCGCGGCTATTCCGTCGGTAATTGCTGCCTTTGATCCAACTACGATCTGAACGAGTGGTTGTCCGCTGCTGCCTATTATCTGTACATTAGATATTGATACCGGGCCTGCACATGCGAGGCCTATTCCTAACAGTGCTGCTCCTGCAGCAACTGCTGCTATCCTTTTTGTGTTTATGCTTTTCATGTTCTCACGTAAGTGTGTTGTAGGATATCATTTGAAGAAAAGTATTTAAAGCTATCTGTTATGTAGAATAGTTGTTTTATAAAAAGACTTTTATTGTTCGTCTCTTGTCATATGTCCTTTCTTCTATCAACGCATTCCCACGAGAGAGCATCGACGTGGGGGCGCTGCCGCGTATACCTCTTCTTAATATAATAGAGGCAGAATATTAAAAGCCTTTAGGGCTAAACTCTAGATATCGCTGTGGTATTGATGGATGAAAGAGAGGGCAGGGAGCTGAGGGAGAGGCTCGAGAGGCTGAAGAGTGGAGGGAGCGCTGATGCACAGCCTCAGCATCCTAAGGGCTGGCAGCAGAAGATGGGAGAAATCCTGAACAACAGGTATGTGGTCATTTCGCTTTTGGTCTTTATACTTGTATTGAATGTGGGCCTCAGGCTCGGCCTTGCAAACTATGCGGGCTTCTTCGAACCGGACGGCTTCTTCCATTACTCAGTAATACTCCAGGCCATACAGAACCACTATGTGGTTCCATTGTATTCTGACCTGTCAGGCTTCCCCTTGCACAATGAGATAACAGAGCCTGGCGGCCTCTATTATGTGACGCTCATACCGTACTTCTTCCTGCGCTTCTTTGGGGTCAGCGTCTACACTGTAATGAGGTATATACCTGTGGTCTTCGGCATGCTAGACGCGCTCGGCGTCTACCTCCTTGCCAAGTATATGTCTGGCAGCAGGAGCGCCGGCCTCCTCGCCGCGTTTTTCATCAGCATATCAAGCGGTGACATATCCAGGACTGCCGCGCTTGTCTACAGGGGGGATACCTTTGCCACAATATTCGTGATCATCGCCCTCGTCCTTTTCGTCAAGGTGCTGACCTCGAAGAGGAGGAAGCTGCTGGTATACGGGATGGCTGCCCTGAGCGGCATCATACTGGCCACAGCGGAAGCGGTCTGGGGCGGCGCGCCGTTCGGCGTGCTCTTATATATAATAGCGGTGGCCGTGCTTGCGATCTACGGTTTCATAAAAGGGGATGAGAAGCTCTGCGAGGGAGGGGTCGTGCTCTCGCTCGCCTTGCTCGTCTCATATCTGGTGCAGGCGCTCTACCTTGCCACAGGGGTATTGAGGTATGTCCCATCATTGGGAGGGAGCAGCTTCTTCGTCTTCTTCGTTCCGCTGATGGCAGGCTCCCTGCTCTCGCTGATCGTGATAAAGAGGAAGGATAAATTATCGTCAATAGCCGGAAGCCCGGGCAGGAGGGCGCTATTCTCAGCCCTGCTGCTCATCATAGCGATAGTTGCGATACTCGTCGCCTTCCCAGGCTACCTGGGCTCGCTCTCGGGAAGCGGCGGGGCGGGAAGCGGCAACCTTGGAATAACAATTCAGGAGCTGCAGAAGCCCACCTTCTCGTTCATCTGGGCGAGCTTCAGCTGGCAGATAGTGCTCGCCCCTATAGCCGTAATCCTCTTCCTGGCGCTCAGGAGGTGGATAACTGAGAGGGAGAAGATGAGGGTCGCGAACATCGCCTTCATAGCAATAGCCTCATACTTCCTCGTCACCTTCTACCTGCAGCTCAACGCGATAAGGTACAACTCTCTCGTATCTGCGCCCATAGCGGTATTTGCAGGGTACGCCGTCTACTCGGTGATCAAGCTGGTCGGCTACAAGACGAGCGGGCGCGGCTTTGTCTCATACCTTGCAATAGGGGTTGTGGTCGCGGTCTTTGCGGCCGCGATGGTGCTCAACACCCACTCGACATACAACAACTCGTTCACGAGCGGCCAGGCCGATGGGATAAACCCCCAGTTCCTCACAGCCATGGCGTGGCTGCGCAACAACACCCCCTCTAATGCGACGGTCTTGGCACTCTGGCCTGACGGCTCTGTTGTCGAGGGCTTTGGGGACAGGCAGAGCCTGATGGACAGCGTCGGCGGGCAGACCGAGTCAAGGATATACAACTTCTCCAGGTGGCTCTTCTCGACAACTCCGAACGCGACATACCTATATGATTCCGGAGAGCCCCAGTACTTCGTTGTGAGAGGGTACTGGCTTGCAGAGCTGGGAGGGATTGCGACAGAGGGCAACATAACCAACACGAGCGCGTACGGCTATGACGCGATGACCAGCCTGAAGCTGCAGCACACCTCCAACTCCACGCTATACCTCTTCAATTCCAGCTCGTATCCGTATTACAGCGTTGAGCTTATAGAAACCCAGGGGCAGAACAACACAGCCAATTTCGTAGGCTATCTGGGGAGCGTCGGGTCGCCGCAGCGCGTCCCGCTCTCTTCCGTGATATTCATAAACGACAGCGGAGGGCGCTATTCGGTGGTTCCATCGGACATAAACAGCTCTGCGGGATACTCCTTTGTGGTGGACTTCCAGGGCACCAACATAACTGGAGGGTCGCTGCTCGGTGCGCTGCTGCCGTTCAGCAACTTCTTCAGGTTCACAGCGCTCTGCAACTACGCTGATTGCCCGTACAACGACAGCGGGGTAACCATGAATGTGATATACCAGAACCAGGACACGAAGATAATAAAGATAAGCTACCCTAGCCCTTCCTCTTCGCCATGAGGATGCCGCCGCCCATCCCGTCCTCGTGATCTGCCCTCCTTATTGCGAAGCCCTTTCCCTTCAGCCCCTCAAGCACCCCCTTCAGGTCGTCCCTTCCATGATACTCCAGCTCTATCGCGTACACCTCCCTCATATCAACGCCCTTGAAGAGGTGCCTCTCCCCGCCCTCGCAGTCGCACTTTATCGCAACATTCTTCAGCCCGTGGAGGATCTTTGAGAGGGTTATCGACCTTACCACATTCCTGTCGCTTGCGCCCTTCCTCTCGTTCAGCAGAAAGCTCTGGAAGTTGTTGCTCCTCGATATGTCTCTGGAAATGCCGTCGTGCGTGACGCCGAGGTTGCTTATCCTTATCTTCTTCCTAAGCGGCGACATCCCTATGTACCTCTTTGCGAGCGCATAGTTCCTCGGGTACGGCTCGTATGCCAGGACCCTCTTAACATTGGGGAACCTTGCAAAGTAGAGCGCGCTGTCCCCTATGAAGGCGCCGATGTCGACGACCGTTGTGTTGGGCCTTATCTCCCTTGCGAGCCAGAGGTACGTCTCCTCTATGAAGACCTCAGTGAAGGTGTCCCTGAAACTCAGCGCGTCCTTTATGTCGGCGAGCTTCTTGCGCGGGCTCCTTATGAAGTCCCTGGTGGTCTTTGATGATGGCAAAGGCGCCATATCCTGTATTTTCACCGCAACCTTATAAATCTGTTTTGCTTGGGCAAATAACTAAAAAATGCTTCTTCGATTCTGTAGCATGCAGGGTCTGGTAGGCTTGCTTTTGCTGCTCATACTCGATGCTTCGTTCTCGTGGGCGCGCATGCTCATAGCGCTGTTCATATCGATAGTGCTGAGCATTGCGATAGGCATACTTGCGGCGAGGTCGAAGCCAGCAGGCAGGGTAATAATACCTGTGCTCGACGTGCTGCAGACCCTCCCGATACTCGCGTTCTTCCCCTTTGTGATATACATTGTCGTGGCTGCGCTCCCCAACTACATAGGAATAAACGCGTCCGTCATACTTCTGATAACAACCAGCATGATCTGGAACATCGCTTTCGGCGTCTACGAGTCTGTCAGCACCATTCCGAACAACCTCGTCGAGGTCTCGAGCCTCTACAGGATGGGCAGGCTGGAGAGGCTGAGGAAGATCTTCATACCAGCGTGCATGCCGAGGGTCGCCGAGCAGTCCGTGCTGTCGTGGGCGATAGGCCTCTTCTACCTTGTGACGAGCGAGATATTCTCAACTGGAAGCTCGGTCTTCGCGGTGAAGTACGGCATAGGCGTGGAGATAGCGAGCCTCGCCTTCTCTGGAAATGCGCTCTATTATGCGATGGGGATAGGGGTCTTTGTCGCCTTCGTTGTGGCGACGAGGTTCCTTCTCTTCAAGCCCTTTGAGAGATACACATCGAGGTACATGGAGCCGCAGCAGAGGCACGCCCAGGCGAGGGCGGCGTGGCGCGTCAGGGCGTTCTCCGGCTTGGCATCGATACACATGCCAAAGATAAGGATCGCTGCGCACAGGGGCCGCCTGAGAAAGGCGATCCCTCGGCTGGCAAAGCGGGGGCAGAGCTCCGTTCCCTATTATGTGATGCTGGTTGTTGCAGCAGTTGTCATCCTGTCTTACATATTTGTGAATTACAGCTACCTTTGGGGCTATGAGGTCACGGCTTTCGTCTCCCTGCTCGCCTCTTTTGCAAGGGTCTGGCTTGCCTTCGGGGCGATCTGCCTCGTCGCTGTGCCGATATCGGTCTACCTGATCTTCATCTCGAAAAAGAGCAGCAAGTATGTGACCCTCTTCCAGATACTTGCCTCCATACCTGCGACCATACTGCTGCCCGCGATAGTGATCGGCCTGGCAAATGTGCCGTACCACAACGAGATAACCGCGTTTGTCATATTCTTCATCAGCGGAGTCTGGTACATGATATTCGGCATGCTTGCAAGCGCAAGGACGATAAGCCCGGAGATACTGGAGGTGAAGAGGGTTTTGGGCATAAGGGAAATACGCGCATGGAAGAGCGTCTACCTCGGGGCGCTGCTGCCGGGGATGATAACCGGAGGGATAACAGCAATAGCTGGAGAGTGGAACGCGAGTATTGTGGCGGAATATTTCACAAAGACGGGAATAAGCGGCACGGCGGTGATAAACAATGTCTATATCGGAATAGGAAGGCTGCTTGACGTCTCTCTTGCAAGCGGAAACCTGGCGCTTGTCGCGACAGCATTAATAAACATGACAGCGATGATAATCATAGTTGACATGCTGGTGTGGAAGAGGCTTTACAAGAAGGTAGCAAGCATATGGGGTTAATATGCACATACTCGACGTAAATGATGTCAGCTTCTCATACGGTGACATCGGCATATTGAATGACATCTCGTTCTACGCAGACAACGACGAGTTCATATCCATAATAGGGCCGTCGGGCTGCGGCAAGAGCACTCTGTTGAGGATAATTGCCGGTCTCATAAAACCGTCGGGCGGCGACGTCCTCTTCATGGGCAAGCGCGTCGACAGGCCTGAAAAGGGAATGGCGTTCGTCTTCCAGGACTTCGCGCTGATGCCTTGGCTTACGAACTTGGAGAACGTGAAGCTCGGCCTGTCGGTGACGGACCTTCCGGACTCTGAGAAGGAGAAGAGGGCGCTGGCCCTTCTCAAGATGCTGGGGCTGGATGGCTTTGAGGAATCTTATCCAAACGTTCTGAGCGGAGGTATGAAGCAGCGCGTCGGCATTGCGAGGGCGATGGCATCCAACCCAAAGGTATTGCTGATGGACGAGCCGTTCAGTTCACTTGACGAACTTACGGCAACCACATTGAGGAACGAGGTCATCCAGTTGCTGAAGAACGGAAAGAGCCCGATAAGCTCTGTTGTAATGGTCTCGCACAACGTCGAGGAGGCGATAGAGCTATCTGACAAAGTGGTTGTCCTTTCAAACAAGCCGGCAGGCGTGAAGAGGGTACTGAACATAAAGATGAACAGGCCGAGAAACAGGGAGAGCAAGGAGTTTATGAAGATGGTCGACGGTATATACGCGGATCTGACAGAATAGCTGATGTTGTTAGGCCTGCCTAACGCTCCATGAATCGCGCTTATGATTTCTTTTCATGAGCTTGTAGCTTATCATCCACTTGAGCAGCTCCTCCCTCAATAATGTCGCGTTTACGTCTGCATCGGTGTACATCTTTATCCCGTGCTCCTTCAACAGCTCTGACAGCTCCATTGTTGAGAGCTCTCCCTCTTTCCTCAGCGTTGATATCGCTGTCTTGAAGGGCTCGATCCTTGCAATGCCCTTTGCTATGAAGGAATCTATGTTGGACTGCTTCAGCTTCCTTCCCTGCCCTGTCAGGGTAACTGTCGCATCGCTCACCGCTGCTATTCCCAGCATCGTGCAGGCCTCGAGCACTGGAAGAAGTCCGTCTATGTTCTGGTGCACCCTCTTCGAAAGCCTTGATACGCTGATGCTTCCCTCGTTTTCCATCAGTATTCTCACCAAGGTGTTTATCTGGCCGGGCTTCGCGCCAGGCGGGAAGAGCTTCATGGTAAGGATTCTCAAGAGGTATTTTAATTACTGCACATTCATGGGCATGCCAGAGGTTTGAGAGCTTTGAGTAGGCCTGAAAAAGAAGATCAGAAGAGAGTGGTTATCCTTCCGGTAAGCGTCTGGTACGCCTCGCAGGATGTCCATTCGTTCGGCCCTGCGCCTTTCTTTATCGCACTCCTCACCTCTTCTGCAGTAGGAGTGTGCCAGATTCTTGATAGATCGTAGTCGGCCTCGCGTATGTTGCCGACCTTCTTGTTCCACATTATCGAGGGGTAGACGTTGCCCCAGCTGTCGAGGAAGAGCGATGCCTCAAGGCTCCTGACCTTCATCGGGGACTTGCCGTCCTTTGCGAAGTCCACAAGCCTCTTCATGAATGCGGTCTCAACTATGTGCATCGGGTCGTACATCTTCTTTCTTTTCATCAGCACGCCCCTTATCTCCTCTGATGCCTGGGGCCCTACGGGGCTGAGGTCAAGGTTTCCGTTCTTGTAGTACGTCTCTGATGTCTGGGCGATGTTTATGTGGAAGTCGTTGTATGTTACGCCTGGGAATATCTGCTTCACGGCATTGTAGGTCTGCTCGAACTGCCCTACGTTGAACTTGCTCATCGTGTAGCCGAAAATGGCATCGATGTTCGGGTGCTCCTTCTTTACCTGCATTATCATCCTGTAGGTGGCCATCGCCTTGTCGAAGTTGCCCGGAATGCCCCTTATCTTGTCGTGCAGCTCCCTGTACCCATCAAGGCTGACGGTTATCACGAGCCTCGGTATCCCCAGGCTCAGAATCCCCCTCAACCTCTTCTCCACAAGATCTGTGTTGCAGAGCGAGTTTGTAGGCATCGTCACAAGATAGAGGTCCTTGCAGTTCTCCTTGAACGCGGCGGCTATCTCAACTATGTCGCTCCTCAGAAACGGCTCCCCTCCAGTAAGCTCTATCCACTTGAAGTAGTTGTTCTTGCCCGCGAACCTTCTTATCTCGTCTATCGTGAGCTCGTCCTTTGGCCTTATCTCCCATATGGAGCATGTCAAGCATCTGCTCTGGCAATTGTATGTAACAGTGAAGTTGAGCTTGTAAGGCCTGTCCAAAGTGGTGAAGTTTGACTTCAGTGCTGTCAGCGCCAGGCCCGCCAATTTTGCACCTCCAGCCATAGAGGGATATTCCTCATTTATAATATAAATAGCTTTTCCTGTTTTCTGGCGCTGCTGTAGAACCTCACTTCTTGAGCTGCATGTATATCCTCCTGTAAAGGAGGAATACGGATACGATCAGTACGGCTACCACTATCAGGTACAGGACGAAGGAGAGTTTTCCGGCTCCGACAGTGGATCGGCCTATCGAGGTCGTCAGGAGGACGTCCATGACGCCCAGTACTGCCAGCACCACTGCGTGCACCGTGTATATCTTTGTGAACGCCTTGCTCTGGGTTTTGGCGTTGGCTCCCAAACGATAGAACATTGATGGGAGGTTGATCAGGTATGGATACTTTTCGAATAGGGTGTACCTGTACCTCACTACAAGAAGCGTGATCGCGAAGACCAATGTGAATATGGCCGGCGCTATGAAGAGCACAGCCATGTACATAATTCCTGCATAGTGCGCTGCTATGATCCAGGCAGCAAGGTTGAGAACAACCCCTATGAGAATCAGCACCTTTGCCCCCTTCTCCAGCCCATACCTCTTAAGCGTCATCTTCGCCATGAAGACTGTACCCACCAAAAGTATTTATGCTTGAGTGATTGGTCTGCATTTGGATTTTTTGAAGGACTGGAGCAAAGTCTTAAATAATAATTCTGCGATAGTACTACATTTATGGCAGATCAAAAGCCTTCTGTCGGGGTTGCAAAGCTTTATTCTTTTGGGGTGGCCGCAGCCGTTGACATGATTATAGTCATTGTGATAACCGGAATTGCGTACTACCTGACACGCGATATAGTCTTTACGGCCCTCTCATTCTTCGTGGTGTTCTTCATAGTCCTCGCTCTGTCTCTGAGGATTCTCAACCAGTGGAACAGGATGGCGGTTCTGCGCCTTGGAAGATATGTAGGAATCATAGGGCCTGGACCGTATCTGATAATCCCGATCATAGACAGCACTCCGATAAAGGTGGACCTGAGGGTGATCAGCACCGCATTCAAGGCCGAGAAGACCCTCACAAAGGATAACGTCCCGGTGGATGTCGATGCGATACTCTTCTGGCAGGTAAGGAACCCGGAAAACGCGGTGCTGAACGTCCAGTCGTACTATGACTCTGTTCTCCTTGCCTCGCAGACCGCTATGCGCGACATAATAGGAAAGAGCGAACTGTCGATGATGCTTGCTGGAAGGGACGTGATAGGAGAGGATATACAGAAGCTGATCGAGCAGCGGGTCACCAACTGGGGCATAGACGCAACGTCCGTTGAGATCCGAGATGTTACAATACCAGGTGAGCTGCAGAACGCAATGGCCAGGGTCGCCACCTCAGACAGGGAGAAGCAGGCGAGGGTGATACTGGCCGAGAGCGAAACGCTGGCAGCTGACAAGATGATAGAGGCAGCCCAGAAGTATGAGACAGACCCCTATGCGATGCAGCTCAGGGCGCTCAACATGATGTACGAGATAAGCCTCGCTGGAAAGAACGTGATGGTGTTCATACCTACAGAGACAAAGGGCTTCGCGATGCCCCTACCGTTCGGGGTCATGGGCATGAAGGAGTACCTGGAGCAGCAGAAAGGCGGAACGCCAAAGCCGGACAAGAGGAAGCCTACCAGGGAACCTTCTTGAGCCTCATTTTATGCGCGACGATGTTTCACAAATATTTTTTAATCTTGGAAGTAAAAATAACAGTTACAATAAAGTATACATCTCCAGTTTTCCTGAATACCACGACTAGCGCTTTGTCCCCAAATAGCTTCACCGCATTGCCCAATCCTTCGTTCACAAACTGGTTATCAGGGATGGAGAGGGTATCAATTACCATCTGCCTGTTTAAGCTTCTCTCAAGCAACCTCCTTGCTGCGTGAGAAGAAAATATGAGTATCATCGGCGTCACGCCGCTGCAATTATATTTTCTATACCTTTGGCTATCAGTTCGGTGACTGCGACCCTCTTCTTTGAGAAGTTGAGTATTTCTATGCCTACGACCCTTTTCCTAGAATCCAAGTCAGCAATTACATTGCTTTCTATTTCAATCGAATCCACAATTTTCCTTTTTTCTAACCTGATGTAAGCGGCGTCGGCCTCTGAATCATATTCTAGAATGTATTTTCTATTTGCCATAGTGGTATTACTCAGCAAAGATATTTAACGATGCCTAAGCTCGCTGTCAGAGTTCTCTACCAGGGAACCTTCTTGAGCCTCATTTTATGAGCTCCCATGTTGGTGAGCAGGTGGAGTATTCCAGTCAATACTATCAGGAATACGATCCCGTAAACATCTGGAAGGTAGCCGAGGGGCGCTGCAAATATCAGTGCAAAAACGAAGAAGCCATACTGGTCGAGCAGGGGTATCGGCCTCCCGGATGCTATTCCCACCCTTCTCTTTATGAAACTGCCAAGAAGGTCCCCGAAGTTGGCCCCTATCGTCAGGAGAATCGCAATAGGAAGCATGTAGTGAAGGAAGGGATAGTAGATGAGGCCTACAGCGACGCCGCACACCAGGCTGGCTATTGTGCCCTTTACGGTCTTGTTGTCGCCGAATATCCTCTTTCCGGATATCTTCTTGTGAAGATCCAGCGGAAGCTTTCCGCCGCCAAATATAACCGGGGCGCCGTTTGCGGCGTAAGCTGGGAAGATGTAGATTATCGGATAGAGTATTATCGCGTAGAGCAGGTTGTACAATGGAACACCATGCATCAGATTAGTGCATAGGTTATGAATATCGGCGCAAGCAGGATGGATATCGTGCTAACGACCTTTATCATCGAGTTGAGCGACGGCCCTGCCGTATCCTTTAGCGGGTCTCCGAGGGTATCGCCAACAATCGCTGCCTTGTGCGCGTCGCTTCCCTTTCCTCCGAAGTGGCCAGACTCTACGTACTTCTTTGCATTGTCCATAGCGCCGCCCGCGTTTGCCATGAAGAGCGCAAGCACGAAGCTGGAAGGTATCATGCCGACAAGAAGGCCTCCAAGAGCTGCCTTGCCGAGTATCAGGCCAACGGCTATGGGCGTAAGTATTGCTATCAGCTCGGGAACAACAAGCGACTTTAGAGCATTCACCGTTGCGATGTCAACTGCCCTTGCATAGTCGGGCTTGGCCTTGCCTGTCATGAGCCCCTTTATCGTCTTCACCTGCCTTCTCACCTCCTCGACCATCATGTTGGCAGCGTGGCCGACAGCCTCCATCAGGAAGGACGAGAAGATGAACGGCAGCAATGCGCCAATGAATATTCCCACGGTTACGATCGGGTTGAGCACATCGAGCGATGGGAGATGGACAGCGCTTGCGAATGCCACGAAGAGCGCGACTGCGGAAAGTGCAGCGCCTCCTATTGCGTATCCTTTTGTGGTTGCCTTTGTGGTGTTTCCTATGGCGTCAAGCTTGTCGGTTATCTTCCTTATGGCATGCGGCAGGCCTGCCATCTCTGCTATTCCGCCTGCGTTGTCGGTTATCGGGCCGAACGAGTCGATCGTGAGTATCGTTGCTGTGAGAGAGAGCATTCCAACAGCCGCTATCCCTATGCCATAGATGCTCTGCGTGACTGTGTAGCTTACGAATATGGCTGCGATTATGATGAGGACGGGCAGCCAGGTGCTCCTCAGGCCGACGGCCAGCCCCATTATCACGTTGGTCCCAGCACCGCCCTTTGCCGCAGTGGCAATCTTTATCACGGACTTGCTGTTGTTGCCCGTGTAGTAATCGGTGATCCAGAATATCAGTATTGCAAGTACAAGTCCGGAAAGGACGGCCACGTATGCGCTAAGCGGCACGCCCATGTATATTGTAAGAGCGAGGTCGAGCACGGCAGATATTATTACTGCTGAAAGTATTCCAGCGTATAGTGCGCGTATTGCGTTTCCGCCGCGCGACTTCATGAAGAACATGCTGAGTATGCTGGCGATTATTCCAACGGCCGCGACCATCAGCGGATAAGAGTAAAGCTTGAGGTTCGTGCCGATGCTTGCGGCGATCAGTAGAGCGGCAACAAGCGTTACGGCATAGCTTTCGAAGACGTCAGCGCCCATTCCTGCACAGTCTCCAACGTTGTCCCCAACGTTGTCTGCAATGACGGCCGGGTTCCTTGGGTCGTCCTCAGGCAGCCCCAGCTCTGTCTTTCCAACAAGGTCGGCGCCGACGTCGGCTGCCTTGGTGTATATTCCGCCACCAACCCTTGCGAAGAGCGATATTAGTGATGCGCCGAATCCGAAACCTATCAGTATCGCAACATTAGAAATTGTAAGATACATCAGAAGAACGCTTATTCCTATTAGGCCAAACCCTACGGCAGCGAATCCTGTTACAGATCCTCCCATTATCGCTGTTGCGAATGCCTCATTGGCTCCCTTCTCTGCCGCTTTTGCGGTCCTTACGTTGGCCCGCACGGCAACGTTCATGCCAATATATGCTGTAAGATACGATGCGACAGCTCCTGTTATGAAAGCGAGGTCGAGCTGCGTCCCGTTCTTCAGGAAGAAGAATATTATTGCAAGTATTACCGCGAATACGACTATTGTCTTGAGCTGCCTGTTGAGATATGCCTTGGAACCTGCGCGGATCGCGAGCGATATCTCGCGCATCTTCTCCGTCCCTTCTGGCTTTTTCAGGGTGGTGGCTGCCGCCCAGAATGAGAATATCAGCGCAAGGATTCCGGCTGCTAATGTATATACATAGAAACTCATGCTCCCCCTCAAAACAGAAACATTAGCTATTTAAGGTTTAAAAACGTTGTGTAAAGTGAGCTGTGATGGCAATGGTAGCTGACAAAATAAGCCTGGATGCTGCGAAGAAGGACAAGCTATTCTATTTTGTGGCGAATGTGGTTATCTACAGAGAAAAGGATGGCCGCTGCCTGATACTAAAGAGGGATGAGCGCGAGAAGGTGCACCCTGGAAGATACGCTGTTCCTGGAGGGAAGCTGGAATGGAACGACCTTGATATCAGCAAACCAACTAGGATAAACGGAGATGTTATAGATTTCGAGGCAGCGGTTGAGAAGCTGCTCCAAAGAGAGGTAAGGGAGGAAGCAGGCATAGAGATCCATCCAAGCTTTGTCTACATAAACAGCGTCGCTTTCGTAAGGCCGGACGGTATTCCGGTAGTATTGGTGAAGTTCGCTGCGAAGTACAAGTCAGGCGAGGTGCAGCTTGAGAAAGGATCTTTCACAGACCATGCTTGGGTCAACGCAGAGGAAGTCAAAAAATACGCTTGCATTGACGGAATACACGAAGAAATAGCACAAACGATTAAGCAGTTTTCCTGAATACAAAATAACTAATTTTTACATCTATTCTGTAATTTAAAAAAACTATAAATATCTGGAAATCTGTAATATTTATGGTAAAAATGGTAGGTATTCGGAATGCTGTGAGAGAGCCAAATCCAACGGTAAGCATGGTTGCTTTGAACAGCGAGCTGTTCGCGCGCTTGCAGACATCAACGGATGGCGCAACCACACTTGCCGATGCAAGCCATAGAGTAGTTGGCGTTCTACGAGGGTTTAGAGAGGAAAGATCATTGGAAAGGCTTGGTTTTGTAGCTGCAATAAGAGAATCTGACGGTGTGGAGCCTGAGAAGATAGAGCTTAATGAATTGAGGCTTGCCGGTTATGTTAACTCGCTTAGATTAGTGACACCTTTTCCATTATTCTCTTGCCTGGATATCTACACGCCAAGATTCCTTGCTAATTTCTATGGCGAGAACTCTGTAGAGGCGTGGGATAAATTCTGGAAGGATATTTTTAAGCCAAAGGAGATAACAGACCTCTTTCTAACTCCAAGATGGGAGCAATCGTATGGAGCCAGGTTTGAGAGGAAACTTGCAGAAGAACTAGATTTAAAGGTGCATTATGTGGACCGCGACCCTGCGCTTTTGCGGATACTGAGGTTGGTGGCGCCAACATAACTGAAGGGCTTTATAAGTTTGTTCTGATTACTGATGGAGTGTATGAAGGCGCCCGAGCTTAAACAGTACAGCGTAAAGGAGTTCAGAAGAATATCATGGAATGAGTATGGCATGGCTCTTGACCGACTTTACAAGAAAGTTGATGTTTATCTGAAGAAGGGGCACATTATTCCTGATGCTGTGGTACCGATTCTAAGAGGTGGTGCCATTCCTGGCACCTATCTTGCCTATCGATTAAAACTCCTTACCATACTGCCTGTGCAATACAAATATCTCGACATAAAAGGCAAAAGCGAACTTAGAAAACTGTCAGACATTGATAAAAGAAAACTTGACGGGATGAAAAAGCCAGTTTTTCTGCTTGTGGAAAATAACCATTGTTTTGGCGGGACGGCGCAGGTGGCTGTGAACGATTTGAAAAAAGAGTTTCCGGGTTGCAAAATAATATACGCGGCCGCTCATGCAGATTACACTCATCAGAAATTGAAAGGGGTTGATGCTCAGTTTTGGGGCAGGCTTACAAACGAGACAAAAGCTTTGAGCCCTAAGGAAGCAAAAAGAAAAGGACTACCAAATTTTGTATTTGTATTTCCTTGGGAAAGGTTTGATGAGGAGTTAAGTGCTGTAAATTCCAAGAAGTACATTTATCAAGATCTAGGGCACGCAGAGAGACTATCAAAGCCTACTTGATTGGAACTTGAACTTAAATAGGTTCTAAAGTTTTTCCAACTTCTCAACGAAACTATTATTGAACTTTACATTAAGCAGTTTCGTTGCTTTCGACAGTTTTATCCAGCTGAACCTTTCGTGTTCATCGGTGAGTCTGAATGTGTTCCCTTTCAAGTCGCACCTGAATGTGACGAGGAAGAGAGGTATTCTTTTTCCGTGCTGAATTTTGAATTTCGAAACGGATGCGTCAAAGAGCGGACCTATTTTCAATGCGCTCCTTGGAACCCCAAGTTCCTCAGAGACCTCCCTGGCCACCGTCTTTTTAATGTCAATTTCTCCTATTCTTATCTTTCCACCAGGCAAATCCCAAAAAGGTGTCTTTCGTTTCGTAGATCTCAGCTCTGCAGGTCCTGACTTCAAAAGTAGTAATTCGCCGTTCTTGTTCCTGATTAGCGCTTTTACTCCAACAAAAAATCTCGAATCGGTTTCCATCAAAATCACTCAACTATCGCCTTTATCCTTCTTACACCGGCTGCAACCGCTTCCTGCTTTATTATCTTGAAGCTTTTGAGCTCGCGCGTGTTCTTCACGTGGGGTCCGCCGCAAACCTCTCGCGAGTATACCTTCTTGCCTTTTGCAATTGTGTAGACCTTTACGGTCTTTTCATATTTATCCTCGAATACCTCCTGAGCGCCCGCCTTCTTTGCATCTTCGATGCTCATCATCTCGAATGATACGTCAGCCTCCGCCTTTATCACGTTGTTTACCCATTCTTCGATCTTCTTTATCTGCTCATCCGTGAGTTTTTTGTCGTAATTGAAGTCGAACCTCAATCGCTCCTTGGTGATGTTTGATCCCAACTGGTGTATAGACGGGTCGACCACCTGCCTGAGCGCCTCGTTCAGCAGGTGGGTTGCTGTGTGCAGCTTTGTTGTCTCTTCGCTGTGGTCTGCAAGCCCTCCCTTGAACTTCTGCTCTGCGCCCTTGCGCGAAAGCTCTTGGTGGGTTTTCATTAGAGAATTGAAGCCCGTTTCGTCTACCGAGAAGCCCTTCTCTTTGCACATTTCAGTGGTTATCTCAAGCGGGAAGCCGAAGCTCTGGAAGAGGTCGAACGCGCTTTTTGCATCAAGTATCTTTTGGTGATGCTCTTGAAGAAGCCCCAACTTCCTTTCTAGGAGCTTTGTCCCATTCTCAAGTGCCACCGAAAACTTCTCTTCCTCCTTCTCAAGCTCTTCGAATATTCGTGAACTGTTCTTCTTGACCTCGAGGTACGAGCCGCCCATGACATCGATTACAACCTTGGCGATTTCGTTGCAGAACTCCCCCTTTATCCCAATTAATCTTGCGTGCCTTATGCTCCTTCTTATGAATCGGCGAAGCACATAGCCTTGATCTACATTGCTTGGGGTGACGCCTTTGTCATCTCCCAAAATCATCACAGCTGCACGGATGTGGTCTGTTACTATGCGGGCATTGCGGTTTGTTTTTTCGGTGCCCGGATTCGATATTGAAATTACTTTATCAAGGATGGGTGCAACGGTATCGCATGCGTATACGTTGTCTGCGCCGCTGAGGGCCGCAACCATCCTCTCTACACCCATTCCAGTATCTACATTCTTCTGCTTTAGCTCCTCGAACTTTCCATCTGCGGTTTTGTTGTACTGCATCAGGACGTCATTCCAAATCTCGCAGAATGGGCCGGTGTTTGAAAGTTTGGAGAATTCTTCGGTGCTTTTTTCCTGAATATCCTTTGCGTGATAAAACATTTCGGTGTCTGGGCCGCATGGACCGGTCTCCCCGGCAGGGCCCCACCAGTTGTCGCCCTTTGGTAAAAAGTGTATCCTGTTTTTTGCTACCCCAAGGCGAGCCCAGATGCGCGCGGTCTCTTCGTCTCTGGGAGCGTCCTTATCGCCTGCAAAGCAGGTAACGCTGAATCTTTCAATAGGCACATCAAGCTCTTTTGTGAGAAACTCGAAGCTCATGGTTATGGCTTCCTCTTTGAAGTAGTCTCCTAATGACCAGTTTCCCAGCATCTCCCAGAAGCTCAGGTGCCACGCATCGCCCACCTCTTCGATATCTTGAGAACGGATACATTTCTGCACGCTACAGAGCCGTTTTCCAAGAGGGTGAGGCTCTCCGAGAAGGAATGGGACAAGAGGGTGCATGCCAGCTGTTGTGAAAAGCACGCTGGGGTCGTTCTCTGGAATAAGCGAGGCGCTAGGGATGAGCTTGTGCCCCTTCTTCTGGAAAAAGTCGAGGTATAGTTTTTTTAGCGCAGTGCTCGAAATCATTCCAACACCAGATGCATCAGATGCTCTCTGAAATAGGTTCAAATTGCATCTTATAAAGCTTTTCTGGTAGGTGCCTATTGCTCTATGATATCTAATTAAGCAAAAAGATAAATATCTCTAAATTTAACACATAATCATGAGTTCTGAAGGCGTACGATCAATAGAAAAATCAGGACAAAAGGCAGAAGCTAAAAGTTCGCCCAATCCTATATCGGTTTCGGCAAAACTTGAAGCAAGTGAAGACTATAAAGGGGCAATTAGTGTAATTGAAGCAGAGGTAAGAGCTAACCCTAATAGTATTCTTCTGCCATCTTATCTAAATGACCTACTAAGAAGAAAACATATTCATGATCTGAGGAGAAATTTGCAGTATCAGTAACTTTTTAGGTTAACTTGCTTTGCGGCCACCAGACCTTGCACTCCTTTCCGAAGAATGCGCAGAAGTTGCACTTCCACTTCTCTTCCATCGGCACCGGGAGCGCCTCTCGCTCCCCGTTCCAGTATTTCATAACGAAATCTATCATCTGTGCCATCTCATCGTCGCTGTACTTTATCTTGTGCAGCTTTATCTCATTTCCCGTAAATTGGTTTATATACCTTATATAGAGCGTGTCGCTTATCTTCCCTATCTTCCTCAATCCGTCAAAGAATGCGTCAGTGATCGGCTCCACTCCCATAAGATCCCTCTCTACGCCCAGGCTCTCAAGCTGCCTCTTGAACTCGCCCGTTATCAGGAGTGAAGATGTTCTGTAAGAATCCTTGAATGCCTTTACAGTGTACCTCTCGTCTTTGATGTCCTGCAGCAGCTTTCTGTAGAGCATCACCTGCGCCTTGTGGGTCAGCATCTGCGCTTCTGATGGGATGTTGTCGCTTCCCCTTGTCTTGTCCTCCTGCACGATGACCTCGCTCTCCTTTATCTCAAGCTGGTCGATCTTCCCGACAACCTTGAACCCGTTCAGCGCTCCATAGACAGAGACCTCCCTTGTCTTCTTGTTCTGCTTCAATGTCTTCAGCGCCATGTAGCTCGTGTACAGCCCTTTGTACATCACATCCGCATACGCCTTTGGCATGAGCACTATGGGCACGTTCGTCTCGCTCTCCAGATCCCCGTGTATCTGCTTTCCCTTCTTTATCTGTGCGGTTATCTTCTGGCCGAAGAGATAATTGAGCTCCATCTGCTTCTCGCACCAGTACTGCGATGCTATGTCAGAAGCGCGTATGCTCGTTTTCTTCAACCTAGCGAGAGCGTTCAATATAATATCAGCCCGCCTACCTATCTTCACAGCAATTGCTCAGAGATTACCTCGTTCATCACGCTGCTATAACCGCATTTAATCTATAAATAACTAGAGCATCTACCTGATCTTGTGGTTGGCTATCCTCTTTGTGAACGTGTAGTAGATAAAGTAAACCACTATTGCGAAGACTCCGATTGCGGTGATGACGTATACAGCACCCTTTGCCGATAGGAAGAAGTATCCGAAGAGCATTAGGACCATCGTCCAGATGAAAGCGCCGGCCATTGCGAACGGGAAGAATTTCTTTGGATTCATCTTGGCGAAGCCAGCAGGGAAGCTCATCAGAGCCCCCACAAGAGGTATCAGCCTTGCTATGAAGACCGCCGCGACCCCGTTCTTTGCAAACCAGTCGTCAAACCTGTCCAGCGATTCCTGCTTTACATGGAAGAGCTTGAGGTGCTTGTAGACCACCTGCTTGCCAAGCAGATATCCTATGTAGTAATCGATTACCATCCCGCCAGTTGTGCCTGCAAACGCTGCTATGAAGGCTATGACAAAGTTTAGTACGCCCTGCTGTGCGAGCAGCCCAGCCAGTGGCAGCACGACCTCGCTCGGGACGATTGGCAGCGACGCCCCGTCAAGCAGCATCAGCCCGAATATTGCGGGGTAGCCGTACGCAGACATCATCGCCGATATGGTAGCGTATGAGGCGTGGAAGAGAGAGGTTATGGAGCTGGTTATTGTCAGCAGCAAGGAATCAGGTATTGATGCCTATCAAAGGATTAAATACTTTGTATGCTGACTCTTCCTCTATGAAGGTCATAAAGTTCTATGAGACGAGCGGGTCGCTCAAGCTTAGAGTGGACACTATAGAGGACCTCTGGGCGGTTCAGAGGATCGTATTCGAGAACGACCTTGTAAAATCGGAGAGCCTGAGGCGGTTCAAAGGCAATGAGGGAGACACCGGAGAGATGAAGGAGGTCGTGATACGTTTGAAGGTCGAGAAGAGCGAGCTTGACAAGACCGCGGTAAGGCTGCGCTTTATGGGCAAGATAGTTGAGGGAAGGCCGTTGGAGTACGTCAAGCTGAATGCGTACCACACTCTCAACATAGCACCAGGAGACACTTTGGAGATAACGAAGCCCGAGTGGCCCGATTATCTCATTCAAGTTGTCAAGAACGCTGTAAAGGATTCGAGAAAGCCGAGGCTTGGTATAATTGCTATTGATGATGAGAAGATGATGCCTGCGTATCTGTACGGATACGGCCTTGTCTTCAAGGACGAGATATACAGTAGGCTAAGCAAAAGGATGAGCCAGAAGGACTTCACAGAGCAGCAGAACAAGTACTTCAACGAGATATTCGAGGTTATAGAGAATATGAATTCCGAGATAGTGATCATAGCGGGACCGGGATTCACAAAGGACGAGCTGAAGAAGTATGCGGAGGTAAAGGGGCTCATGAAAAAGATCCCGAAACGGTTCTTCTTTTTCAAGATAAGCAATGTCGAGCGTACAGGAATATACGAGCTGATAAAGAGCAACGACGTCTCAAGCATTCTTGAGGGCGACAGGATGCGACTCGAGTTCAAGCTGATGGGAGAGTTCCTTGAGGGGCTTGCCTCTGGAAGGTCAAAATCTGGAATGAGCGAGGTGAAGAAGGCACTGGATAACTACGAAGCTGGCACAATACTCGTGAATGACAGCGTATTGAGCGACATAAACATAAGGAGCGTCCTCGGCGATGCTGAGAAAAGAAGAGTAAAGATAGAGATCTTCAACGCGGATGACGAGGCGGGAAAGCAGCTGCACTCTTTCAAGGATATTGGCTGTATCTAAAAAGGGTTTTTATCCCGAAAAGCTGTACATAAGGCTTAAATATCTATTTCACTTCATAGAATTTACGCTAAAGATGGAATGTGGTAGGAATGCAATCCCAAATGCTGCAGAAGTCAAGTGACTATTCCTTTAAGGGCAGCATAGGCTTTACAGCAAGAGTTTGGATTTGCAATATGCCATACTTCCATTTGGATGCATAAAAACATCATAAAGTTTTTCGGTGTTTGTTATGGTCCAAATGGAATCTACTGGTAGTTTAACCCTTGACTCGATGCTCACGAGGCGTGAGCAGCTCGTCATGCTGGAGATAGGTCTTGACAGCATAGGCAGCGCCTCCAGCTTCGTAGAGTACATGAGCGACTCTTACAGAATATCGAAGAGCTCGATATGGTACATACTCAAGAGGCTGAAAGACAAAGGCATTCTTGAGTTCGCGACAAAGGACGATCCGGGAAGAAGCCTGGAGCTTACGCGCGGCGGAAAGGAGAAATTGCACCTGGTAGAGCACAGCAAGACCGACATACTCGCTTACTTCACGGGCGCAGCGATGCAGCAGACGATAGGAATGCACAGGATGGGGCTGAATTACAGGATATAGGGTTGTGCAGGTTGGCCGGGGCGACTCGGCCTTTTATTTTATAGCGTGCTCAGCCTTGAGCATCTTTCTCTTCAGCTTTGTGCCTCCAGGTGCAGAGTAGTTGCCGAGCGACCCGTCGCTCTTTATCACCCTGTGGCAGGGTATCTGCGGTGCTAGGGGATTGATCTTCAGCGCGCTGCCAACCGCCCTGTATGCTTTTGGGTAGCCTATCATCTTTGCAAGTTCTTTGTAGGTAACAACCTCTCCTCTTGGAATCCTCATAGTTGCAAGAAGCACTTTTATCTGGAATTCTGTGAGGTTCTTCTTCTTCAGTATGGCCAGCGCCCTGTCCCTGGTTAATACCATGCTAAAGCATGTGAAAAAGGATTATTAATATTGACTGTTATCTGTAGTTGTTGAGCCCATGGCGAAGAAAAGCAGTAGGTCAGGCCTGAAGGTCTGGCTTGATGGAAAAATAATAAGGTATGAAGACGCTCAAGTGCCGATACTCACCCATTCGTTGCAGTACGGCAGCGGAATATTTGAGGGGATACGCTGCTACGAGGGGAAAAGCAGGTCGGCCATCTTCCGCCTCGATGAGCACATAAAGAGATTCCTTAGGACAGCGAAGATCTATTCAATGAATTTGGGATACAGCGAAAAGGAGCTGGTCAAGGCCGTCGTGCAGACCGTGAAAGCGAACAAGCTGAAATCGTGCTACATAAGGCCGTACGCCTTCTACAATTCTGATGAGATAGGAATAGGCTCATATGGTAAGAAGGTAAGCGTTTACATAGCGGCGGTGCCTTTCGGTGCATACTTCGGAAGCGGAAAAGAGAAGGGAATACGCTGCAAGATATCATCATGGAGAAGGATAAACTCGAGCATACTTCCTGTCGAAGCCAAGGCGAGCGGCAACTACATCAACTCAATAATAGCAAACACCGAAGCAAAGGCCTCGGGTTTTGACGAGACCATTCTTCTCTCGACGAGCGGATACGTTGCAGAGGGCGGAGGAGAGAACATCTTCACGGTAAAGTACAGCCATCTCATCACTCCGGATGCGAGCGCCGACATACTGATGGGCGTCACGCGAGACACGGTAATAAAGCTGGCGGAGAACACCGGAATAGTTGTCGAGGAAAGGGAACTGCACAAGGAGGAGCTCTACTCGGCTGACGAGGTCTTCTTCGCAGGCACAGCAGCTGAGATAACCCCGATAGTGAACATCGACGGGATACACATAGGAAACGGAAAGCCAGGGCCGATAACAAAGGTGCTTGCGCAGAAGTACAGCGATGTTGTTACCGGAAATGATAAAGAGTTCGAAGACTGGCTTACCTATGTTTAAAGGAGCTTGAGCTTGCTTGTGAAAAGGTCTATCTCTTCACTCTTCCACGGACCTATGCCCAGAGTGGTGGTTGTGCCGGGCGGTAGTTGCGTGAGGCCAGCGTCCTCCACAAGCGCGCACGGTATCTTCTTGAACTTGAATGCTGCAAAGAGTTTTCTCAATGACTCTTCATCATCGACCTTCAAAACGATCTTCTTCTGCCCGGATGATAGCCATTCGGTTGCCGCCTCTTTATCTACCCTCTGGGTTTCAAGAAAACTCAAGACCGAGGCGTGGCAGCACTGCGCAGCGATCTTGCCCTGGCCCATGTCGAGGTCCTTTCTGACAATTATGACCTGCTTCACCTCGTCGCTCTTCATTGGCATGAACCCTTTTCGAGAGTTATGTTTTTATGTTTATGCAATAGCCTTGAACGTAGTCTGATTCGTTTATAGTCGTATATGCCCTTTGATATAAAAATGACATTGTTAAATTCACTCTCATGCCAGCAAGAAAAAGAGCACCAGATAAAACAGTGCAAGCAAAACCGGCAGGCCATTCGGTTGCCGATGAGATCGTTGAGGACATACGTGAGAGGAGAGCCGTACGCGGCGGCTCTGTGGTGGAGCCAGAGAGCTTGTCAGCCCCGATGGAGACCGATGTCGGCTTGCGGACAATGTATGCACGCGCTGCAGCCAACCCTGGCGAAAGCGTGGTACTTCTGCCTGCGGAAAAGGGGGGAGACGGGCTTCAGGGACTGGTTAACCCAACCAAATCCCCAGTAGGCCTGCGTGGCCTATCCGAAGAGGGAAACGGCACGAGCATCGCGTCTCAGCGCGCAATTCCAAAACAGAAATAGAGGCTACTTTTTTCTTATGTACATTTCCTCTATTGCGGAGAGGACGATCTCCCTGTAGCCGTTGGCGGGCATTGAGTCTATGTATCTCTTTACAGCGGCCGCTGCCTCGCTGCCGTACCTGTCCGCAATCCCCTTTGCGAAGTCTATGCTCTTGTATTTCTCTATCAGGCCTCTTATAAACGCGATCTCCTCCGCGGTTTTCTCCTGGCGCTTTTTCCCGTAGATCGCATTCATCCTCAGCTTTTCCTCAGGGGTGGCGCTCCTGTACGCGTGGATGACCATCAGGGTGAGCTTGCCCTCGTATAGGTCGCCGTTGTTCTTCTTGCCGAAGTCCTTTTCGTCGGCAATCATGTCAAGGATGTCATCGACTATCTGGAAGGCAACCCCGCACTTCTGGCCTATCTCCTTAAGCATCTCGAGGTCCCTGTCGGTCGCCCCGCCCGCTATCGCTCCAAGCTGCATCGGCCCGTATATTGTGTAGTAGCAGGTCTTGCTGTCCACTATCTTGAAATAAAGCTCCTCAGATGCCTTGTCGAGGTCCTTTGTGTCGTGTATGAAGGTGTTCTCTATGTACTGCCCCTCTACAGTGTAGCGCATCATGTCGTAAAACTTGTCGTACATCCTGGTTCCTTTTTCCGGGCCGACCTGCATCAGATAGTCTTTGAGCATCTTCCACATGGCCATGTGCCCGGTGTCGCTCGCGTCCAGGGTGTGGACCCAGCCGTAGAGCCTGTGCGCGGCGGGCTTTCCCCTCCTGAGCTCCGAGTCGTCCTCTATGTCATCCTGCATCAATATCCAATCTTCGGAGAGCTGCTGCGCAGCTGCTGGGAGCAACGTCTCCTCGGGCTTTGCGCCGTAGAGGCATGCGGTGAGCAGGAGCAGCGCCGGCCTCCTGTATTTTCCCTGCCGGTCTATGTAGTCCCTCATTATTTTATAGTGGCCTAGCGGCTCCTTGATGGGCACGTAGCTGCATATCGTCTTGTAAACCGGATCCCTGTACTTCTCTGCGAATTCCTTGAAGCTCTTGGGGATGGGCCCGTCTCCGCTGTTTTGCATGAGTACCATCTTGAAATAGATGTCTTATCTCAAGAAACAGCTATATATACCTGTTCGTTGGTTCGTCAGCGACCGATTCGCGATACAGATTGTGTAGTTATTTATTCCTTGCATGCAGAAACCTATTGATTGGATGCTCGATGATAAGGTGGTGAAGATCGCGACTGGGCTCTTCGGGCACTACTATGAGAAGGCGGATCTTCCGATAAGCAACGTGAGCGAGAGGGAGTTCGGCTTCGGCACGTTTGAGAAGAAGATCGCCTTCAGGCACTACTCCTTCAAGAGCCTGGATTTGCTGAAGAAGCACATGGTCAAGGAACCCCCCGCGTTTGTTCACTACTCGAGCTCGCTTTATTCTTACCCTGACGCAAGGCCGATGGAGAAGAAGATGTGGAAGGGCTCCAGCCTAATATTCGACCTTGACGCAAGCGACCTTCACCTAAAGTGCCAGACCATTCACGGAAGAGGATGGGTCTGCCAGAACTGCCTGGATTCTGTGAAGGCAGAGGTGATCAAGCTTGTCGAGGACTTCCTCGTGCCAGACTTCGGGTTCTCCAAAGAAGAGATAAGGATAAACTTCAGCGGCAACCGCGGCTACCATGTCAACGTGAGCAGCAAGGATGTCTTCATGCTCGACTCTCCATCAAGGAAGGCGATAAGCGACTATATCTCCGGACTCAACATGAACATAGAGAGCTTCTTCCCGATGATCGGGCAGAGGGGCATGCGCCTTACGGGCCCGAAAGAATCAGACTATGGATGGGGCGGGAGGCTCGCGCGCTCCATGGTCTCGGCACTTGAAAGGGGCACCGATTCCCTTGCAGCGCTCGGGATAGAGCCTGCAATGGCGAGAAAGCTATACGCAAACAAGGCGATAATAACATCTGGGATAAGGAGCGGCAACTGGGACATGGTGAAGATACCAAAGAAGGCGGAATTCTGGTCCAATGTGATGAAGAACATGGCTATCGCGCAGAGCGACTCGATAGACAGGAATGTCACCAACGACATCTATCATTTGATAAGGATACCTGGGACGCTCCACGGAGAGACCGGCCTTGTAGGTAAGATCGTTTCCATGTCGCAGCTTGACGGCTTCGACCCGATGAAGGATGCGATCGTCTTCCGCCAGGGGGTGATGAAGATCCGCACGGAAAAGGTCCCCTCTTTTGTTATGCATGGGGAAGAGTACGGCCCGTATGAAAACCAGGAGGTTGAGCTTCCCGTGTACGCGGCGCTCTACCTTCTTCTTAAGAAGGTCGCCCACACATCGGAATGAATGCGTCGTCCTTTTATTTTTATGTGCCATATTATGCTAGAAACTTTTGCGTGCTGCAATGGAGGGTGAAACGTCAACCAATATCGGTCAGTCAGAGCCACAAAGAAGCGCCGGCCCTGCGGCGAACACGAAACGCCAGGCAAACGCCATGGGCATGGCCTCGGATTTCAAGAACAAGATAAAGATGAAGCATGTATACGCGGCTGCGCTTTATCTTTTCATCGCGCTTGTGATCTTTTCACCGATAGTGTCGAATATGTCGACAACCGCGCCGGGGACTGGCGGCGACCTCTACTCAAACCTTTGGGGGATCTGGTGGGCCTCCTACACGGTCTTCCACACGCACGGCAACCTCTGGTATACCTACCTACTCTTCTGGCCTGTCGGAAGCAACATCGCATACTACACCTTCTCCCCAATTGGCGCAATCCTTACCGCACCGTTCCAAGCGATAAGCGTCACCTTTGCCTATGACATCATATTCTTCCTCGGCTTCCTCCTCTCCGGGCTCTCCATGTTCATACTTGCAGACTACATTGTGAAGAACGGCTACGCGGCTTTCATCGCAGGCATAATCTTCTCATTCAGCTCCTTCCACGTTGCCATGTCGATCGGCCATCTTGACTGGATGAACATCGGCTTCGTGCCGCTTGCGCTTTACTTCTTCATACGAATGATCAAGGACGGGCACAAGTACGTCTGGGCGGTGGGGCTTGGCGCCTCCTTTGTCCTGGCAACCTTCATGGGGGACGTCGAGCAGGGGATCCTCACCGTTGTCCTGCTGGCTGTCGTCTTCATCTGCTACCTTCTCAACTCTAGCACGCGCAGGCTCTTCAAAAACAAGAAGCTCTGGGCCGCCTTTGGCGTCGCGATAGTCGCAGCGTTCATAATAGGCGCGTGGGGCTGGATCCCGATAATAAAAGGCTACACGGCTCCTGGCGGTGCGGCAAACATAAACAGCAGGAACACCCTGACCAACGACGTGGAGTGGAGCTCCCCGATCCTCTCCTTCCTCCTGCCGAGCCCGTACAACGGCCTCCTTTACAAGCTGACATCAGGCTACAGCTCGATATATTCTGTCGACCCTGACGAGAGGATAGCGTACATAGGCTACACCGCTATAATCCTTGTGCTCTTCGGGCTCTGGAAGAACTTCAAGGCGTCAAAGCTCTGGATCGTGGTTGCGCTCTTCTTCGGCTGGATGGTTTTGGGCCCCTACGTCCAGGTAGGCCAATACATCAGCAGCGGCGTGCCTGGTATTTACTACCTGTATCATTTCATACCTGGGTTCGGGGTCTTGCAGGAGGCGGACCGCTTCTACGTGGCATTCAGCATAGCGATCGCTATGCTCTCAGCAATCGGCATGAAGAGCCTGCTCGAAAGGTTCAACTCAATGGGCAACAAGACCAACATGCTCGCGATAGTGGGGGTCTTCACAGTCCTCTTCCTGGCTGAGAGCGCCGGAGTGATGACCGGTGCGTTTGCAAAGGCAAACACCACGGTTGTGACCGTGCCGGCCTTCTACCAAGAGCTGGGCAACTACACCGCCAACTTCTCAATACTCCAGCTGCCGATAATAATCAACAACAACGTACAGTATCCTGACCTTGCCGCTGGCCAGGCAACCTTCTACACCTCCGCGTCGCACAAGCCCATACTGGGCGGCTACGGCGGCAGGATAAACCTGACGGAGCAGCTGCCCCTCTTCTCTATACCGTTGGCCGTGGCCGTCTACAACCTCCAGAACGGCAACGCAAGCTACGCCTCGCCGGTGAACGAGAACTACACCGCGCAGACGCTGCTCGCGCTCTACAACTACAACGTCGGCTTCGTCGTTGTGAACAGGCAGGTGCTCAACACCTCTGAGCTCAACTATGTCGGCTCTCTGGCAGAGAGCATATTTGGAAGCCCGGTGTACGTTGACAACAGCACGATAGTCTTCTCCACGGAGCAGGCGATCAACAGCTCCGTTTACAGGAGCTATGCATCGTATCCGTTCTTGACGGACTGGGAGGAGGTGGAAACCTTCATCAACGGCACCAGCGTCGTGCTGTGGGAGCCAGTCTCGCCAGGGCTAATATCGGTATTCGCACCGTACCAGAACGACACCAACATACTCTACAAGGCATTCTCCAGCGGGGTGTACCGAATAAACACGACGATAAGCTTCGACGCGGTCGCGCTTGGCGGCCCGACAACGCTCCTCATAGAGACCCCATCGGAGAGCTCGTACCAGACGCTCTTCTCAGCTAACCTGACGAACACTCCGGGGCACTACGAATTCAACGTCTCCATGGTCTCCGGGCCTGACGGCAACCCGCTGCTCTTCGTGTACGGGGGCGAGGGGGTCCCCGGCCTCTCAAACATAACCTTCGGTGAGAAGAGATGAGAGAGCTCAGGGTCATAGTCGACGAGCGGGAGAGGAACAAGGAGCTGATGGAGGGGCTGGAGCTCAACGGTGTAGAGATAGACCAGAGGACCATAGAGGTTGGCGACTACGTAATATCCGACAGGGTCTGCATAGAGCGCAAGACCGTCTCCGATTTTGAGAGCTCGCTGATGAGTGGAAGGCTGCTCGACCAGGTCGAGAGGCTGAAGGAGAACTACAAGCTGCCGATAATCATACTTGAGGGCAGCAGAGAGACATTCAGGCTCGGGAGGAATGTGATAATAGGGGCGCTCGTTGCGCTTTACATAGACAACGGCATAGAGGTCATATTGTCTGAGGACGCTTCGGAGACATCGCGCATAATCGCAAGCATTGCTAGGCACGAGCAGCTGGAGAACAAGAGGGAGCCTGCGTTGAAGGGCGGGAGGCGCGCACGAACAATGTCGCACTTTCAAGAGTACATGATAGGAAACCTTCCGGGCATAGGTCCGAAGCTTGCAAGGGCGCTGCTCAGCCACTTCAAGAGCGTGAAGAACATAGCCAACGCGGATACAAAGGAACTGATGAAGGTCGAGAAGATAGGGAAGAAGAAGGCGCAGGCGATACACAACACGCTCAACGGTGTGTACATCCTGGAATCAGTCGAGCCCTGAGACCGCCATCTTCTGCAGAACGGATGCCTCCAGGTCCTTTGTTCCTATTCCGAATTTTTTTGCCGTTGAGATCTCTTTTGCCTTTGTAGTTGAAAACTCTCTGCTCGAAGCCAGCAGGCCGGTGATTTTTGAGAAGGAGGGTTTTGAATTGGCAAACACCACGAAGCGCCTGCCAGACTTTGCACCCACGAGCCCTATGGCCTTGCCGATCTGCCTGGTCATTGCAGCATAGAGCAGCATCTCGGTAGATATCTTCCTTGACGCGTTTGTTTTTGAGGCGAACGCATACAGGGCGTTTACGTATGCTCCGCAGAGGTGCATCCTGTTTATCACACGGTCGGGGTCAAAGAGCTGCACCGTTGTGCCGGAATTGTTTATCTTTGATATCTCGCCCAGGAGGGATTCGATGCCATGCTTTGAAGAGGCTTCCCTCACCACCGCGGCCGACGCCTTGAATTCTGGACTCATGGCAGGTTTGGTTGTTATTGGTCTCCCCTTCTTGAAGCGGCAAACTCCGCGACCTTTTTTACGTGTTCTGCTCCCCTCAGCTCGATGCCCCTGCCGACTATTACGGTTGGCTGCATATCTGTGGTTTCGTGTATTATCTGGCGCACCCTATAGCCGTGCTGCCTCAGGGACCTGGCGATCTCCGCCTCCTCGTCCCTGTTCTGCCTTGTGCTGCCCGTCCTTATCAGCACCCCGCCGCGCTCTTGGTCGTGTGCGTTTAGCTGATCCGCATGCGCTTGAACCATTCCGACCTCTAGCTCCGCTGAACTCGTAGCCATCATTACACCCCAAGAAAATATTGCCGCAAAAGATATTTATTACCTTTGTGCTGCGCGCCCTTTTTTGAAGCAAAACTATTTATTGATAGGTTAGATATGATAGGTGTGGTTGAGTGGCGGATTCCGGGGCGCCTGTGATAAGCAAGGGCTTGGACGGCGTGTACATAACCAATAGCACGATCTGCAAGGTCGATGGGACAGCAGGCAGGTTGTACTACAGAGGTTATTCCATAGATGAGATCGCAAAGAATTCTAATTATGCAGAAGTTTCGTACCTCCTTCTATACGGCAGGCTGCCGAAGAAGGCGGAGTTCGATGGGTTTGCTGCAAGGCTTAATGCTGAGAGAGACCTTCCAGATGAGATAGTAGAGATGATCTCTGCCAATGCCAAAAAAGCAGACCCAATGGATGTGCTCAGGACGGCTGTCTCATATCTATCCATATACGACAAGGAAACACAGGATTCCTCTGATGCTGCAAACATGAACAAATCAATAAGGCTTGTATCCAAAATATCGAGCATAGTTGCGGCAATAGGCAGGTGCAGAAAGGGCGAAGAATATGTTGAACCAGACACGTCGCTGGGCCACAGCGAGAATTTCCTATACATGCTAAATGGAGAGAAGCCAACCGCGGGGCAGTTGAAAGCCGTAGAGATGATGTTCATGCTCCAGGCGGAGCACAGCTCCAACGCGTCCACGTTCTCCACTCTTGTCACAGGCTCAACGCTCTCCGATCTTTATTCTGCGGTAACCGCAGGCATCGCCACACTAAAGGGATCGCTGCACGGAGGCGCTGATGAGGAGGCGCTTAGGATGATGAATGCGATCGGAGACCCGAGCAACACCGAGAAGTACATAGAGGATGCGCTCGCCGGAAAGAAGAAGATAATGGGATTCGGCCACCGCGTCTACAAGGCGTACGACCCCCGTGCGAAGATAATAAAGGAATATCTCCTGTCGCTGCAGGGCAGCTCATCGGGCGAGGTGAGAAGGCTGACGGAGATTGCGCTAAGGGGAGAGAAGCTGATGATAGAGAAGCTCGGGAAGAGCCACGGGATATGGCCCAACGTTGACTTCTTTGCAGGACCGGTCTATGTAAGCGCAGGTATAGAATTGGAGCTCTTCACCCCGATGTTCGCTGCCAGCAGGGTATCGGGATGGTGCGCCCACATGCTCGAGTACTGGAAGGACAACAAGCTGATAAGGCCTCTTGAGAACTACACAGGACAGCTCGACCTGAAGTATGTTCCGATGAGCAAGAGATGATTACTTGAGAAGGAAGGTATTGATAATAGGCGCTGGGCGCGTTGGAGCCACAACCGCTCAGATACTTGCGTACAGGGACATTTGCGACATTGTGCTTGTGAACAGGACAGAGGGCACGGCGAAGGGGATTGCACTTGACATAAAGGAGAGCTCTCCGCTTGAGGGATTCGATTCTGACATAATGGGAACATCGGATTTCAGGGAGATAAGGGGAAGCGACATCGTGGTGCTTACAGCAGGGGTTCCGAGAAAGGAGGGAATGTCGAGGGACGAGCTGCTGAATACTAATGTAAACGTGGTGAAGCCGATGTGCCAGCAGATAAAGAGATACGCACCCGATTGCAAACTCATAGTGCTTACCAATCCATTGGACGCGATGGTCTATCTTGCGAAGAAGGTGACCGGCTTTCCGAAAGAAAGGGTTGTTGGAATGGCTGGAATACTCGACTCGGCGCGCTTCAGGACCTTCATAGCAGAGACGTTGAAAGTTAGTGTTACAAGTGTGTCCGGAATTGTGTTGGGAGGGCACGGCGACTCTATGGTTCCTCTTCCAAACAACGCATTTGTGAATGGAATTCCGATAAAGGAGCTTATTGGAAAGGGAACGATAGACAAGATAATAGAGCGGACAAGGAACGGCGGTGCCGAGATAATAGGCCTCGAGAAGGACTCGAGCGCATTCTACGCTCCCGCGTCTTCGCTCGTTGCAATGATAGAGTCGATGCTCAATGACAGGAAGGAGGTGTTGCCGTGCGCAGCTTATCTTGATGGTGAGTATGGAATAAAAGGAATATTCATGGGCGTGCCGGTCGTACTTGGGAGCAAAGGAGTAGAGAAAGTAGTTGAACTTAAGTTGACAAGGGATGAGTCGGCTGCAATGAAGGCTTCTGCAGACAAGGTAAGGGCGCTTGCAAAGCAGGTTGACGCTCTTCTGTAGTCTTCGTTTGATTGTTGTGGGAAAATGGGATTGGATTCGAAGCAAATAAAAGAATCGTCATTGAAGGTGTTTGACCTGAACGGCAAGAAGGTCTCCTATTACTCCTTGCCAGCGCTGGAGAAGCTCGGAGTTGGAAGGATCTCTCGCCTTCCTTTTTCAATGAGGGTGATGCTAGAATCTCTTGTAAGGAATGTTGATGACAAGGCGGTGACCGTTGAAGATGTGAGGGCGCTTGCAAACTGGAACGCTAAGAGACCGGAAGACAGAGACGTCCCATTCAAAGTCTCAAGGATCCTCATGCAAGACTTTACCGGAGTCCCTGCCGTGGTCGACATGGCAGCGATAAGAGACTATATAGTGAAGAAAGGGGGTTCTGCTGACGATGCCCAGCCGATAATACCCACAGACCTGATAATAGACCATTCGGTTCAGGTTGATGCGTTCAATGTTGTGCAGGCCTTGGAGATTAACCAGGAAAAGGAGATTGAGAGGAACTCTGAACGCTACAAACTCCTCAAGTGGGCGAGCAAGGCGCTTGAGAACTTCCGGGTATTTCCGCCCTCTGCCGGAATCTGCCACCAGGTAAACCTTGAATACCTTGCCACTTGCGTCACGCTTCGCGATACTGATGGGAGATATGCAGCCTTTCCTGACACCCTCGTGGGTACGGATTCTCACACGACAATGATAGATGGGCTTGGCATCGTAGGATTTGGAGTTGGAGGCATAGAGGCAGAAGCCGCACTTCTAGATCAACCTGTATCGCTCACAATGCCGAAGGTGCTTGGAGTGCATCTGAAAGGAAAGCTTCCAGAAGGCTCTACGGCCACAGACTTCGCCCTCACCCTGACCAGGCTTCTGAGAGAGAAAGGAGTTGTAAACATGTTTGTCGAGTTCTTTGGGGATGGGCTGAAGAGCCTCTCCCTGCCGGACAGGGCGACGCTGTCCAACATGTGCCCAGAATATGGAGCGACCATTGCGCTCTTTCCTGTAGATGAAGAAACCCTGCGCTACATGGAGATGACGGGAAGGAGCAGGGAGCAGGTAGACCTTGTAAGAAAGTATTATTCGGAGCAGGGAATGCTCGACATCGATTATAACACTGTGGAATACAGCGATATTCTGGAAGTCGATCTTGGCTCGATAGGGCCCAGCGTCTCGGGGCCGGCTCAGCCGAAGGAGCAGATACCGTTGTCTGAAATAAAGGAGGAGTTCATCAGGATCTTCCTTGACGACGGGAAGGGGGATTCGAACAAGCTCAGCGCAACAGACTATACTAGATGGTCGGAGGAGAGCATGACCGCCGATAACGGGCCGATAAAGAGCGCGCCGCCCCACCCGAACCACAAATCCGTAAAGATAAGGTACGATGACGGCTACGAGACCACCTTGTCGGATGGAGACGTTGTCATATCATCGATAACAAGCTGCACCAACACGAGCAATCCCTCTGTAATGATAGGTGCGGGCCTCTTGGCGAAGAAGGCTCTGGAGAGGGGCCTGAGGGTTGATACTAGAAAGGTGAAGACGAGCATGGGCCCAGGCTCGAGGGTTGTGACAAGATATCTCCAAAAGGCGGGGCTGATCGAGCCGCTGGAGAGGCTCGGCTTTGAGATTGTAGGGTACGGCTGCATCACCTGCATAGGAAACAGCGGGCCTCTGATAGAAAAGCAGAGCGATGCGGTGAATGCGAACAAGCTTGCGGTCGTCTCTGTGCTCTCAGGCAACAGGAACTACGAGGCGAGAATCCATACGGATGTGAGGGCGAACTACCTTATGTCCCCGCCGCTCCTTGTCGCTTTCGCCATAGCCGGCACTGTGCTCAAGGACCTTACAAGGGAGCCGCTGGCCACAAACGACAAGGGTGAGAAGATCTACTTGAAGGACATATGGCCGAGCCAGAAGGAGATCAGCGATGTGGTTGGAAAGGTCATGAGCCAGGAGATTTTTGAGAGGGAGTACGGCAAGAACATATACGACGTAAACCCTTATTGGAACGGGCTTGAGAGCCCTTCCGGAAAGATGTACAACTGGGATGAGAGGAGCACGTACATACGGCTGCCGCCGTTCTTCGAGGGATTCGACACAAACGAGGAGCGCAGGATATCCCCGATAACTGGCGCCAGGGTGCTCGCGGTTTTTGGTGATTCGATATCAACAGACCACATATCTCCAGCAGGCTCGATAGGCTCTGCAAGCCCTGCCGGCAGGTACCTTGTGGAGCACGGGGTAAAGCCGGCAGATTTCAACAGCTACGGATCGCGCAGGGGAAATCACGAGGTGATGATGCGCGGAACATTCGCAAATAACAGGATAAAGAACCTGATGCTTGACGGGGTTGAGGGCGGCTTCACGCTCCACTACCCAGAAGCCCAGAAGATGGCGATCTACGATGCGGCGATGCTGTACAAAAAAGAGGGCGCGCCCCTTGTCGTTTTTGCCGGGATCGAATACGGATCAGGCAGCTCGAGGGACTGGGCCGCTAAGGGCCCGATGCTCCTTGGAGTAAAGGCCGTGGTGGCGAAGAGCTTTGAGAGGATACACAGGAGCAACCTGATAGGAATGGGAGTAATTCCATTGCAGTTCAGCGGCAACGATGACGCAGCATCTTTGAAGGTCGACCATTCAAAACCGGTGAGCATAGAGATAAGCGAAGGAATGAAGCCGAGGGACAAGGTCTCCATGCGCTATACGCGGAGCGATACGGGAAGGGAGGCGGCGGCCACCTTGACGAGCAGGATAGACACCAGCATCGAAATGGAGTACTATAAGTCTGGAGGTATCCTGAACTACATGATAAAGAGGATACTCGGAAGCGGCCAATGATTTGATGGAATACTATTTGGAGTGCACCGGGTGCAGATGCAGGTACGATAGCGGTTACAGGAAGCAGGTGTGCGAGAGCTGCGGATCGCTGCTAGAGGTTGAGTACAGAGGAAGGGTGAGGGTGCCAGACGGCAGGGGCTTCTGGGACTACGAGAAGATGCTCCCAAAGGGAAAGTTCAAACATTACGAGCTGGGGGGCACGGAGCTTGTGCAGAGCTCGGATTACAAAAACCTTTTCCTGAAGCTTGAGCTGCAGAACCCCACAAGATCTTTCAAGGACCGCGGCTCTGTGGTGGAGGTTGCAAAGGCAAAGGAGTACGGCTATAGGGAAGTGGCAATCGCATCAACCGGCAACATGGCTTACTCCCTCTCTTACTATGCGAAGATGTCTGGGATAGGCGCTTCCGTATTCATAGGAAGGGACACAAACCCGAACAAGATAAGAGACATACTGATGACGCACGACGCGGCACTGCACAGGGTTGACGGGGATTTCTCAAAGGCGCAGGAGGTTGCGGCCAGGTACGCGAAAACGAGGGGGGCCTTCCTTGCAGGAGATTTCTGCTACAGGAAGGAGGGCCAAAAGACGGTAATGTACGAGATCGCAGCAGGGCTGAAAGGCATAACGCATGTCATCGTCCCGGTCGGGAACGCGACGCTGCTGAGCGCGACATTCAAGGCGATAATGGACCTGAAATCATCAAGGAGAATAAGGAAAATTCCACGTATAGTGGCGGTGCAGGCGGAAGGGTGCAGCCCTCTCGTAAAGGCGGTAAAGAAAAATGCAAAGACAAGGTATGAAAGGCCCAGGACTGGGGCAGATGCGATAGCCGTGGGGCTGCCCACATTCGGGGAGCAGGCGATAGATGCGATAAGGAGAACGCGGGGCACAGCTGTGGCGGTTTCTGAGAAGGAGATGGCGGCGGAGCAGAAAAGGCTTTACGATGACCAGGGAATACTCGCCGAGCTGGCGGGCGTGGCGCCCATCGCTGCGTTCAAAAAACTTGGCTTCAAGAGGTCTGACCGCGCGGTCGCGATAGTGAGCGGCGGAAACCTTTGATGATCAGCCAGATTTTATTATCTTGACAACGTTGTCGGTAAACTCCCTTGTGCCGATCGGCTCGACGCCCATGAACCTTGCAATGTCATTCGTCACCCTCTTCTGCATTATTGATTTGTTAACCGCGCTGCCCAGCAGCTGCGCCGCCTCTTTCCAGCCTATGTGCTCAAGCATCATCTCTCCAGCCTTCATGACGCCCATGGGGTTTGCGACGTTCTTGCCGGCGTACTTCGGCGCTGTGCCGTGCACTGCCTCGAACACCCCGCCTGCGTCGCCGACGTTTGCCCCTCCCAGCGTGCCTATGTTGCCGATCAGAGCACCGGCAGCGTCAGACACGTAGTCGCCGTTTAGGTTTGGAGCAAGTATTATGTCATAGCTTTCGGGCCTCGTTATTATCTGCTGGAACATGTTGTCGGCTATCCTGTCGTTGAGCAGTATCTTCCCTTCCGGCATCTTGCCGCCAAGCTGGGCGTTCAGCTCCTCCTCAGTCACGAAGCTTCCGCCGAATTCCCTCTTTGCGGTAGCGTACGCCCACTCGCGGAAGGCCCCCTCTGTGTATTTCATTATGTTGCCTTTGTGCATTATTGTAACCGACCTCCTTCTGTTTTTTATCGCGTATTCGAATGCCATCCTGGATATCCTCTCGGTCTTCGCCTTGCCGATCGGCTTTATCCCTATGCCTGCGTCTCCGTCTATCGAGACCTTCATCTCGTCCTTCAGGAATTTCCTGACTGTGGAGGCCCCGCTGCTGTCGTACTGCCACTCTATGCCGGTGTAGAGGTCGTCGGTGTTTTCCCTGAATATCACCATGTCGATGCTTTCTGGATGGGAGAGCGGGCTGTTTAGGCCCTTCATGTATTTTACAGGGCGTATGTTTGCGTAAAGGTCAAGAAGAAGGCGCATGTGCACATTGAGGGACCTGAAGCCCTTGCCGACAGGGGTCTCGAGCGGCCCCTTGAGGAGGAGCCTGTATTCCTTTAGCGCATCGGCAGTGGTTTGCGGAAACCTCTCCCCAAACCTCTTGAGCGCCTCGTCTCCGGCAAAGAGCTTCATCCACTCTATCTTTTTACTTCTATCGTATGAAGCCGCAACGGCCTCGTCTATTGCGCGCATTGCGCTAGAGGTTATCTCGGGGCCTATCCCGTCCCCGTCTATCTGCAATATCGTGGGGTTGTCAGGCACCACCAGATTCTTGCCGCTGAACTCTATCCTTTTGCCCCCCGGCATATGGGTAATTTTTATAGAAAGTATAAATAGCTATTGAAGGGATTATAGCAAAGGTTAAGAAATGCCTCTATCAAGAAAGTAAGCGTGGCGATAGAGCTCTGCGTGAATGTATGATTAACTATGCTAACAGGCCAACAAGCCAGTCCGCAATGGAGTTCCTTCTTACCTACTCTTGGGCGATACTGATAATTGCCATGGTCGTATACGCGCTTTTCGCATTGGGCGTCTTCACCAGGGTGACTCCAAGCATGGCCTGCCTTGCAAACCCGATGTTCCTCTGCACCAACGAGACCTTCACTTCGAGCGGCGCCTTCGCCGTCACTATGGGATATACCGCGGGGTATGGCCCGATAACGCTGACAGGGCTTGCCTGCAACGTTACTGCTGGCGTGCCTGTAACAACGCCGAGCGTTGAGACCACGTATGTGCCGCTGCAGGAGGGGCAGACGGTGCGCCTTGTCTTCCAGTGCCCGCTGTCGAGGCAGCTTGCCATCGGCCAGGGAACATCGATAAACCTCTGGTTCTATTACAATACGGAAACAACCAACGGGCTTGAGCAGCAGTACTCCAGGGGCGTTGCCGTTGTTAACTACGAGAGTATTCTGTGGAATGTGTCGGAGTGGACGCCGTCCAGCGACCAGGTGGATCTTCTCCCGTATAGCGACCTTACAGCCAACCCCGCATCTCCTACAGGAATAACTTACGTTGATAACTCCGCCTGGTCCTCCTCCACCGGCTCCGATGGAGGAATGGTCTGGGCCTACGGTACCGATTACCACGATCACGACATATACGACGGTGTTGGGACAACGCTATTCCCGCTTCCGCAGCTTGCTGCGGACGATGCCCCGTGCAGCGGGCCGCCATACGCCTCTCATGGCTATACAGCCATCGCGCATGCGAACATGAGCGGAACCTACAACGTCATAGTGATAACAGACGACGGCACTCAGATTTTCTACAGGCCTGTCAGCGGAGGGAGCTGGACCGCGGTCCTTAGCAGCAACGCATGGGTTGGGCAGGCCCCCACGCAATACAACGGAATCATATCTGTATCGAAAGGCGAGTATGAGCTGGCTGTCGATTACACAGACATCTGCGACCCGGCTGGCCTCAGCGTTGTGGAGATAACGCCGTCGCCCACCCCCATACCCTGACTATTTACGATAAAGGTGCAATTGCTGTGGAGAGAGACTCGATCCCTGCCTGGATAATCTGCGAAGACCTGCTGGTGAAGGTTAAGGCAGAGCTGGCCAACGAGGCGATACTCGTCCTCCAGAAGGAGGTCAAGGCGGGCAGGATGAAGGTCAGCGGCAACCTGGTCTCAAGCGAGGTGCAGAACGACTCCGAGAGGGACCTCTTCGTTGCGAACGAGATAGCTGCGGAGAGCGACGAGATGCTGCAGAGCTATGGCAATTACATAAAGGAAAAGGAGAGCAAGGCGCACAGCCTTACATCTGACGAGGTCATCATGATGGAGACGACAAAGAGGCTGATGCTTGCGGTGCAGGAGATAACCTTCTTGATAAACTATCGCACAGTTACCGAGGAATGGATACTTGAGATCGAGGGCATTCCGCAGATAAGAGACCCCGTCGAGCTTCTGGCCCATACGATACACGGAAAGGAGGATGACAGGTTCAGCGTGCTTGACTTTTCGCTCAAAAGGAAGAGCATGAAGGACGAGAAGGTATTCACAGATGACGAGAGAAGCATGATGGAGAGGGCCCTCATGATTGTGGAGCACGCCAACAAAGCGCAATGACTAAACGAAAGCTTAAGAAACCGATAATCCAATTATAGAGAAGATGCAGATGGCGGAAAAAACCGGCAAGGGCAGCGACGAGGGGATAACCGCAAAGAAGTCGGAGAACTTTTCGGAGTGGTACACCCAGGTTGTGATAAGGTCGGAGTTCGTTGATTATACGTCGGTGTCTGGCTGCCTTGCCTTCAGGCCAAGCGGATACTTTTCCTGGGAGGTCATACACAACGCGGTAGATTCTCTGTTTAAAGAGGAGGGGATAACGAATGTCTATTTTCCCATGCTCATACCGGAGAAGCTCCTGAACAAAGAGAAGGAGCATGTCGAGGGGTTCAGCCCCGAGGTCGCGTGGGTTACGCATACAGGAAGCTCTAAACTTGACGAAAGGCTAGCGATAAGGCCCACCTCTGAGACAATCATGTACGAAAGTTTCTCAAAGTGGGTAAGGTCGTGGAGAGACCTTCCAATGAGGTACAACCAATGGAACAGCGTGCTGAGGTGGGAGTTCAAGCACCCTACTCCATTGCTGCGAAGCAGGGAATTCCTCTGGAATGAAGGACACACGGTGTTCGCGACAAAGAAGGAAGCTGACGCCGAGGGTCCTGTGATTCTTGGCATATACAATAAAATCCTCAAGGAATACATGGCGCTTCCAGGAATAACAGGAAGGAAGACCGATACAGAGAAGTTTGCGGGTGCGGAGGCGTCCTACAGCATAGAGCACCTCCTGCCAGACGGCCTTGCGATACAGGGCCCCGACTTCCACAGCGACGGGCAGAGGTTCGCAAAGGCGTTCGAGATAAAGTTCCTCGACAAGAACGGCAAGACAGAATACGCTTACCAGAACACGTTCGCGATCAGCACGAGGGAGCTGGGCGCGATGATTGCGATACACGGAGATGACAAGGGAATTGTGTTGCCGCCGAAGCTCGCCATCATACAGGTGGTCATAATTCCGATATACAGCAATGATAACAAAGATAAGATCATCAAGGCATCAAAAGAGCTGCTAGCAGACATTAAGAAAGAGTTCAGAGTCTACCTTGACGACAACGATGCATACTCTCCGGGGTGGAAGTTCCACGAGTGGGAGCTGAAGGGCATACCTGTAAGGATAGAGATAGGCGAGCGCGACATAAAGGCCGATAAGGTGGTTGTATCAAGAAGGGACACATCTGCCAAGCACGATGTCAAGATAAAGGAGCTTTCGAAGACGCTTGCGTCGCTGCTTGTCGATATACACGATAGCATGTATCAGAAGGCATTGAAGTTCCTTGAATCCAATACCCACGAGGTAAAGAGCTATGCTGAGCTGAAGAAGGTTGTGGAGAAAGGCGGCTTTGCCCAGGGAGGCTGGTGCGGATCAGAAAAGTGCGAGGCAAAGGTCAAGGCAGATACGAAGGCGAAGATAACAAACATGCCGCTTGACATTCAGGGCAAGGCGAGGGGAATGAGGTGTGTGGTCTGCGGCGAGGCTGCGCAGCACGTGGCTGATTTTGCAAGATCCTACTAGACAGGAGAGCTGCGCTAAGAAGGCACTTTTCTGGCTTCAGAAAGGATAAATATCTTGAGGGAAGAACGGTTTTCATGGTCGATGCTGAAGTCAGGGTCCATGAAGAATTTCGTGAAAAGAGGAGCAGGAGCGCCCTCAAGGTAGTGAGCGGCAAGGGAGACCCCCTCCTGCTGCTGTTTCTTAGGTTTCCGGAGCCAAGGGATGGCGGCTTTGGAAACCCGCCGCCCCTGGAAAGGGAGATAGCCCACGTGAACTATCCCGAGATGGAAAAGCTCGAAGGAGGCGTAGGCGTCGGAGTTATAAGGCCTTTGGTTTTGACTTCGAAGAAAACCAAGGCCCCAAAAGAGGGAGGGGGCTTCATGAGCTTCCACGACCTGATAGATCCGCGGCTGCACCGGGGCAGGTACTTCTTCGTTAGAGGAAGGGAGGACGAGGTGATAGAGTACCTGTCATCGATGATAGTGACCCCGGTCACTACCAAGACGAAGAAAACGCTGCGTGCTATATTTCAGGACAAAAGCCACGGCCTCACAAAAGAAGAGGTAGACAAACTATTCGAGCTTAAGCAGGCGCGCGATGCAAGGGAGCAGAGGCTTCCGGCTCTCTCGAGAAAGGAGGATGCGCAGCGCATAGCTAATTTTGCAAAGGCATAGGCTCGCTTCCGGTATTTTGCTGCCAGAAAAAGGATAAATATCTCAAAAATAAAGAGTGCTCATGGGAAACGCACAGGCAGAGAAGCACCCAGACAGGTCCAAAGAGGCGCAGGACCATAGGAAGTACGTGATGGAGAGGACCGAGGCGGCTATGGAGGTGGTGACCGCCAAGGGCGACCCTTTGCTGCTTCTCGCATTACGCAGCCATGATAAGAGCCTTGGCATAGAGCCGCCGAAGGATAGCAATATTGCGCATGTAAACTCTGCCGAGGCCCAGATCCTCATACAGGGCGAAGATGTGGGCGTCATAAGGCAAATTGTTTTTAGCAGGGTGCAGTCGGACATACCGAAGGGGGACGGGAGCGGCAGGCCGATGAGCTATCACGACTTTCTAAGCCCGCGCCTGCACAAGGGGACATACTTCTTTGTTGCAGACAAGAAGCGCATTGAGGAGGTATTGGAATTTCTTTCCACGATGATCGTGGCCGAGGTGCACGATGAGAGAAAGAAAGCGCTGCGCCACATATTCAAAAATGCCCGCCTCAAAAAAGAGGAGATTGACCAGATATTCGAATTTAAAGCGAAGGCCGACAGGAAGGAGCGCGGCAGGCTTGCAAAACTTGCGAGGGGCGCAGATACGCTTGCGGAGCTTTCAGGATGACAAGCAAACCCTTAAATCTTAGATAATCAACTATCTAGCGTAGCCCCGTCGTCTAGTGGCCAAGGACTGCGGGCTTTGGACCCGCATACATCGGTTCGAATCCGATCGGGGCTAATGGCGATAGAATGATACAGTGGTACTACCTTGCGCTCATCTCGTCCGTCCTGATGGGAGTGGCGACCATCCAGGAGAAGAGGGCGCTCAAGAAGGAGTACGCATCACAGTACAGCGCCGACTTCGCGATAATAGCTGCGATAATGTCGCTTGTACTGATACCGCTGGCGAGGTTCAACATCAATTGGGTCGAGCTCGGACTGATATATGCGCTGAGCCTCGTGTCTACGCTGTCATACCTTCTTACCGCAAGGACATACAGGCACGGGGAGATAGCGGTCACGACCGCTGCGTACAGCTCGCTCCCCTCCCTTTTCACGGTCATCCTCGCCTTCATAATACTTGGAGAGAAGCTCACCCTCATCCAGTACGCGAGCGTTGGGGTGATAGTTGGCGTGACCTACCTGCTTCTGTTTTTCAGGCCGAAGTTGAGCAAGCCGGTATTTGACAAGAGCAAATACATCTATGTGGTCATAGCCTCATCGCTCGCCAACGCGGTTGGCGCAATACTTTTGAAGTTTATTGTGAACACGGTCGACCCATTCACAATATTGATACTTGTGCAGATATTTTCCGCCGTGAACTTCGCAGCGTACATGCAGATAAAGTATGGTGGCGTGGGTGAGATGATCAAGAACTTCAGCAAAAACAAGGTGACAATAACCTCGCAGGCTGCGCTCACCACCGCATACAGGGCCACCTACTACGCGGCCGCAGGCCTTGCGGCGATAAGCCTGGTTGCGCCTTTGAGAAACACCATATACGTGGTGATAACAGTACTGTCGGGAGGGCTGATCTTTGGAGAAAAGAACATAAAGAGGAAGATGCTGCTCGCCGGGGTGCTGATTGTTGCGTCGTATTTCCTGATAACGTGAAAGAAAGCCTTAAAACACTGCCAAACAATAACTATTGTGATGAAACGAGGTATTTCTGAACTGTGATGAAAAGAGAGTCTCTGATAGGGTTCGTCATGAAAAACAAAAGCTTGGGATTGGCGGCGATTG